>DATEXZ010000212.1:0-12035 GCA_035256445.1 Methanoregula sp.
TGCGACGCACGGTGAAGGCCCGGGAAAATGAGCAGAAGATGATGCGGCTCAACCGGGTGTATTCGGTACTTTCACGGGTGAGCGAGGCAATTGTTCACGTTCATAACCGCATGCAACTGATGCAGGAAGTGTGCAAGATCGCGATCCAGGAGGGTGGATATGCAATGGTCTGGATCGGGTTTGAGGACCCTGAAACTCACCGGATAAAGGGAGCTGTCGCCAGCGGGGCTGTCGATGATTTTTTTGTAAATGTCCGGATGTCAGCCGAAGATGTCTCAAACGGGCAGGGGCCGACGGTTACCGCATTACGAAAGGGGAAATATATAATATGCAACGATATCCAGGCTGGCGCTCCGACCCGGCACTGGGCAGAACATGCGATTAAAAAAGGGTATCTTTCAGCTGCCGCATTCCCGATACGTGGCGGGAAAACACAGGGTGTGATCACCTTCTATTCCCCGCAACGGAATTCTTTTACCGAATCAGAGATCCGGTTGCTCAACGGCGTTGCAGAGGATGTCTCATTTGCCCTTGGAACGATGGAACTGGATGAAAACCGCAGGCAGGTGCAGGAACAGTTTGAACATACTGAGCACCGGCTGACCGAAATAGTCAATTCTCTCCCCGAACCGACGTTTGGGATAGATGCCAGAGGGAAGGTGATACTCTGGAATACAGCAATGGAAAAGCTCACCGGTGTCAGTCCCGTGCAGATCCTCGGGCGGGGAGATTATGAACACTCCTTTCTCATCATGGGGGAGCGGATTCCGGGACTTCTCGATCTTGTCTTTGCGTCAGACAAAGAACTTGAGAACTACCATTATTCACTCATTCGGCGGAACAATAAAACAATCAGGGCAACACTACAACTTCCCGGCCAGGACGGAAGACCCGCGACTTTCGAGATCATCGCCTCTCCGTTATACGATAAAAACGGCCAGTATTCCGGTGCGATTGAGTCGCTCCATGCAGTCCCGGAAATCCGTAAAAAAGATGAAAAATTCCACCGGCTGTTCGATACGGCCGATCACGGCATACTTATCATCGAATCGGATACAAAAAAGATAATCGATGCCAATTCGTTTATGATTAACCTTACCGGTTATTCGCACGAATACCTGCTCGGTAAAAACCTGGGAGAGATAGGTTTTTTCAGGGAAAAACCGGCAGAGGAACAATTCTTTGCGGAACTGGTAAAAACAGGCTATATTCTCTGTAACGATATTCCCCTCGGGATAAAAGACGGCAGGATTATTGATGTGGAATTAGTCAGCGAGATGTACACATTCAACGATGAGCCGGTTATCCAGTGTTCGGTGTACGACATCTCCGGCCGCAAGCAGATCGAAAATGCCCGGATTCTTGCCAGAAATAATCTCAATATGTTCTCGAGCATGACGAGGCACGACATCCTGAATCAGCTGATGGTCGTCAGTGGCTCTCTTGAACTTGCTTCCTATGGGTTGCAGGAACCTGAATTACTCGCTCATCTCACCCGCGCTCAGACAGCAGCAAAAAATATTCAGCGGCAGATCACCTTCTCGAGGGAATATGACAACCTCGGTGCAACGGCTCCGGCATGGCAACAACTATCCGAGGTCGTTCACCGGGCATTTTTTGAGTTACAGGCAGATGCAATCACCATCGACCTGCCGCAGGACCCTCTTGAAGTCTTTGCAGATCCGCTCTTTGAAAAGGTTTTTTTCCACCTGTTTAATTATGCGTATAAGTATGGAGAGAAAGTAACCCGCATCGTGATTTCCTTCCAGTATACGACAACCGGGCTTATCCTGACGGTTGCTGATAATGGAATCGGTATTTCTCCGGAGGATAAAACCCATCTCTTCGCGCGAAGCAGCGGGAATGAAAAGGCACAGGGTCTTTTCCTTGCTCAGAAAATCCTCGAAATTACCGGTTTAACCATCAGGGAGAGTGGGGAATACAAGAAAGGAACCCGTTTTGAGATTGTTATTCCGATAGATGGATTCAGGACCGGACCGTCAGTACAGGACACGAGAAAACCCAGGTAATGCCGTTTTCATACCGACGCGAAATCCAGGTCCACCTTCAAGTCAGGAAGGCAGGTGTCGCGATTCCGCCAGCATACCCTGCAACTGAGTTGTTCAGGAGCGTGTCATCAGAACAGAGCAGCTGTTCAGCAGAATCAGATTCTTTGTCTGGTCGAACAAAAAAGCAGTGTCGATCATCCGGAGATAAATGATCTGGTCCTGGATATACTTCCATCGGCAACAGCATCGAGACCAAATGCCACGACTTTTCCAAATGAGCTGACCGGTATTGGCAGCAGCTGCAATTTTTTTGGAAAAATCATCCAGGTCGGTTTTCTGGGACTGGGAAGACCAGGAGAATACCTGCCCCGGATCAACTACGAGCACGAATGGTGATATTTTTCCCCGGTTCCTGGAAAATGATCGCTTTGCCCGGAAAGGTACTCTTCTCTGCCGATCCTCCTCCCGATAAAAAAATGTTCTCCAACAAAAACTAAATCCTTCACTAAACCATATTAGAAATAATGATCTCCCTCCTCTACGTTGATGACGAGCCGGATCTCCTGGATCTCTGCAGGCTTTTTCTTGAGAGGGAAAAAGAATTTTCGGTCATAACCGTAACTTCAGCAAAAGAGGCCTTGGAGATTCTGGAAGGAGGGACGGTTGAGGCGATTATTTCCGATTATCAGATGCCGGTCATGGACGGCATCGGTTTCCTCAAAGAGGTAAGGAAGAAATTCAAAGATATTCCCTTTATACTTTTCACCGGCAAGGGACGGGAGGAAGTCGCCATTGAAGCCTTTGATAATGGTGCTGACTTTTACCTGCAGAAAGGTGGGGATCCCCGTGCCCAGTTCGGTGAACTGAGTCATAAAATCCGCCAGGCAATCCGAAGGAAAAAGGCGGAGGAGGAGCTTCGCATGATGCACTCCACGGTGAGCAACGCTCCAGAGGGAATTCTCTGGATTAACGAAGATGGCGGGATCACATTTTTTAACGACACCATCTGCGAAATGCTCGGATACTCCCGTGATGAGTTCACCCGCCTCACCATCAGGGATATCAGCCCTCAGTTTATTGAGCACCATCTGGATACTGACTGGTTCCAGACAAAACAGAGAAAAATTCTTACCGTTCAGGATATCAACAGGAAAAAGGACGGATCACCTATCCCTGTGGAAATTTCCCTCAATTACAGTGAATTCGGACCCCGGTCTTACGTTTTTGCATTTGTGAGGGATATCACTGACCGAAAGAAAGCCGAGGACGAGCTTAAGTCTGCCTATGAAAAGAACCAGGGTCTGATGGACCATGCAAATGATGCAATTTTTATTGCCGACGCAGAAACCGGGATGCTTATCGATGCAAATAAAAAAACACAGGTTCTGACCGGCAGGACACTTGCTGAAATCCGGACTCTTCACGAAAGTGACCTTCATCCACAAGAGGAAGAGGAAAAATACCGGGCATATTTTAAAAAGCAGGCAGATGAAGGAACGGGGTTACAGGAAGAGGTCATTGTTAATCTCCGGGGAAACCATATCCCGGTCATTGTCAGCACCACCATACTCGACCTCGGGGGAAGGCGGTGCATGATGGGAATATTCCACGATATATCAGATATCAAAAAAGTAAATACCGCCCTGCAACTTGCAAATAAAAAACTTAACCTCCTGGCCGAGATCACACGGCATGATATCAGGAATAAGCTTACCATGCTGAGCGGATACCTTGAACTGTTTACCGACCATCCTCCTGAACCCCAGCATTCGATGTATCTTACAAAGCTGAAAAATGCTGTAAAAATGATCGAAGCAAATATCGAGTTTACCAAATTATACCAGGATCTCGGGGTTGTTGCACCGGTCTGGCAGAACGTGGATGACACGTTCTTCAGAGCCTGCACCCATGTCGACATTAAAAAGATCCGGTTCCAGTCCGATGCCCTTGGACTGGAGATATTTGCCGACCCGCTGCTGGAACGGGTATTTTACAACATTGTTGCAAATGCCGTAGAACATGGCAATCAGGTATCTGTCGTCAGGCTGTCAGCAGCAGAGATGCCCGGATGTCTCTTAATCAATATTGAAGATGACGGCATCGGAATACCACCGCATGATAAGGAAACGATCTTCCGGAAAGGATACGGTAAAAATACCGGTCTCGGACTTTTCCTCTCACGGGAGATCCTGTCCATAACGAATATTACGATAAAGGAATCCGGGGAATTCCAGCACGGTGCCCGCTTCGAGTTGTGTGTGCCAAAGGGCATATACCGTTTTTCCGGAAAAGCCAGCGACGTTTCGGGAATGGACAAAAACAGTTTGATCGCGTGAGATATTCCCAGACGTGGATACCAGTATGACATGATCCTGGAAGGTCATACCCGACCGATGGTTTAGGACGCGCAAGGTGTCTCTTTTGGTACAGAGAAAATCACGGTCATTTCAAGAAGAGGGAGATGAAAATTTGGATGAATTATGTGTTTCAATGAGCCGGTTCCTCCGCTCTCAGGTTTCATTGTTCCGGTCAAAAAAATGTGTGAAAATTCGACTCTGTTGAAACGTACATGATCGGGAGTTCACACCAGAACCATGAAAATCATTAAACCCTGTAATTTTATGAGGGCTCCCCGCCTCACGGCCTCTCCGAGGCACGGCGGGGCAGTGCGGTGTTGACAAATATGCATATAGACACGGGTCCGCCCCCGCGGCGTTTCAATTACCAAAAAAACTCCGCCCGGCCTCTCAAGATACTGTTACGGATGCCAGTCGTACCTACACAATTTTTTTTTGGTTTGGGTGAGAACCATTCCCGTTCATGCTCGTTTCAACAAAACCAAAAATCCGGATGTACCGTGTCAGTCAAGAGGGATTGTCTCCAGCTGTGACACGAGCTCCCAGATCCGTGTCCGGGCATGAATCGGCATATTGGGATCGTTAGAGATTTCATCAATCTTTGAAATGGCTTCTGCGGCGCGCAGTCCCATCGCTTTTGAATTGTTTGTGAGCAGCGTCCGGGTTTCGTCGGCAACGCGACGGATGTTTCGGGGTATAGAGCTGTCTTCCTGAATGCGCTGCAGCATCAGAATACAGTTTTCCATTGTTTTTTCAGGGCTGGGCATGGTATCACCTACCTGTGTACCTGTAGTTAATACGTAGAACCGACATATATAGGTTAAATATAGAGTCGACGGTGATTTTATGCCGGTACGTAAGGAAGACGAGATCATGGCAGAATACCTCCTGAAGGGAGGAAAAATGCTCGAAAAGTCCTGTAAAACCTGCGGATGCCCTCTTTTCGAAGTCAAGGGCAGAACGCTCTGTGTCGTCTGCGAAGAAAATGCTCCTGCGTTAAAGAACCACGCACCGGATGCACAAAACGATTCCCCCGCCCCGGCGGTTCACGAATGCGCATGTCAGCTTCACGAGCCTGAAGGTGAAGGACTGATGCTGGCAGATGAACTTGCGGGCACGCTCATGTCGCTGTGCGAACGCATCAGGAATGAAAAGGATCCGAACCATGTCCTGACGCTGATGGGCGCAGTGAAGACAGGAGTTGAATCACTCCATCTCCTCTGTCAGTTATAAGGTCGCCGGCAAAGATCGTAGATCTTTTGTCCGGTCTTTTCACCTATTCCTTTTATTGCCAGCAATTCTGCCAGCGTGGCGTTGGTGATTGCCTGCACCGATCCGAAATGAGCGAGCAGGAGTCGCGCGTTCTTTAACCCTATTTCAGGGAATGCAGAGATGATATATTCCTGTTCGTCACGAAGAGAACGGTGGGATTTGTGCGGATGGACTTTGTGCTCACCCCGCGCACTCTCCTCCCGTTTTGCAAGGACATAGAGCATCTGAGCGGTGTCCTGCTCATCCCTGGTGAACAGGAGCGAGACTCCCATATCCAGGGTAAGAGCGGCCAGCACTCCCCTGATCGCATTCGGGTGAATGTCACGCTGAGTGTACAGGTCCCCGCCTTCGATGATTATCACCGGGCGCGGGACTGCTTCTGCCATTGCCTTGATCTGACCAAGCAAATCCCGGTTGATCAGGGTGTCCACAAAGTCCCGGACGGTCTTACGCTCGATGAGAATGCGCTCACCGATGGCATAATCACCATGAGCAAGTCGTTCAAGCCGGATGCCGGCCCCCATACCCGAGAGCACTTCGACCACTTTTGAAGAGGTTTCGCGGTCGTCTATGATGATTTTCGGTCCCTGTACAGTGAATGCATCGATGCTCGCCTGTTCAACGGGAACCGGTTTCTGGACGGAAGGAATCGTGGTACCCATCGCCTTCATGTGCTTGTGCATCATCTGCTCTTTGGCCTGGCTGACATGACGGAACACTTCATCGGATGTCCCTTTTGTCGTGAGAACGACAACTCTGCCAGCCCCGGATCTTCCCGTCCTTCCCTTGCGCTGGATTGAGCGTATTTCAGACGGAACTGCTTCGTAAAAGATGACGAGGTCGGTGGAGGGAACATCAAGACCTTCTTCGCCAACGGAGGTTGCAATCAGGACTTTGAACTCCCCGTTCCGGAACCGGCTCAGTGCCTGAATCTGGTTTTTTTGTGAGAGGCCTTTTTCGGCATCCTTTGCTGCCTGACCTACGAACCGTTCGCAAGCAACTCCGTTTTTCATGAGATAATCGACCAGAAGCTGCACCGTATCCCGGTACGTGGCAAAAATAATAATGCGACTTTCGGGGTGTGCCTCCAGCTGTTCCCGCACCAGGTCCAGGGTGATCTCCGGCTTTGGGTGGAGCTCCCTTGTCCATGCACGGGACAGTTCGAATAGCTCGCGGAAGGCGGGATCTTTTACCAGGGCCTGACTGGCTTTACTGCCACCGGGACCCGTCCCTTCTGCTACCATTTTTGCCAGGTACCCTTTCAGTACATCGCTTCCCTGGGATTCCGCAAGGGTGATCGCGTGCCGGAGTTTCATGCAGGCGGCATATACCGAGGCGGCTGAATACGCAGCAGGGTCACGGTTCGCGATACGCTGCTGGATCTGGGCATTGATTTCATTCAGCGTTTTCATCGTCAGTTTTTCACGCTTGGGCACCGTGAAATGGAGCGAGGCGAGGATCGCGAGACGCTCATCGATGAGGGTATCGATGATGGAGACAGCTCGTTTGAGATCGGGCGGCAGGTCAATACTGAGGAATTCAATATCCCGTTCGAATACATACGGGCGGACATCGGGATCATTTTCCGTCCGGCTTTCGACGCGGGAAACCCCCAGGTTCATACAGACCTCCTGCACTTTCTCCTGCATGCCGCCGGGGGAAGCCGTCATTGCAAGAAGCAGTGGCCTGGCAGCGGTTGCCAGGTAGCGCTGTGCAAGAAATACATACGCATAATTCCCGGTTGCACGGTGGCATTCGTCAACGATAAGGAGCGATACATCCTGGAGCGAGTACCGTCCGGCAATAAGGTCGTTTTTTATTACCTGAGGTGTTGCAAGGACCACCGTTGCACGGTCCCAGTCCCCGGTGCGCTCGTCCGGGGGAGCTTCACCGGTAAACATGGCAAACGGGGAGACTTCCTCACCTGACGGGCTCTTTGCGAGAAGGTAGCGTTCAAAAAAACGGAGGTGTTGCTCGACCAGAGGTTTTGTGGGTGCAAGCATCAGTACCCTGCCCCCTTCATTATAAAGTCGGGATGCAGCAACGAGAAGCGCCACGGCAGTTTTGCCAAGACCAGTAGGCAGGATCACCATCGTATTCGCATCCAGTGCCTGCATGGCAATCGAAAGCTGGTACTCCCGTGATTCGATGGCGTCAGGTTTGATGAGGGGATGGCTGATGAATTTCATAGAGGTATTATGGTTTGAGGGACGCGAACGTGATCCGTCCCTCAACAAGAGCCCTGACCGTGCCGGTCAGCTCATCGATGGGGACACGTACCTGTTCCATGGTATCCCTGTCCCGGAGTGTGACAGTATGATTCTCCTTCGTATCATAATCGACCGTGATCGCAAAGGGTGTGCCGATCTCATCCTGCCTCCGGTATCGTCGCCCTATGGCGCCACTGTCATCGTACTCGGCGAGAATGCCGTTTTTATGGAACGCACGGGTAATGTCGTCAGCAATGGTGTCAAGACCATCACGTGTCATGAGCGGGAAAACGGCGACCTGAACCGGTGCGACCTGAGGCGACAACCGCATTACCGTGCGTTTTTCACCATCTGCTGTGTCTTCATCATATGCCTGTTCCAGAACAGCATAGCACATCCGATCAATCCCATAGGAAGGTTCGATCACATGGGGGACGATATCTTCTCCCCGTGTATCAATCACCTCGTCGCGGATTTCAAATAAATGGGCAGGGATATGAATTTTCTCATCCCCTATCTCGATATCGGCACCTTCCGGCGTGGGTACTGCCGCTTCCAGTGCGGCAAAGATCGCTTTTGCTTTCGTGCGGTACTGTTTACCAAGCACACTCATATTCGGGATAATCCGTCGCCGGAGCGTTTTCTTTGGCTCAGTGTACTGAATAAAGACCGTCATCGGAGTACCACTCTGCGCTGCATGAGCACGCAGGTCATAATCGGTCCTGTCGGCTATACCAACTGTTTCGACCCAGCCAAAGCGTGGTGAAAAAACCTCTGCATCCCAGCAGTCAGTCGCGTAGTGTGCCCGTTCATCGGGGAGATGCTGACGGAACCGGAGCCGTTCGGGCCTGATACCGATAGTAACCAGAAGCTGGTGTGTCAGGGCGACGTAATAAGCAACATATTCGTTGGCGATTATTCCTTTGTCAACAGCTTCCTGCATCGACAGTTCAAGCGGTTCCTCGCATCTCTGCTGCTGGATGTACGTAAGCAAAGGCATCCGGTACTCTTTGTAGCGTTTGAACGAGGGGTGATGGTTCTTCTCAAGCGGGTGAACAAAAATTTCAGCCTCGGCCTGCGTGAATTCACGGAGGCGGATCATACCCTGCCGTGGTGAAATTTCATTCCGGTAGGATTTGCCGATCTGCACTGCCCCGAAGGGAAGTTTGTCGCGATAAAACCGCAGCAGGCGGGAAAAATCGACAAACATCCCCTGGGCAGTTTCCGGACGCAGGTAACCAACCCTCTGGGAGCCCGGGCCAATGGTAGTGGAAAACATAAGGTTGAAATTGAATACTTCAACATTGCCGAGAGTTTCTTCACAGGCAGGGCATGTGCAGGAAGTGATGGCCGCTGCGAGTTCCTCGTTTTTCATAACCGAGGCGTTTTTTATGTTCCCTCCCTCGGCGACGTGATCTGCACGCAGGTATTCCCTGCAGTGAGGGCACTGGCACATCTTGTCAGAAAAACCCTTGACATGCCCGGAGGCAATAAAAACAGCCTCCTGGGCAATTGTCGGGCATTCAATTTCATAGTACCCTTCCTGGACGATGTAAAAATCCCGCCAGATATTTTCCACACGGCGCTTCATCATCGCACCCAGCGGGCCATAATCGATGAACCCGGCTACCGCTCCGTAGCATTCGGATGTCGGCCAGATAAATCCACGACGTTTGGCTAGTTCCATCACACGTTCAAAAACATCATCAGAGCACTGGATCAATAGTTATCACTTCTTTTTGTTGCGGATTGTATCATTCAATTGTCCCGCTGATATTATAATTCTCGTCACAGGGAATCAAAAACCAGGGTAGCATCAACATACCGTGATGATGTGTTCTTATAAGCAGCAATTATTCAGAAAAAGGTAATGGTATGATTAACTAGAAGATAACCGGACTCAAATATCAGGTACGCCCAATCCTGAACAGTGCAAAAGATGTATGCATCCCTTGTCCAAGACAGATTGCAATACTTCTCAAAGAATCCGGATCATGATTACCTGGTGAAATATGCATGAGTCATCTGGTGCTTCGACTGAAAAATGATACAGCCCTGAAATTCCGCCTGTTACACTCGGTGCTGAACGGGAACCCGTCATATTCAGTTAAAGAATACCGGGAGGAACCGGATCCCATGGATAATAATTATCAGATTATCAGTTTCACGGCGTATGAAAAAGGCCCCTATTCCCCCATCCGTAAAATACTGAACGAATTTATAAAAAATAATGAGATAGAGTACCTCAATGAGTCATCAGCAGATCGGTCCATGTAAATTCTTCAGAGCTCCGATGAAGAAAACATCAGGTGCTTTTTACGTGAACGGATGATCGCTATCCCCGGAAAAGTACTGGATCATTCGCTGTCTGCCATCTGGTTTAAAAAAACACGGAATTTTGTATCTGACAGTACTGATGCAATAAAAAATTCTCAATCGATTTATAGGTCTTTTGGTCAAATAGAGTGTAAAGATAACATTAAATAGGAGGCGAAGTATTGTATATCCTAATCCCATAACGGGGTATGCAATGACTGAAGACAAACGCAAGGTACAGCTTCTAAAACTCTTCAGTGCCATGTCCGGCAAGACAAAGATTGTCGAGCCGATGAAGAACATACATGGTACTTTAAGAGACAGCGACGCGATTGAACGTGAAGTTGCTCTCGTAATGCGGGAGATCACGGAACAGGGGATCTTTAAAACCTCCTTAAAACCGATCCAGCTTGCAAAACTTGTCACCTTGTTTTACGCTGGTAAGAATGATACTGAAATTGCCCGCCAGCTCGGGGATGAAAAACTCAGCAAGACGGTCGCACGTGCACGGGTCCGGCTTAAGCTCTTCCGGGAACTTGATTTCAAAATGCCCTTTGACAAGGCAAAAATGGAAAAACTGATCGAGTCCGGCAAGACCATGAAAGAGGTCTCCGAAGAACTCGGCGTGAGTCCTTCGACACTCCGTGAATACCGGCATGTGATTGAGGAACAGGAAGATCCAACAATTGACCCCTACATTGACAGGGTCCGGGATGTCATGGAAGACAGGGATTTATCCGAGCAGATGACCCGCAGTGCTACAGCGGATAGTCTCGGGGATTCCATCGATATTACAGAAGCTGAACTGATAGACGTGATGTGAGGATAATCCCTCTCATCCGCTGCTTTTTTTTTACGTGACACCGGTGCTCATGTACACAGCGTGCATCCGGATGAAAAATTTCATGCACAGATAACCAGATGTGTATATATGCAACTCACCTGGCTCGGGCATGCATGCGTACTTCTCGCCGGATCAAAAAAAGTCCTGGTAGATCCATTTATAGAAGGAGGTAGTGTTCTCTGGACAAAACCCGATCTTGTTGCCGTTACCCACGGCCACGATGATCATCTGGGCGAAACGGTTGCGCTTGGGAAAAAGACCATCGCAATTACAGAAATTGCCAGATACCTGCGGACAAAAGGTCTCATTGCCGAGAGCATGAATGTCGGTGGTACCCTCGTGGCTGATGGCGTCTCGTTTACCATGACTCAGGCCATTCATTCCAGCTGGATCGACGGTCCGGGAATGGATTCCCCGGGGGGGATTGCCGCAGGATTTGTTATTGGCATGGATGGTGTGAAGGTATATCATGCCGGTGATACGGCCCTTTTTTCAGACATGAAACTGATAGGCGAACTCTATCACCCGGATGTCGCTCTGCTCCCTATTGGAGGGCGATTCACCATGGGTATGGCTGAAGCAATGATGGCAGCAAATTTTGTTGGTGCAAAAACGGTGATACCCATTCACTACAATACCTGGGAAAAGATCGGGGCAGATCCTCTGCTGTTCAAAAAGACGATTGAACGAACGACAGATATCCACGTTTCGGTGCTGCGGCCGGGAGAATGTCTGGAAATAGAAAAATAACTGCACATAACCGGATCCAACTTACCGGGGATATACAATGTAAGAGCACGACAAAAAGCAGGGAACGGCTCTTTTGAAACATACATGAACAGGAGTTCGCACCCGAACCATGAAAATCATTAAACCCTGTAATTTTATGAGGGTTCCCCGCCTCAGGGCCTCTCCGAGGCACGGCGGGGCAGTGCGATGTTTACAAATATGCATATAGACACTGATCCGCGGCACTTCAATTACCTGAAAACTCCGGCCCTGGCCTCTCAAGAGCCTGTTACAGATG
>DATEXZ010000213.1:0-3437 GCA_035256445.1 Methanoregula sp.
TCTCGAATCCAAAATGGTTGATGGGGTCTTTGCGGTACGGAGGGGAAGCGACCTGTACGATGCCCAGCCGGTGTTCATCACTGACCCAAAGGAACTTGCCCAGACAGCCGGTTCCCTCCACTGCGGGACGCTCCTGCTCCCAAAACTCGTCAAGAAATACCTTGACGGGGCGATGAACAAGAAGATTGGCGTTACCGTAAAAGGCTGTGATGTAATGGGGTTCATCGAGCTTGCCAACCGCAAGCAGATCAATCTCAATAATATCATCATGATCGGTGTCAACTGCGGTGGCTCGGTCAGCCCGAACCTCGCCCGCAAAATGATTGCCGACAAGTTCGGCGTTGACCCGGATACTGTCCACAAGGAAGAGATTGACAAGGGCCAGTTCATCATCGAGTACGAAGGCGGACACAAGGGCATCTCCATTGACGAACTTGAAGAAGCCGGCTATGGCCGCAGGTCCAACTGCCGCCGCTGCAAATACAAAGTGCCCCGCCAGGCAGATCTTGCCTGCGGTAACTGGGGTGTCATCGGCGAAAAGGCCGGCAAGGCAACCTTTGTGGAAGTCTGCAGCGACAAAGGTGCCAGCCTTCTGAGCGGTGCGGTGAAATCCGGTATCCTCGCTACCGAGGCAGCCAACCCCAAGGGTCTGGAGATCCGGGCCAAAGTCGAGGGAGCGATGCTCAAACTCGGCGAAAAATGGAGGAAAAAAGATTTTGCCGCTCTCGGGGCAAACATGTGGGAGACAATAAACAAAGAGACCGCAAGGTGCATCAAGTGTTATTCATGCATTGAGAACTGCCCGGTCTGTTTCACCACTCCCGAAGCGCTGATGAAGGGTTCCCTGATGGTAAAACCAGGAGAACTCCCCCCGAACCCGATGTTCCATATGAGACGGTTTGCTCATATCTCGGACACCTGTGTCAACTGTGGCCAGTGCGAGGAACTCTGCCCGGCAGATATACCCCTTGCACTCTTCTCGCACGCCATCCGTGTTGAAGGAGACGCTGCTTACGAGCCAAAGCTGGGGAAAGTCACCTATACCAATTAAATTTTTGTGCAATCGTGGTTCAAAAAAGGTATGTGCACATCGAAGGATGAACGAGGATTTCAATCAATCCAGGTAATTAATAGTTCTGATAAGGAGATGAATGTTAGATGAAATCAGATGATGCAAAGAAGATCATTTCAACTGCAGTCGACAGGGAAGTCGAGGCATACACATTTTACCGCACCATATCCGACAAGGTAAAAGACCCGGCACTGAAGAAACTCTTTGGTGAGCTTGCGGGTGAGGAGAAACAGCACCGGGAGTTTTTACAGGGAATGCTCACAAAGGACGTCGCCAAAATGCACTTTGATGCAAAGAAGGATTACAAAGTGGTAAACGCCATGCCGAGCCCTCCCCTTTCGGCCGACATGAAACCGCTCGATGGCCTCGTTGTGGCGATCAAGAAGGAACTCGAAGCGATGCAGATGTACAGCCAGCTTGCCGGGCTCTCCACCGAAACGGAACAGAAGTTCCTCTTTACCCAGCTTGCAAACATGGAGAGCGGGCACAAAGCCCGGTTGGAGGATCTCTACACCAATATGGCATTCCCTGAAGTCTGGTAAGCAGGTAGTCTGTTCAGTTCAGGAAATCAGAGAGATGGTGTAGTGAGAGGTAATCGTTTCCGGGAGAGCATGCATCAGGACATTCTTTTCCTTTTGTCCTGATCGCATCCCTGCCTCTTATTTCACAGAAAATTATTTTTTTATAATGCATGGCGATACTATTTTTTTATCGAAGCAATGAACACATTTTATTCATCAAAAGTATGGTATATAGTGCCCAGGTAATTTTACGCTGGCATGGTGGCTCTTTCCTCGGAGAGGAGATAGCGGATTGTTCAATGAAACCGAATACAGACAGCCGTTGGGAATTCGGCCAGGGGCAATGTTTTGTCTTTTCCCCAGCCTGCCGGAATCTGAAGTACAGCTGAGATAAATGTCACGTATAGAATAATTCAAAAATAATATATATTTTCATTTATGAATACCTATGTTCTACTATGCCGGTTCTCGATAGTGAAAAAGTAGATCGGTTAAAACAGATTCTGAAGTGGCATCCTCGTGGTATTACAATATCTGACCTCGCCGCCAAAATGGATATGAACCGGAATCTGGTAGCAAAATATCTGGACATGCTCCTGATCTCTGGTCAGGTAGATATGGAGGTTGTCGGAGCCGCCAAGGTATATTTCCTCTCCCGGCGGGTTCCCATCTCATCGATGCTGGAATTCTCTTCTGATATGGTCATACTTCTTGACAGTGAGCAAAAAATTGTCCAGGTCAATGACCCTCTTATCAGGATACTCAGAGAAAAAAAGGACGCACTGGTTGGGAGACATATCAGGGATATAGATAATCCTTTTTTCAGGGCTGTTTCCATTGCCGCACCCTCAAAAGACACAGATGCCCTCGGACAGGTTCGCGAGATGGTCTGCACGCTTGAGGGAAAGAAACACCACTTTCGCGTGAAACAGTTACAGACCGCATTCGAAGACGGAAATAAGGGGATTACCCTGATCATTGAAGACATCTCCGCCCAGGTTATGTACCAGGAAATGCTGGAAATAAACGAAGCCCGCTATCGTGGTATCGTAGAGGACCAGACCGAATTTATTACGCGTTTCCTGCCCGATGAAAAGCTTATTTTTGTGAATGATGCATATGCCCGCTATCTTGGGAAGAATAAAGAGGAGCTCCTTGGCGGGCCACACATTCCTAATCTCGGTGCGGACGACATACCGGCAGTAAGCAGGAGCATCCGGTCCCTGAGCAAAGAAAATCCGGCCATCACCTTTGAATGCCGGATCCATCATGACTGCGGGAAAGACCGCTGGAACCTGTGGACGGTGCGGGTGCTGTTCGACGACGAAAACAAGCCTGTTGAATATCAGGGCATCGGCCGGGACAACACAGAGAAACGTGAGGCTGCAGCGAGGATTAATCAGTATATTAAAGACATGGAATTCCTTTCCCGTAAAGCACAGGAGTTTGTTGAGCTTTCCACTGACATCGATATTTTCTATGCTATCGGGGAAGGACTTTCGGAACTGCTTCCTGCAGCAGCTATCGTTGTTGATTCGTATGACCCGGCATCCGACAGCCTGACCGTGAGGGCAGTCTTTTCTGAAAATGATCGGAAAAATCTCACCACGTGTCTGGGTCGGGACATGATGGGATTCCGGTTTCCCCTTGCATCTGTACCAGAACAACTAAGGACTCTGGCTTTCAGTAAATTGCGGACCGGGAGAGTATTTCATATTGAAGAAAACCTGCATACCATTTTCTTTGAGCAGGTCCCCACTGTGGTATGCGACCAGATTGAGGTGACCCTCGATGTAAAAGACGGCTATTACGGAATTGGCCTTTCCCGGCATGGGATATTTTTC
>DATEXZ010000214.1:0-2554 GCA_035256445.1 Methanoregula sp.
AGGGGCAAAAACCCCCGAGAACGTTTAAAATGATGATTTCACCAAAGTCAGATGCTTAAATCTCCATAACTGGCTCTCTTTTACTCAGTTCCTTTCTGATTCCGGTTTTTCCGATTCGGGATGAACGCCGCCGTTCCCGAAGGGACGCCCCCGCGGCGATCAGTGTCTATAAGCATATTTGTAAACACCGCACTGCCCCGCCGTGCCTCGGAGAGGCCCTGATGCGGGGAGCCCTCATAGAATTAGAAGGTTTAATGATTTTCATGGTTTGGGTGCGAACCATTCCCGTTTATGCCCGTTTCAACAGAGCCTGATTTTCGGAAAAATTTGATGACACTGTGAAACGGGAGTTGGTCCCTGTTCAGCAGTCCGTACTTGAGCTCAGGAACGATCACCGGTTCATCACCATGGATAGAAAATGACTGGATTTTAAGTACCGGATACCTGCAGATGTTCAAGGGATGTTTACCTTGGATAGATCTCATGTTCACATTTTTGTAAGGTGACGATTGATGAAAGAGAAAACTCAAATGAGCCAGGCATACCAAGGTTTAAATCCCGGAGAATTTACATTTGAATAATGTTCGCACATGTCAGGTCACCTGCCTGCGAAATAGCTCTTCTGGTTCTTTTACTATTCCTGTGCGGATGCGTATCATCGAGTATCGGCGATGTCGGCTACTCTGGTAACAACATTACTGCGAGTATAAATAATCCGGATGAACCTTCAGATGCATTTGTACAGGTCACGATATACCGGGTGACGGGTCTTACCCAGCAGGAACATTCGGTAATTATGGGGGCGGCGAGACTAAAAACAGGTGACAATGCGGTCCTGATCCCGGCACCGCTCGCACCCGGAAACTATAAATTCAAAATGTACCTGATCCAGAATGGCGAACGAAAAACTGCGGTAATCCGGGATATTGTGGTGTAAAGTGACTGGTGTCCGCTTACAGGGACTGCTGGAAGCAGCCCGGGGCCTGATGCCGGCAGATACCATTTTCAGGAACGCCCGGATATTCAATCCTTTTATCGGTGACTGGGAGCAGGGCACCCTTGCGGTTAAGGACGGTCTGGTACTGGGCATTGGAAACTATTCAGGAATTAAGGAATACGATCTCGGGGGTTCATGTATCATCCCCGGCCTGATCGATGCCCACGTCCATATCGAAAGCTCGCTCCTTACACCCCGCGAATATGCCCGCCTGGTCGTGCGACACGGCACGACTACCGTTATCGCCGATCCGCATGAAATTGCAAATGTTGCCGGTACACGGGGAATTGATTTCATGCTTGACCAGCGGGAGGGGGCAGACATCGATATTCTGTACCTTCTCCCCTCCTGCGTACCTGCGACGCCAGAAGACGTGGGTGGTGCGACACTCACAGCCCGTGATCTCAGGCCATACGCAGACCGTCGTGGCATCCTTGGACTCGGGGAGATGATGAACGTTCCCGGCGTCCTTGCCGCAGATCCCTCAGTTCTGGAAAAACTCCAGCTCTGTTCTGTCCGTGACGGGCATGCTCCCCTTCTTACAGGAACTGATCTCAATGCGTATATCCTGGCAGGTCTGCAGAGCGACCATGAATGTACCCGGCTGGACGAGGCAGAAGAAAAACTCCGGCGCGGGATGTACATATTCATCCGGGAAGGATCAACAGAACGAAATATTGCCGATCTCATCGATCTGGTAACGCCGGAAACGGTCTCCCGGTGCTGCTTTGCCTCAGATGACTGTCATGCCGATTCGCTTTTTGAGAGGGGGCATATCGACCACTGCATACGGCGTGCCGTGAAATGCGGGCTCAAGCCGGAACTTGCCTTACGGATGGCGACGCTTTCAGCCGCAGAACGTTTCGGGCTGTCCGATCGCGGTGCGCTGACCCCGGGCAGGAGGGCGGATTTCTGTGTCGTTGATGACCCCCGAAGTCTCAGGATAAAAAAGGTCTTTGTACTGGGAAAGGAAATTGCTGACCCCGTGCATGTGCCAGCGCCACCCTTTGTCCCGGCATTCTTCTCCAAAATCCCCAGGGTCGACGATATCCAGATCCGTGGATCCGGTAAAGCACGGGTAATCGGGCTTGTCCCCCATCAGATTCTCACCCGGTCACTGCAGTTCCCTGTTTCAGCACGGGACATACCTGATATCAAACGGGATATTCTGAAAGTGGTAGTCTGTAACCGGTACCATGAAACGGCGTGCGGTGTAGGACTTGTCCACGGCTTCCTGCTGAACAGAGGGGCAATAGCGTCCAGCATTTCTCATGATGCCCATAACATTATTGCCATGGGAGCAAGTGACAGGGAAATCCTGTTGGCGATTGATGAAGTCATCAGGTCCCGGGGTGCGATGGTAGCCGTTGTGGGGGAATCAAAGACCGTACTCCCGCTCGATTGCGGAGGGCTTATGTCAACTCTGCCGTACGACAACGTTGTCGTACGACTGAAGGATCTGCGCGACACCACCGAAAAGATGGGGAGTATTGACGATCCTTTCATGTATCTGGCTTTCCTTGCACTCACCGTTATCCCGGAACTGAGGATCACGAA
>DATEXZ010000215.1:0-7887 GCA_035256445.1 Methanoregula sp.
CGACTAACCCGGAAATGTCTTCAAATTTCCCATGGCCAAACTCATGCTGGGCATCAGGAGGTTCGGCTGATTTCCGCACCGAGAAATACGCTATTACTGCTGCGATAAGATCCATCGATGAATGGATCGCTTCTGAAATGATACTGACAGAACCAATTGAAAACCCGACCACAAATTTCATGAGGACAAGTCCTGTGTTGGAGATGACCGAAAGACGTGCAGTCTTTGCCTTGAGCACATCAAGCGCTGTTTTGTCCATTGTGGAAGGATTCATGAATATTGTGTACTATCAGCACGCTGCTTACATCAAGGTATAGTTTATACAGGGATAATTATTTAAAAATTAATTCAAATTCAGTCCTGTTTTCAACCGAAGAAACAACCTTGTATTACAGACACCCCGGTATTTTAGAGATACGATGACGTGAGGGAGTATGTGTATATGCTTTTCCCTCATCAGAGAACCGGATTTTCCCTCACGCATCAAATCCCTGTCAGAACAACCAGGTCTTTTTTGTCTCAAAATCCGTAAGGACATGGCGATAGTCATCAAACCACCGGGCCAGCGGATTGCTGCGGAACACCATGAATTTCCCGATGTTCGCGGGATCGGCCGACTGGTGATACCGCATGAAGACCTGTCCTGCAGTTTTTCCGACAACTTCAATCTTACCGGTTGCATGCGACATGACAAACCGTGCCCGTTTCGCAAGGCCTGAGCATGCCTGCCAGGATTTCTGGATAATCTCGTACGACTGTTCCACGGGAACCTGGAAGAAGCGATTGCCCAGAGAGGGGCGGCACTGGAAGACGTAATAGGGTGAGATCCCTGCAAATGAAAGTTTCCTGAAGAGCTCGGTGAATGTTTCCGGCTCACTGTTGATGCCGTTGAGGATCGGGGTCTGGCTGACTACCATGACTCCGGCTTTCTGCAGTTCGTGTGCTGCCTGTATCGACAGATCCGTAAGTTCCCGGGGGTGATTGAAATGTGCCATCAGGTAAATGCGTTTTTCCGGCGTGCTGTAGCGTGAGAGGACAGAGCAAAGATCGGGGTCGTTGAGGATCCGGAACGGGTTATACGCAAGCATCTTGCTGCCGATACGGATAATATTGACATGGTCAATCTCACGGAGCCGGCGCAGGATCGATTCGATCCGGCGGGTTTCGAGAGTCAGAGGGTCTCCCCCCGTTAACAGGACATTGGTAATCTCTTTGTGTTCACGGATATAGTCAATGCCCCCGGAAATATCCTTTACGGTCTCACGTTCGGTATCCATGAACAACCGTTTCCGGAAGCAGAACCGGCAGATACCCCCGCAGACATCCGTCATGAGCAGGAGTCCTGTCTGCGCATATTTATGCTGCAGGCCGGGCTTCCGGGTAAAATCTTTTTCACATGAAGGATCGAGACATCCCCCGCCATTGAGTTCAGCAGGATCGGGAATGACAATCCTGCGAAGGGGGTCGTGATCGTCTTTCCAGTCAATCAGGGAAAGGTAATACTCGTTTGAGCGGAAGGGGAATGTTTCACATACCGTCTCCATTGCGTTGCGTTCTTTGGATGCGAGCCCGACATGGTTGTCAAGCTCGGATATAGTACTCAGGTATTTCGGATTCATCGTACACCTCGATTTCTGGGGTTGTGCTCTGCCCGTCAGAGGGCAGGGGTTGAGCAGTGCGAAAAAATTCCTGATCGCCAACAAATGAAATTGATCGTATGAGAATGCACTACTCAGTATCCGTAACTGGGAACTTATGTTTTAAACCCTTTGTGTCATTCTCATTATTAACGTCACAAAAGTGGATCGGGGATATAAGACATTGCCATGACCACTTTTTAAAAAATCCATGATGGCTTTCACCAGAAACACAAAGCACTCCGGCGCTGGTAATTGAGTAGTAAACAAAACAGAAAGCCTTGAATCCTGCATCTGTCAGTACGCAATTATTACCGAATATTTGGGAAAAAATTATTTTGTACTCAATTATACGGACGCTTCATCCTTCTTTTCAGGTTTTACTGGTTTTACATAGGTAATAGCGATTAATTCAACGCTCCGGGCAATAACCGGAGATGAATACTGGGTATCCATGAAGAGACACTTCACCGGACAGGTATCGACACATGAATTGCAGACAACACAGCGGAGGCGGTCGATTTGCCAGGTCTTTGCCTCCTTACTGATGACAATTGCCTGCGACGGGCATTTTCTCTGGCAGGTCCCGCAGGATATACATCTGCTCTCATCTATCGTTACATGTCCGCGGGAAAGCGGGGTCTTTTTTGCCGGCTGAGCGGGATAGAGGATCGTGGCCGGCGTGCTCAGGAGAGTTTTTATTGCCGTCTTTGTCATCTCGAAAAATGCCATTTTGTATCAGCGCTCCGTACAACTGATACAGGGATCGATAGACAAAACAATCACCGGGACGTCGGCAAGTTCACATCCCTGCAGCATCCTGACAAGCGGAGGAATGTTTGTCAGCGTCGGTGTCCTGATCCTTGACCTGACGAGGAATTTTGTTCCATTGCCCTTGAGGTAGTGGACGAGCTCCCCACGCGGCTGTTCAGCCCGTGTGAAAAATTCACCGTTCGGAGCACCGGTCACCTTGACATCGATGGGACCGTCAGGTATTTTCTGTACAGCCTGTCGTATCAGATCAATGGATGTGAACAGCTCTTGTGCCCGGACCGAACAGCGTCCATAGCAGTCACCACAGCTGTCGGTGACCAGCTGGAAGTTGAGCTTCCCGTATGCGCCATACCCGGTCTTCCGCAGGTCGATGGCAACGCCGCTCCCTCTCGCCGTGGGTCCGACTGCACCGAGATGGTAAGCATCTTCCTTTGAAAGCCTGCCGACATTTCTGAGCCGGTGCTTAATCGAATCGTCCTGCAAAAATACCGTGGTAAGATCCCTGATTTCCCGCTCGGTGGTGTCAAGATCCCGGCGCATTTCGTCGAGTTTTTCGTTGCTGATATCCCTGCGGACACCGCCGATCTTGCAGGAACCCTGGATAACCCGGCCACCGGTGGTCTGTTCCATCACATCAAGTATGCGTTCCCGGATCCTCCACGCATTCATAAAGAGGTTCTCGAACCCGAAAGAATCGGCAAAGAGGCCCAGCCACAGGAGATGAGAATGCAGCCGGGAATATTCAGACCAGATCACCCGGAGGTACTGGGCACGCTCGGGCACGTCAATGTTCATTATCTGCTCAATTCCCTGGCAGTACGTTGCGCCATGGATAAAGCTGCAAATCCCACATGTCCTTTCAGCAATGTAGACATATTCCGTATACTCACGCTTCTCGACGAGTTTCTCAAAACCACGGTGGATATAGCCGATGGATGGGATAACATCAACCACCCGTTCATCCTCGAGTACGAGATCGAGATGGATAGGTTCAGGAAGGACGGGGTGCTGAGGTCCGAAGGGGACGATGATCTGTTTTGTCATGGTTTTTCATCTTTGGTGAGAGTCGATGGGGCAATGCTGAACGGAAATTTCACCGCAGTGGTAAAGAGGTGCCCTTTGAAATCGATATTCATCCCCCTGACCCGGATGCCAAAGAGATCGTGCATTTCGTTTTCATAGATAAACGCACCCCAGTACATCCCGGAGATACTGGGGATTTCAGTATCTGCAGTGACCGTGATCCGCAGATTCCTGAACTCATAGTCCTTGTCAAATGAGTAGTTGATTTCGTATACATCCCCTACCTTTGAGCAGTTGATCTGGACGAGCCGGTAACCCCCGTCCCTGAATTCCTCAACTTTCCCTATAAGCTTCCCGACTTCTACGGGAACAGTTTCTGGAATTTCTGACGTCATCGGGCATCAGCCGCACGTGCTGTTTTTGTTTTTGTTTTCATTGCCAGTCTCTTTTGTTCAAGAATCCCGAGTGCAGTGACAACTCCGTCGATAATCGATTCGGGACGGGCAGCACAACCGGTAACATACACATCCACCGGAATAACCTTGTCAATGCCTCCAAGAATATTGTAGCATTCCCGGAATATCCCGCCGCTTGTTGCACAGATACCGATGGCGATGACCACTTTGGGCTCCGGGATCTGCTCGTAGGTATTAATAAGCACCTGTTTATTCTGGGTGTTGACACTTCCGGTTACCAGAAAGATATCCGCATGCTTGGGATTGCCTGTATTGATGATCCCGAACCGCTCCACGTCATATAACGGCGTCAACGCCGCCAGGACTTCGATATCGCACCCGTTACATGATGATGCATCATAGTGGAGCAGCCAGGGAGATTTTTTCAGGTAGGTCATGGTACCCCCACCATCCTGAGATAATATAAGACCCCCAGGTTTACTAACCCGAGGGTACCGGCAATGATCCAGGCACTCCGGATCATGAGCTGCCATTTGACCCGGGCGAACGTGTTGTCAATCAGGATCTCGAGGAAATAAACAATGATGATCGCCGCGACGGCAATTACCGGATTCCATGCAAAGAACAGCCAGACGACGCCTAATAAGAAGACGTACTCGTACCAGTGGGCAATCTCGATCTTGCCAAGATTGGGCCCGCCAAAATCCGTGGTGACCCCCTTCACCAGCTCCTGGTGGGCATGATGTGAGGTGGATAGGTCAAAAGGTGACTTCCGGAGCTTGATCGTTAGCACAATAAGATAGCCGATAAAGACCCCGGGGAGATACAGGATGACAGGTATGTCCGACGTCACGATGGCACTCACAAAAAAGCTCCTGGTAACCATGTACATGCCCACAGCTGTCAGGATGATCATCGGCTCGTACGCAATGATCTGGAGCAGCTCGCGTTCTGCTCCGATATGACTGTACGGGGAATAGGATGCATACGCACCGAGCACAAGAAAAATATGGGAAAGGGTGAAGGCGAATATGACGAGCAGCATATCTCCTCCTGAAAAGAAAAGCGCCCCTGCAACCGCCATAAAAACAAGGTAACTTAAGACGAAAAAGTTCTGGGATGCCGTTACGACGAGGTTCTCCTTTTCAAACAGTTTGCCGACATCATAAAATGGCTGGAGCAACGGAGGACCGACCCGCCCCTGCATCCGTGCAGTTACCTTCCGGTCGATACCCGCAATAAGCCCGCCGGCAACCGGGGCAAGGAGCAGATAGAAACCAGCCCATATGACGGGCACCAGATATTCAGGGATCACAGGACCACCCCTGCCAGCAGGATACCGGCAAAGAGGAGCAGCGCCCAGCACAACGATGTGCCGACCATGAAAAGCCGTTCCTCCCCAAAAAGATCTGTCATGTAATAGTTGGAGAGCACCAGTTCACGGGTCATTCCCATCGAACCGGAAAACCTCATGTGTCCCTCAACCGGCCTCCCACCCATATACGGCGGGGCGTAGTGTACACCTTTCCGGTAGAACAACAGGGAAAACGGCATGATCAGCAACAGGCAGAGCATCATCAGCATGATACTGAGATTCGCCTGCGAAAGCCGGGCAGTCTGGCCATAGATATTCAGAATGAACGGTTCGATAAGGACCGAGGATATCAGGGGGAAGATCAGACAGACAATGACCACCAGGGCGGTCAGGATATACAATACCACCCATTTTTCTTTTTTGACGGTATCTTCGATGACAGGCTCGTCACGCATCACCGAGATTATTTTACCCATCCACTTGCTCCAGAAGAACACGGTTGCCGACCCGCCGAAGGCAAGGATCGCGATAAAGATTAAACCGAATGGTGCCGTGATAAACGCCTCAATCGCAGCCCATTTGGAGATGACCATACCAAAAGGAGCAAGGAACATACCCGCCATACCGATGAACATCATGATGGCGAGTTTCGGCATCCGGACGATGAGTCCTCCCATATCCTCGATATTTCGGCTGCCGATGCGGTGCTCAACGGTTCCGACACACAGGAACATGAGCGACTTTGCGATTGCATGGAAAATAATCAGGAGTATCGCAACCCACATCAGGTTATAGGTCCCGACGCCGGCACAGGCAACGATGAGGCCAAGATTGGCAATGGTCGAATAGGCGAGCACTTTCTTTGCATTATTCTGGGAAATCGCAATAAATGAGGCAAGGGCAAAGGTGGTGCCACCAACGAGGGCGATGATAAGACCTTCAGTGGTTCCGGAAAGCACCGGTGCAAATCTCACGATCATATAAACACCGGCCTTGACCATCGTACTCGAGTGGAGCAGGGCAGAAACCGGGGTCGGTGCGACCATCGCGCCGACAAGCCAGGAGGAAAAGGGCATAAGGGCTGCTTTGGTGATACCGGCAAAGCATATCAGCACGGCAGGCACCAGCGCAACTGCCTTGCCGGAACTGATGAGGAAGTTCAGACCAAGGAGCTGTCCGGTGGGATCAAGGATGACAAGATAGACCAACGCCGCCATGAACGCAACACCGCCCAGCAGGTTCATGGAAAGGGCAAGGAACGAGTTATTGGTCGCCTCTTCTGACTGGGAATACCCGATTAACAGGAAGGAACAGATCGTCGTGATCTCCCAGAAGAAAAAGACCCAGAGCAGGTTATTCGAAAAGACCAGCCCGAACATGGCCGAGAGGAAAATAAACAGAATTCCGAAAAAGAGGTTCCGCCGATCCCTGATTTCTGTATGGTGGTGGTGATAGGTCTCCATATATCCCACGGCATAGACACAGATCAGACTGCCGATGATTCCGATGATCAGGGCCATGATGATTGAGAACTGGTCGAGGAACAGGTTATTCCCGATATGCAGGTTTTCCGAAAAAACCAGCTCAAAATAAAGAAGCAGACCCGCCTGTAAAAGGATCAGGAAGACAGTTAACAATTTCCGGTGCCGGATACCAAGATAGAGAATGTATGCTGCAAGCACAAGCTCGATGAAGAACATAATCTGGCTGACGGGGTCGGGATCTATTGAAAAAATCAGCGTTCCCTTGTCATATCCAAAAAGAAGAACCAGAAATGATACAATGCCGATAGCAATAGCTGAGAGCTGAATTATCGCTTTGCGCCCGGGATCTTTCCGCGAGACCAGCATGAAAAGTGCCGTGATCAGCGGAAAAAGAATGAGATAGAGCAGAAGTTGAAGTATCGACACCAGATTCTTTCCTTCCGGATTATTCGTTTTTTTTCATTATTAATCATATTGAATTGTTAACCGGGAGCGACCAGAGACGAGGGGAAGACAACTAAAACCCGTTTTCATGAACGAAACACAGACTGAAGTGCTGATTCTTAGTCCCTTTTTCATTGTCCATGCCGGAGAAAAGCGATAAAAGCAAGGATCTGTCCTATCGCTTGCGCACCAGTTCTCCGACAAGGATCACCGTCATTCCCAGTCCCATGATAACGATTCCGGTCCAGATCAGGGCAATGAAGGGGACCACCTTTGCTGACAGCACTACTTCACCCGGGGAAACCTCCATTCCCATCAGAGCCATCATCAGCGTGTTCTGGCTGGTGTTGGAGGGATAGACGGAGAGATAGAAGTCACGAACCGGGGAGGAGATTACCGTGGGTACAGAAACCATGCCATACAAGGGGTAATAGGACATTCCCAGCGCTCTCTGTACATGAATCTCCTCGTTCTCCACAACTGCCTGCACCGTAAGTCTTGCGTGCTCCGGGCCCACAAAACCATGGGAGGGGTAATAGGCCTGCCCTACTCCAGGAAAGACGAAAATGTCAGTCACCGTTACTGATGTTCCAAAGAGATCTGCGGAAGAGCCAGCCCGGACCGGGATACTCATGGTTTCCGTTTCGGCGGCGGAACTTACCAGCACCCCCAGCAGGATGAGGATCAGGGAGAAGTGGATGAGAGTCCTTCCCAGTAGTCTGAATGAGAAGTATTTTTTCCGGAGGGACAGCCCAAGCCGTGCCAGGATGATCCCACCGCTCACCACCAGGAGG
>DATEXZ010000216.1:0-7970 GCA_035256445.1 Methanoregula sp.
GAAATCATGTAAGGAAGCGAAGAAAGGCAACAGCAAGGCTCCCGCCCAGAAAAAAATTGAGCATAAGAAGAGATAGCATTAAAAAAATACCCGGCTAACAAATAGGATACACTTTTTGCTGAGGTAGTCTAGCGGTAGGGCGCAGGCCTGGAAAGCCTGTGGTGCGAAAGTGCCTCGGGGGTTCAATTCCCCCCCTCAGCGTCATTTCTTAGTAACCCTTCCTTTTTTTCACATTCCCTGACACGATCCTGGGCAAATGAAAAATATTCCGGGACGATTTCAAAGCCAAGAAAATGACGTGATTCAGTTTTCGCCCCGAAAGCTACTGTACCCGATCCCAGAAACGGATCCAGGACCAGATCACCGGGATTGCTCGAATACATCAGAATTTTTCTTATAATTGCAGGGGGAAGTTTCGTAGGAGTCTTCTTTTTACCTTTCCAGTATTCCCGGTTAATTACCCAGACATCTTCCGGATAGTGATCGATTTTGTTGAATGTGTAGCTGGCAGGATTTTTGACAACATACAAAATGTGATAGTGGCTGGTTACATATTTTTTCTTTGTAAAGACGCCGAACTGGTATTTCCAGATAAGGTGATTGATTGTGGTGAAACCTGCTTCATCAAGACCTTCAAGAATATCACGGAGACGGTTCCATCCGGAAAAAACATACATGCTCCCGTTACGGGTAAGCACCCGTGCTGCTTCTTTCATCCAGCGGTGAGTGAATTCAGGATAATACGATTCCGATATCTCCTGATATCCTTCCATGACATTGGAGCCGCTCCGGTTGTAATTCTCCTTTTGAGCCTTGAAATCGATTGCAAAGGGCGGATCAGTAACAATGAGATCAACAACCCCGCCAGGAATGGCAGGCATCAACTCAAGCGCATCGCCAAGGTAAATAGTATCATAATCAAATGCACCCAATCTCCGCCACATCAGCATTTCCCGCCAAATTCCCTGCCCATTTCAAATGCCTTCACGTTAATATCGACTGTCTTTCTCGGAACCAGACGTTTGACTGCATTGATGAGCGATTCGGGCCTGATCGGAATTGATGGTGATGCCGCTCCCAGCATCACCACATTTTGCGAAAGGGGGCTTCCTGCTTCCTCTGCCATTTTATCAGCATCAAGCAGGCAGAGCGTATGTTTTTTTAATGCTTCGATAATTTCATCCTTTGTGAGTATGGGAAGTTTTTGTGTAAATACTGATGTCGGTAAGACCAGATGTCGGTTAACAACCATTTTTCCTTCATTTTTCAGGAAGTGGGAGTATCGGAGTGCTTCAAGAAGATCGAAAGAGATGAGAAGATCTCCCTGACCTGGAGGGATTAGCGGTCCGTACAATCCATCGATCCGTATGTGACTTTCAACAGAACCCCCACGTTGTGCCATGCCGTGCGTCTCTGCACCCTTCACGTGTCTCCCTTCAATAAGGCATGCTTCGCCAAGTATGTTGGAAGCAAGAATTGTTCCCTGGCCACCGATTCCGACAATCAGGATATCAAAACTTCCGCTCATTTCTTCCCCTCCCTCACTATTGCTCCGGTGGGGCAGAGTTGGGTGCATACCGCACACCCGCTGCAGAGATCGTTGACCAGGGCTTTTTCATCCGCAAATTCAATGGCCGGGCAGCCAAACCGGACACATGTCCCGCAACCGGTGCATATTTCAGGATTAACCCGGTATCTCCCTCGTTTTATCCCTGCCCGTCGCGCCGAGATTACACACATCTGTTTTGCAATAATGATCTTCACACCTTTTCGTTTCTTTGCCTCCTGAAGAATGGTCACCATGCCGGTAATATCGTACGGGTTGACACTCTCGACAAAGCTGACGCCGCACGCACGACAGAGAGCGTCAAGCGAGACCGCCGGGCTTTCCGCACCACAAGCGGTGATGCCTGAGTTGGGGTTCGGCTGGTGTCCGGTCATAGCCGTGATGCGGTTATCAAGAATAACAACGGTAATATCTGCTCCATTGTAGACG
The DNA here is from genome assembly GCA_035256445.1 of Methanoregula sp. Lineage (GTDB taxonomy): Archaea > Halobacteriota > Methanomicrobia > Methanomicrobiales > Methanospirillaceae > Methanoregula. Next base: position 1,997 of record DATEXZ010000216.1, read on the forward strand.
GCATTCAGGAGACCCTGGATACCGGTGTGCAGGAATGTGGAATCCCCAATCGTACAGACAATATCACGTGTATCCCCGGCATGAGAAATCCCGCTTGCTACCGTGATTGATGCACCCATACAGATAGTAGTGTCAACCACACCCAGCTGGAGTCCAAGTGTATAACACCCGATATCACTTGGGTATATCGCATCTTTGAAGACTTTTTTTATTGCATAGAATGCACTGCGGTGCAGACAGCCGGCACAGAGGATGGGGGGCCGTGGAGGAAGTTGTTGCACCGGGTTTCCCTCAGGAAACGGATTTTTTTTCAAAAATCCCGCTTTCTCCATTATCCCTGCAACAGCCAGAAGAGATAACTCACCCTCATAAGGGGCATACCCGTTCTTCTTGCCAAGAACAGGAACGCATCCGGCTACCTGGCGGACAATCTCTTCCACTTCCGGTGCGAGTTCCTCGATCACGAGAATTTTTTCGTGCTTTCTCACGAAATCGCCCATCCACTCCTCATCAATCGGGTACGCCCCGATTTTCATGAACGAGACTCCCGCAGGTATTATTTCCTGCACATATGTAGCACCTATACCACTTGCAATAATTGCAGTTGAACCCTCGATTTTATGGTGATTATATCCACGTTCAACCAATCTCTTACGGAGAGCCGGTTGTTTCTCATTCAGTTTCTTGTGCAGGACGCGGGTATGTGCCGGGATCACTACATACTGCCGTGGATCTTTATGGAACTCGCCTTTCTGTAAACCTGCGACAGGCTCGCCAAGATCCACATCTCCCTTCGAGTGACAGATGCGGGTCGTGGGCCGGAAGATCACAGGCAGCCCGAATTCTTCGGAGAGGGTGAACGCTTCGGGTATCATGTCGTGCGCTTCCTGTATACTTGCAGGGTCGAGGCAGGGCAAACGGGCAAAATGCGCGTAACATCGTGAATCCTGTTCATTTTGTGAGCTGTGGGCGAATGGATCATCCGCACTCATTATTACCAGGCCGGCTGTAACCCCGGTATAGGCACTTGTCATCAGAGGATCTGAAGCAACATTGAGCCCCACGTGTTTCATCGTACAAAGTGAACGGACACCACACCAAGCCGCTGCAAGAGCATTCTCCAATGCCACCTTTTCGTTGACTGACCACTCAACATAGTACGATCGATCCGGCTGGACACGCAGTACATCAATCACTTCAGATGAAGGGGTGCCGGGGTACCCGCTGATAAAACCCACACCGGATTCAACACATGCGTGGGCGATCGCTTCATTCCCGAGGAGATATTTTCGTCCCATAATCTCAGATCTTAACTTATACCGTAACCTTTTTACACATATCCCTACCTGATTGTTCCGCGAGCTCACTCTGCTGATTCACAACTTATAAAAACTCTGGTGGAGTAGTAAATAAGGTAAATTTCAGGCAAACTTTTGGGCCCGTAGCATAGCCCGGTGGTGCGCCCGGCTGATAACCGGGAGGTCATGTGTTCGAATCACATCGGGCCCATCACGTCTGGTACGTTTTTTCAGGTTCGTCATTTTAATAAATCCACATTCCTTCAACAACAGGAATGGCTTATGTATTCTCATGATTCAACAAACGGTTCCGACCCTCCCGGTAATTTTTGTTAACCTGCGGCAATCCTGCCTAAATCGCTGGATTTTTGCGAAATCCCCATTCATCCAGGCTTTAACAGGGAAAACTGATTATCGTTTTTGAGCAAAGACATATCCTATCACTTTTTCGAGTGCTTCAACAAGTGCCTCCTCACCTTTCAGGTAATCGTGCATTGCCCGGTAGAGCATGAACATGATATCATACCCATAATGGTCTATTGCTGTTTTCGTATCGATAGGGTTGAGGAATGAATCGTGGAGGAATCCGTCAAAACTATACATGAGTTCAAAAAATTTTCCCTCTTCGGACATCACGCAGAACTGGTCGGTGACTGGCATCTGCGGGTTGTCAGGCCGGGATTCAGCCGGCTTAATAGCTTTACCCAGAATGATCATCTTGCCCGGGAAATAGGCGGGATCATAGATTTCTCCCTTGGTGTCCTGCTTACCCTTTTTTAGCATATTGAGTCCGACAACCCTGACAACCGGCACTGCTGATTTAGCCATTCTCGCCAGGAGTTCTGCGTCATGGTCCCTGATCTCTTTTGAGAGAGAGGCAGATTTTTCCTGCAACTCTTGTATCTTCTGCTCAATTTTTTTATATCCGGCTTCAATTTCATCCATTATTTTCACCATTACACAGCAGTTGATGCCCGATAAGAAGTGTTCATTTCAGCGGGTATAAAGCCCCTCGTTTCTCTTCCGGTTAGTAGACACACCATGATCGATTCCAGGCATGGCAGTGACTCTGAGCATGTTAAAAAATGAAAACAACAGAGGCAATTTTTGCCATGAATATTTGTAAAATACTGGCCTTCTGCTGCCTGCCTGCACTGATGATTTTTGAATTATACGACACGCTGGCCCAGAAAAAAATACTTCCGGTCTTTTTTCAGGACTACCTGACCGGTATATCCAACAGGAAGTTCCTCGTTGATAACGATCCCCTGGTAGTTCTGAGACCTTGCCATAACAGATCCCTTTTTTATCGTTTCCGTTACGACGAAAGGTACCTGGTGTTCAAGATATTTTTTGTTTACAGAAACATAGATCTTTTCAGCACGGGTATTCATGCTGCGTGAGCGGTTCTTTTTTACCCAGTCCGGGATGTCTTTGTCTGGACAACCAGGAGTAAACGGACGCGGGGAATAACGGGTTATGTTTACTTTATTCGGGCGCAGATTGTCGATAAGTTCTAGAGATGCGGAAAAGTCTTGCTCCGTTTCTCCGCAAAATCCCACAATCATATCAGTGAAGAGAGTAATTTCCGGATACTCGTTCCTGAATGCCGTCACAATTTCTTCGAAATCCGCAATTGTGTATGCCCTTCCCATACGTTCAAGAATGCGATCTGATCCCGACTGGACGGGAAGATGGAGAAATTTGAAAATACGGTCACTGGCAAAAGCGTTAACCAGATCATCAAGTATTTCTTTTACTGTTGCAGGATTCATCATCCCAACCCTAATCATAAAATTCCCAGACAGGTTATCCACGGCATGCAGGAGAGCCGGAAGAGATGTTCGGATATCCCGCCCCCAACTGCTTACATCCTGAGCGGTAATCTGGATTTCAGGAGTGCCAGCCTGAACATGCGCTCTTATTTCTGCAAGGATATCATCTGCGGGGAAACTCCTCAGCGGTCCACGGGCGAACCGGGTCAGACAGTACGTACATCTGCCTGAACATCCCTGTGCCGCCTGGACAATCGCCACCCCGCCACCGGGAACCGTGTTAATAGTCCGGTAAGCTTCGCGGATCGTGTCTGACGGGATAATTACCGGTGTACATACCGCAAAAATTGCTTCCCTCTGTACTGCCGGCATGCATCCCGTCACAAAAAGATTACAATCTCTGAACCTTGAAAGTCTCCTGAGCATCCGTCTCTCAGTCGCCCCGACAACGGTGCAGGTATTGATGATAACAACATCTGCCTCATATGCGGAGCTAACAAGGGTACTACCAAGTTTTTTCAAGACCTCAATAAGTTTTACCGAATCCCCGAAGTTATAACGACACCCGTAGGTTTCGATATAAACACGCCGGCTGCGTAACTTTTCCCAGAGATCATCAATTTTGAAGTTCCCGTATGAAGGTCCTGTTGTGTCTTCTCCATTTTGCCGCACTATGATCCCATTGATCGCAATTTATTAAATAGTGTTAACCGGGTAGAAGCAAACATTCATGGAAAAAAATTATGCGGTTGACTTTGAGCCGCACTCCTGTCTCAGGGCTTGATACCCATTATCCACGCTCTATCCTTGAGCACAACACTTAACCAAAATGGCACCCATACTCTGTTAACCATGATGAGGATCGGCCTGCTCGGCTGTGGTAATATCGGACATATCATCGCACAGCACGGGGGTTGTTTTACCATAACCTCTGTCTATGACCTTGTATTTAAGAGAGCAAAAGAGATCGCGGAAATTTCCGGTGCTCATCCCTATGAAGATTTTGAGTCATTTATTTCTTCGGATTTCGATATCGTAGTAGAGGCAGCATCTGTCAGTGCAGTGAAGAATTATGCCGGACAGGTGTTATCCCATGATAAAGACCTGGTAATTATGAGTGTTGGTGCTCTGTCCGATACCGCTTTCAGAGATAAGTTACGGGACCTGGCCATTAAATCCGGGAGGAAAATACACATCCCGAGCGGTGCGATATTTGGCCTCGATAATCTTAAGATAGGGAGGATTTCTGAGATCACGCGGTTACTTTTAAGGACCACCAAAAGTCCTGCGTCTCTTGGTATCAGTACTGACGAAAGAAAGCTCATATTTTCCGGAAAAGCCAATGAATGCATCAAAGCCTTCCCGAAAAATGTCAACGTATCGGTAGCCATGAGTCTGGCGGCCGGTCAGGATACCGATGTAGAGCTCTGGGTTGATCCGTCAGTAGACCGCAATGTTCACGAATTATTCATTGAAGGGAGCTTTGGAGAGACATATATCAGGGTGACAAATATACCGAGTCCCGGTCATTCAGCAACAAGCTACCTCGCTGCCCTCTCAATTCTCTCTCTTCTGAATAATCTGAATGAACCGATAAAAGTTGGAACATAAGGTTAGGAATAACGGTGAATATGCAATGGAATTGCTCAATTATCTGCTTCGGTTCATTGAGGAAGACGCTCCATACGGGGATGTTACATCTACTGCAGTTATTCCGGACATTACCTGTGATGCAGTAATAAGGGCTGAGCAGGCAGGAATCATTGCGGGTCTCGATGAAGCAGCTCTCCTTTTTTTCCATTTTGGTGTTTCTGTGACACACCGGATACATGACGGAAATACGGTCAGCAAAAATGATGTGCTTCTTTCACTCAGCGGGGATGCAAAAACGATACTGCTTATCGAACGGACTGCCCTCAATATCATCGGAAGAATGAGCGGTATTGCGACACAGACCAAGAAAATGGTAGATCTCGTATCTACGGTCAATCCACACTGTCGTATCGCAGCCACGCGCAAAACATGTCCCGGATCCCGGATCCTGGACAAGAAAGCCGTAGTAATAGGGGGTGGCGATCCACACCGAATGAACTTAAGCGACGGTCTTCTCATTAAAGACAACCATCTGGCACTGGTTCCCCTCGATATTGCTATTGCAGCTGCAAAAAAAAATACTCTTTATAAAAAAATAGAAGTGGAAGCAGAAACTCCTGAAACAGCACTGCTCGCTGCACAAGCTGGTGTAGATATCATTATGCTTGATAATATGAGCCCCGATCAGATTACCCGTACAATCAGAGAGCTTAAACGCGAAGACCTGCGGGAGCGTGTGATCATTGAACTATCAGGGGGTATTGATGAAAGTTCCCTCGCACGGTATGCTATGCTCGATGTGGATGTCATAAGCCTTGGTGCATTGACCCATTCGGTAAAAAATCTGCCCGTGAACCTTGAAATTATTCCACGGGTCACTAGGTAATATTTTTAGGGTATAGTATCATTTTAACCACCGGAATTGCACGGCATTAACAACTGACAATTGCGAGAATAAATGTTCCGGGATTCAGCATGAAAAAAGTTCAGTTCTCATAGGATCTGAAACACCGATCAACAATCAAGGAGGGGACAGTGCCTGTCCCCTCCCTTGACCCACCCCTTCGCCGGGGATGACACTGTAGTTCCTGTCAGGAGATTTCTTCTCTCCTTCCCATGTTGTGTCTGAAGGATTATCGCAAATCGGGGACACCACAGCGGCGGGGACGAGTCAATGGCGAGTCCCCAGGAGCGTCTGAATGAGTAAGTATCCATTCAAAAAATGGGATTTTAAGTCGCTGGAATGTAACTATACCCCAGTTTTATATGCACTTTTTTTTCACGGGTATCCATTCTCAAATAAAGCGC
>DATEXZ010000217.1:0-12343 GCA_035256445.1 Methanoregula sp.
TGCAAGAACCTGGTCAAAGCAGGCAATTGCATCTTCCGGGTTCTGGAGTTCGATGTAGGTCTTTCCTTTCCGGTACCATGCTGTTGTGTTGTCCGGTGCAAGGGCAGTTGTCCTGTCAAATGCTTCGAGTGCCTCTTCAAACCGTTCCAGTTCGTAAAGGACGCTTCCCTTGAGCAGCCAGACGTCTGCGACACCGTTTTCAAGACTGAGTGAGGATTCGAGTGCCCCGAGTGCCTCCTCAAACCTCTGGAGAGATGCCAGGATGATGCCCTTGTTAAACCAGGTCTCGTAGCTGCTGGCATCAAGTTCAAGGGCTGCATCGAATGCCAGGAGTGAATCTTCGGGTCGGTCCAGGTTTTTGAGGGAGAGACCCTTGTGATAATATATCGGTGCCTGTGACGGTTCGACGGCGATTGCCCGGTCAAATGATGCAATGGCATCCCGGTCTTTTGAGAGCCGGGCAAACGCGAGCCCCTTGTCATAGAAGGCACTGACAAACTTAGGATCAATAATCGTAGCCTGTTCAAAAGCTTCGACAGCCTGGAGATCCTTCCCGAGTTTTGTCAGGGCGATACCCTTGTCATACCAGGCATTTGCATATCTGGGATTAATCGCAAGTACCCTGTCATAGGATGAGACGGCCTCTTCGTGCCTGCCGAGTTCTGAGAGTGCAATTGCCCGGTCGTACCATCCATAGGCTGAACCGGGTTTGAGGTCAAGGGCACGGGTGAGAGCATCCAGCGCCGGTTCAAACTTGCTGAGCGAGAGCAGCGTACTCCCTTTTCTCAGCCACGCCGGTGCACACGCCGCATCGTGTGCAAGAACCTGGTCAAAGGAGGCAATTGCATCTTCCGGGTTCTGGAGTTCGATGTAGGTCTTTCCCTTCCGGTACCATGCTGTTGTGTTGTCCGGTGCAAGGGCAGTTGTCCTGTCAAATGCTTCGAGTGCCTCTTCAAACCGTCCCAGTTCGAAAAGCACCCTCCCCTTGAGCAGCCAGACATCTGCAACAGTGCTTTCAAGGCTGAGTGAGGATTCGAGTGCCCCGAGCGCCTCTTCGAACCGAAGAAGTTTCACCAGAACAGATCCCCGCTGATAGAGCGCAGGAGCATTATCCGGTTCCTTTTCCAGCACGGTATCGAATGCATCAAGAGCTTTTTCATTTTTTCCAAGGCTGACAAACGAGAGACCGGACTGGAATATCGCATCGGTCAGGGAACTGTCATAGATAAAAGCCTGACTGAATGACCGGATTGCCTTTTCATATTTTGCTGTGGCTTTCAGCACGAGTCCTTTATAATAATGTGCATAAGCGTGCTCCGGAACATTTTCAAGAGTATAGTCAAAGGCTTTGATGGCGTCTTTGTACCTGCCTGTGCGGAAGAGTGCAAGACCTTTATTATAAGCTGCGTCGGTAAAGGAAGGGTCCAGGGCAAGTGTTTTTTCATAAGCACTGATGGCGTCATCGTCATACCCGAGTGAAGACAGTGCAAGACCCCGGCCATATGCTGCATCAGCGCTGCCGGATTTCAATTCGAGTGTTTTATCAAATGCCAGAATGGCATCGTTGAAATACTTTAGCTTATAAAGAACCTGCCCCCTCGCTAACCAGATATCAGCATCGTCCGGAGTAAGTTCGATTGAACGGTTCAGGGAGGCCAGAGCATCTTTGTCGCGGCCCGCTGCCATGAGGGCGTTCCCGCGGTGGTAGTTGAGATAACCATTTTCAGGTCCGATGGCAAGTGCCAGATCGAATGCTGTAACCGACTCCTCGTATCGCCCGATGGTTTCGAGCGCGACTCCTTTTTTGTATGCTGCGTCCTGCATACCCGGGCTGAGTTCAAGGGTACGATCAAACGCAGGCACCGATTCATTAAACCGTTTTAGTATACAAAGGACATCTGCTTTATTGTACCATGCGACTGCACAGGAATCGTCCAGAGACGCTGCCATCCCGAACGCTTCAAGGGCATCCTCATACAGTGACATCTGCTTATAACTGATCCCGCGGTAATACCATGCAGTGGCATGCTGGTTGTCAAGAACAATCACCTTATCAAACGCTGAGACTGCCTCTTCCCACCGTTTGAGGTGAAGCAGGGCTTTACCACGGTGAATAAGTGCAAAAATGTTCTGGGGTTCACGCCGTAACGATTTCCCGAAAGATTCAACTGCTTCCTTGAACCGGAACAGCTTGTAGAGTGAATACCCCTTGCATGAAAGGAGACCTGGATCCGTGGTGTCCTGTTCCAGTGCCCTGTCCAGTGCAATTACTGCGTCTTCGTACCGGGCAAGTTTTACTAAAGCAACACCCCTTCTCCGGTGTGCCCGGGTATTTTCCGGATCCAGGAGGAGAGTTGCGTCAAACTCTCTGATTGCGTCCTCATACCGGGCAATCTTTTCAAGAATCTCACCCTTGACGAGATGGGAAACCACATCAGTTGTATCAAGTTCGAGGGCGCGATCGAATGAAGCGATTGCATCCTCATACCTGTCGAGCCGGGAGAGCACCAGTCCCTTTTCAGCATATATACGGGAGTTATCCAGACCCATCTCAATACATGCATTGAATGCTTCCAGGGCAGATTCCGGTTGGCCGAGGTGGGAATATGAAAGCCCCTTCTCAAAAAGGATCTCCCCGGAATCAGGTTTGAGAACAAGAACGGCATCGAATGCTTCTATTGCCCGGTCGTATTTTTTAAGGATGAAAAAAGATCTTCCCATCTCTTTCCAGGCTTCTATCCGGGATGGGGTGAGAGCCACAGAACGGGTGAAAGCCTCAATGGCATCAGAATACTGATGCAAACGAACGAGAGCGGCACCTTTATAATAAAACACCCGTTCGCACGAGGGCTCCAGCTGGTTAATCCGGGTATATACGGTAACTGCTTCTTTTGGCAAATCCTGGCGGTCTGTTGCCCGGGCAAGACCGTACAATGCTGTCAGATCATCCGGGTTTGTGATAAGTACATTCCTGAATGCTTCAGTCGCCTCCGGATCACGTCCGAGAGCATAAAGCGCTCTCCCCTTCTGCAGATACGCATCTGCAAAATCCGGCATCAGACGGTTTGCCTGTTCGAAAGCTGCAGCGGCTTCTGATATTTTCTGAGCTTTTGCAAGTGCGATTCCCTTATTGTAGTACGCTTCGCCAAATTCCGGTTCGAGAGCGAGTGCATGATCAAATGCTGCAACTGCGTCATCATAATTGTCAAGGCTGATGTGGGCCCTGCCTTTATAGAACCAGGTATGGGGATTGTCCGGGTCAATTTCCAGTGAGGCTGCATAAGCAAGGAGAGCGTCCTGAAATTGTTCGAGAGCGAAAAGACAGAATCCTTTTATCAGCCATGCATTGGCGATCCGCGGTTCAGCCTCGAGCGCACGGGAAAGGGCCTTTACAGCGTCGCTGAATTCACCAAGCTCCGCCAGGGCAAGTCCCTTGCGGTACATCGCATCGGTAAAACCGGGATTAATCTCAAGGGCCCGTGTAAATGCCATGGCCGCTTCATCATGGTGTCCCAATACCGCGTGGGATAAACCATACCGGTACAATATGTCTGCCCTTCCGGGATCGATTGTACTTGCCGCCTTAAAGGCAGCAGCTGCCTGTTCATGGTCATCCAGATGTGCAAGCGCAATTCCCTTCTGATAGAGTGTCTCAGGATCATCGGGGGTCATTTCAAGGGCACTATTGAAAGCGGATAGTGCTTCGTCATACATACCCACATTTGAAAGGGCTGTACCTTTATTGAAGAAGGCTGGTGCGAAATGGGGAATCAGTTCCAGTACGCGATCAAACGAGGTGACCGCTTCAGGATACCTGCCAAGGTGAATCAATGCCAGACCCTGGTCATAATACACCTGTGCATTACCCGGATCGAGCTCAACAGCCTTCTCAAAGGCAGTAACGGCAGGCTCAAAGCGTTCCAGGTCAGCCAGGGCTTTTCCTTTCTGGTAAAGTGCTTCGATGAAGTCCGGATTGAGTTCTATTGCCTTTTCGCAGGCAGCAAGCGATTCTTCATCACGACCCAGGTCGTGAAGTGCGACTCCTTTTCTCAGTGCGGCTTCCGCTGAATGCGGATCCAGTTCAAGCGACCGGTCAAATGCATCTATTGCCTCCTGGCAGCAGCCCATGCCATACAGGGCGAGTCCTTTCTGGAAAAATCCCGGGGCATATGACGGAAGGAGGGAAAGTGCCCTGTCAAAAGAGACAACTGCTTCGCTGAACCTGTCCAGTTTTGCCAGGGCAACGCCCCGGTTGTAGTGCGCATCTGCGAGTTGGGGATTTGTTTCAAGAGCATGATCAAATTCCTGAATTGCCTCGTCCGTCCGTGATAATTCCAGGAGGGCAAAACCCTTATGGAAATGAGCATCCGCAAAACCCGGTTCAATCTCAAGCACCCTGTCATAGGCATAAATTGCCTCGGAGGTGTTTCCGGAATCGAAAAGTGCTCTTCCTTTCTGGTAGTACGCATGGTAATTTTTGGGGTTATCGGTAATAATCTTGTTAAAGTCCCTGACAGCATCCTTGAATTTTTTAAGATGAGACAGGGCGATGCCTTTTCGCATCCGTGCTTCTGCATAATTCGGTTTTAGCTGAAGCGTCTTTTCGAAAGCAAAGATTGCCTCATTGTAACGGTTCTGACCCATGTAGGCATTGCCCTTATGATAGAAAGCCAGTGCATTATCAGGATCATAAATAAGGGCTTTATCAAAAGCCTCCAGTGCCTCTTCGAATCTTCCAAGCCGGGAAAGTGTCAGACCCCGGCTATAGTGCCCCTGTGCATTCCCCGTATCCTTCTCGAGATTCTTATCGAAGGATTCAATGGCTTCCGCGTATTTTTCCAGCTTAAAAAGTGCAAATCCGAGATAATAATAGACTTCAGTGAAGGAAGGATCAATTTCCAGAGCGCGGGTAAATGCAGAAATTGCATCGGAATATTTTCCGCTCTGGTTTAAGGATTTTCCCTTGTTATACCATGCAGGTGCAAAAGAAGGCAGGATATCGATAGTCTTTTCAAAAGCTTCGATGGCATCACGGTGATCTCCAAGTCTGGCTAATGCAAGTCCCTTATGGTACAGGGCTTCATAATTCCCGGGAGCAATTTCAAGGAGTATCTCATATGCATGGATCGATTCGTCGAATCTGTTCACTTTTTCCAGCGCGAGCCCCTTGTAGTGGAATGCTTCAATGCATCTCTGGTCCAGGGCTATAGCATTATCAAACGCATCGATAGCATCCTGGTATCTCCCAATGTCAAAGAGAGCCTTCCCGTTTCTGACCCATCCGTCAACCTGACCGGGATCAATTTTCAGGGATGTGGTGAATGCGACGATTGCATCTTCCGTTCGCCCGAGATCATTCAGGGCATCACCTTTCTTCATCCAGATGTCGCGAAGCGCGGGGTTAATATCAAGGGCACGGGAGTAAGCAAAAACAGCATCCTGGATTTTATGGAGATCGTAGAGAGCATTGCCTTTTTTTACCCACGCCTCCGCGAAATTCGCATTAATCTCCAGGGCTTTTGAATATGCGAGGACGGCATCCTGCTTTCTCTGAAGAGAAAAGAGGGCATCTCCCTTCTGCATCCAGATCTCGATTATCGTCGGATTGAGCGAGAGAATCCTGTCGTGTGTCTCGATAGCTTCGGGATACCGCCCAAGCTTAAAAAGTGATTTTGCACGGCAGATGAGTGCTTCGATAAGCGACGGGTTTGCTGATAAGCTCCTGTCCAGTAAAGGAATAGCTTCTTCGTAACGGGACAGCTCAGCGTTGGCGATACCCTGGTACATGTAACTTTCAGTGAGTGTTGGATCGATTTCAGTCGCTTTTTTGTTTGCGGCGATAGCATCCTCATACCGCTTTAATTCGAGATACGAAAGTCCCAGGTAATAGTAATTCGAGGCATCGGACGCATCCAGGGACAGGGCCGCCTCAAAGGATTTAACGGCATCGCTATAGCGTTCACGCTGGACAAGGGCGACTCCTTTGAAATGATGCGTTGATGGATTTGAAGGATCAAGAAGAAGTGATTTGTCGAATGCTTTTATCGCATCGCTGTATCGTTCTTTACCGGTAAACGCGACCCCGAGGAAATAGAATCCCAATGCATTTTCAGGCTCGATATCCAGTGACTTCTCAAATGCCCTGATGGCATCATCGTATCTCTCGCGCTGGGTAAGAGCGATCCCTTTCTGGTACAGGATTTGTGGATTATCGGGAGATATTTCCAGTGCCAGGTCGTACGATACGATAGCTTCCAGGGGTTTCCCAAGGTGAATAAGGGCATTTCCCTTTTCAAAAAATGCACGGGCGCAACGGCGGTTGATCTCAATAGTTTTATCAAAAGCATGAACGGCTTCTTCAAATCTTTCAAGAGCAGAAAGCCCGATACCAAGGTAACACCATGACCAGACATCGCGTGGCTGTTCTTCAACCGAGCGGGTAAGAATCAGCACCGCTTCTTCAAAATGGTGAATTTTGATAAGTTCGATACTTTTTCGCAATGTTGCTTCAGTAAATCCTGGATCCAACACGAGGGCCTGATTAAAAGCCTCAATTGCCTCATCATGCAAACCAAGATTTGCCAGGGCACTACCCTTGTTCAGCCATAATTCGGGACGCGAGGGATCATGTCCGAGTGCTTCCCTGAAAGTGTCAAGAGCTTCCTGGTAGTGTAAAAGACGTAAATGGGCAATCCCTTTCCCGAATAATGCCCCGTGATTATAGGGGGAAATTTCAAGGACGCGATTAAAAGCGTCGATTGCATCGGAGTATTGCCTGAGCTTCAGGAGCGTTTCTCCCCGGTAAAACAGCGCAGGAATATAGAGCGGATTGATTCCAGCAGCCCTGTCGAAAACATTCAGGGCCTGAGAATAATTGTTCTGGTGAACCAGCGCAAGTCCCATGGCATAATGGGCCTCAATGAAATCCGGTTGAAGTTCAAGTGCGATGTCAAAGGACCTGATTGCATCATCATACCGTTTCAGCTCGGAAAGAGAAATTCCCTTATGGTAGCTGATCATCGGATCATCAGGGTTCAGGTCAAGTGCCCTGTCGAAGGCTGCAATTGCATCCTTGTGCCTGCCCAGCCGGGACAAGGCAATCCCTTTCCTGCGATAAGCGGGAGTGCAACCATTATTGATCTCTATGGCTTTATCGAATGACTGGAGCGCATTTTCTGGCTGCCCTCGTGCCGCAAGGGCAACACCCTGATAACACCAGAGCAGGGCATCCCCGGCGCATTCCCCGGGAACGCTGCTGAATACTCCGAGAGCCTCCTCATGTTTTCCAAGTTTGACGAGTGCAATTCCTTTTCTGACCAGCGCATCGGTTCTTTTTGGATCCAGCAGAATCGCCTGATCAAATGCCTCGACTGCTTCTCCATACTGTTTCATCTGCTGGTGTACAATCCCCGAATAATAATATGAAGGGGCATGGGCAGGATCGAGTGCAATAGCCCGATCGAATTCTGTAAGGGCCTCCTCAAAGTGATCCAGCTCGATAAGGGCAATACCCTTAAAGTGGTGGACCAGGGAATACGAGGGATCGATGGCAAGGGAATGATCGAATGCGGTTACCGCTTCAAAATACCGCTCGGTTCCGGCATATGCCAGTCCAAGAAAATAATATCCCGAAGCATTGTCCGGTTCATGGGCAAGGGCATGTTCGAATGCATCGATTGCATCATCAAAACGTTCCTGACGAAAGAGAGCAACACCTTTCAGATAGATAATTTTCGGATTATCAGGTTCGATCTCCAGTGCACGGTCATAGAGATCTGCTGCTTCTGACTGGTCTCCCAGGTAGGAGAAGGCGTTTGCTTTCTCATAGAGTGCACGTGTGCACCTCGGGTTGATCTCCAGAGTTTTGTCAAACGAACGAATGGCTTCTTCAAATCGTTCGGCAGATGAAAGGGCGATACCTTTATAGTACCATGCCTGGTCATTGCCAGGCTGTTCTTCAAGAGCACGGTTAAGAATTGAGATTGCCTCATCATACCGGCAGAGGGTAATCAGGACGATTCCTTTACGGACTGCTGCCTCCGCATGCCGGGGATTTAATATAAGTACTTTCTCGAATGACGCGATGGCTTCATCTGCCATTCCCAGTCTGCTGAGGGCAATTCCTTTCTGGAGCCAGCCTTCGGTAAGCGCCGGGTTTTGCTCGATTGCCTCGTTAAATGCCACCAGTGCTTCCTGATATCGTGAAAGATGGAAAAAAGCCAGACCTTTATTAAACCATGCACCGGTATTCTGCGGTACCTGTCCGAGTACGCTGTCGAAATCCAGCACCGATTCAGCATAATGTCCGGTCTGCAAATAAGCGGTACCGCGCTGATAGAGAACGAGGGTATTTGCCGGATCAATCTCAAGGGCCTGATCGTAGGCATATACGGCATCTTCATATCTCCCCAGCTGAATGAGTGAAAGTCCCAGGTTGTAATAGGCGTTGATGTAATTTGGGTTGATGGCAATCGCGTGTTCAAATGCATCAATTGCCATTTCGGACTTTCCGAGCTTTGCCAGGGCAAGACCTTTATCATAGAATGCCTGGGCATACGAAGGTTTGATCCCGATACTTTTATTGTATGATTCAATTGCATCAGGATAGTTACCGAGTTTTGCGAGCAGGAGTCCTTTCTGGTGAAACGCCTGAGCATTTTCCGGATTCTGTTTGATTGTCCGGTCAAATTCCTGGATGGCTTCATCGACATTTCCCAGTTTTGCGAGTGCAAAACCCTTATGGAAATATGCATCCCCATACATCGGATTGATCTTCAGGGCCCTGTCGTACGCAGAAACTGCTTCCGTATACCTGCCCAGGCTGGCGTACGCAATTCCGCCCTGGAATGCTGCCGGTGAACATCCGGGATCCAGACGAAGCGCCTGTTCGAACGATTCAATCGCTTCTTTATGCCTGCCCAGTTTCGTCAGGGCAATGCCCCGGAAATAAAATGAGGCGGGATGCTCCCCTTTTTTCAAGAGAGCCTGGTTAAATGATGCCAGCGCATCCTCGTACCGGCTCAGCCTGATGCAGGCAACTCCTTTCAGGTACAACGCATCGGGATTTTCCGGCTCAAATGAGAGAGTACTGTCAAAATCCAGCATCGCATCCCGGTACTTATGCAGATGGGAAAACGCAATTCCACGATGGTAATGTGCGGGAGTGTTTCCCGGGCTGAGCTCTATGACTTTATTAAAGGCAGAGACTGCATCGGTATATTTTTGCATCGCGTTGAATGCACGTCCTTTATGAAGCCATGCATCAGCCATAAGGGGGTTCATCTCAAGGGACCGGTCGAGTGCTGACACCGCTTCGTCATTTCTTCCGATTCTGAAAAGAGAAATTCCTTTTATTGCCCAGATATCAGCGTGCCCCGGTTCCTGCCTGAGAAATGTATCGGCCGATTCGACAGCTTCTTCAAACCGTTCCTGCTTCGCATAAATAAAACTACGGTAATACCAGACCCATATATCAGTGGAATCTATTTCAAATGCTTTATTGAATGCAATCAGCGCGTCATCATATTTCCCGAGGTCGTAGAGTGAGATTCCCTTATTATAGAATGCTTTTGCGTAATTGGGTACGATTTCGATGGCCTTATCGTATGCCAGAATTGCTTCAGAGTGCATAGTGAGATCGGCAAGTGCAATTCCCTTGTTATAATAGACTTTCGCATGCCGGGGATCGACGGTCAGTGCGTGATCATATGCACCGATTGCTTCTTTGTAGCGCCCCAGCTCATAAAAAGCAATGCCTTTAAGGATCCATGCTTCGGCGTTGTCCCATTTGATGGTCAGTAAACGATCACATGCTTCCAGGACATCCTCGTTTCTTCCCATCTGGGCAAGGGTCGCTGCTTTATTATACCAGGCATTGGTATCAACGGGATCGATAGCAACTGCATGATCATACGCATCGATGGCATCCTCGTACCTGCCGAGATCATACAGAGCAATGCCTTTAAAATAATAGGCCTTTGAAAAATCGGGAAAGAGGGCAAGCGCACGATCAAACATGACTATGGCTTCCTGATACCTGCCAAGGTCATAGAGTTCGATGCCCTGTCGCAACAATGCCTCAGCATCACTCTTATTCATGGATTTCTTACCTCACAGTAAACAATTTGGAATTTTTGGTATTTTCCGCACAGACCGTTTAAGTGTACCGGTTCAATAAGGCGGCATATACCTTTTATGGTATATATGTATGACAACACGGTATTTATGAATGCTATTTTTTAACGATGAGATCATCTTTTCTTTTTTTCCGAATCATGTATCCGTTTTCTTACGCGTAATTCAGGTAAACGAATCTGAATCTGACCTTTTGCGATGATGAAATTCCAAGTCAGGATGGTTTGCAGGAGACCTTCTCTCACCATCCCCGGAAGCACTACCCTCATTATCCTTTTAAAGGGTACATCGGAAAAAGAAAAAGACCGTTAATCAATGAAAAAAAGTGAAAGATTTGAACTTATTAATTCCAAGCCTGTGGCGAGATTTGAACTCGCGACTTCCTCCTTACCAAGGAGGCACACTGCCGGGCTGTGTCACACAGGCAATTGTCGGTATTGAAGCAACCAGGATGGTCAGAACGCATGCCAGACCAATAAACCACGGGCAGGTTGCCTAACTACGTTGTGAGTACTCCCTATAAAACATTGCGGAACTTCAGGAATAGTTCTGATAAAACAGGCTTTTCCGGAAATAACAAATACGGCCGGGTTTTGATTAATTCAGCGGTTCGAATCTTTCAATACCCGGGAAATAAACTCTTAGAGAATACCGGGGAACGATAGATGTCGCACGTACTGGTTTCGCCGCTGAACTGGGGTCTGGGGCATGCAACCCGGGATATTCCCGTAATACGTAACCTGCTCGACCATAACCATGAGGTAACGATTGCCGCAAGCGGGAACGCACGTGCTGTCCTGGGGAAGGAATTTCCTGAATGCCGCTCTGTTGAGTTTCCCGATTATCCCGTCCCGTATAGCCAGAGCCGTTTTTTTCTTCCGAAATTCGTTGCTTCCTTCCCCCTCATGCTAAAGGCGATCTCGGATGAACGAAAGAACCTGAACCGGATTCTTGCACAGGATTCCTATGATCTGATCATCAGCGATAACCGGCTGGGAGTCTACTCCTCAGAAATCCCGTCAGTCTTCATCACCCACCAGCTCCACTACCACCTCCCCCTCATCTTCTGGCCCGCAGAACTCCTCGCTGTCGCCATGAACGGACTGGTGCACGGGAAATACCGGCATATCATCGTACCGGACAACCCTCCGGGACCGACCGCCCTTGCAGGGAAACTGTCACGTCCGCAAACAGAGGCGACAAAGAAAAGAGTATTTTTCTCCGGTATCCTGGCAAGCACCCGCAGATGTACCCGTGAGGAGGATCTCGATTACCTGGTCCTGATCTCCGGGCCGGAACCCCAGAGGACGCAGCTCGAGAAGATACTGCTGCCCCGTATTCATACCCTCGGGGGAAACAGCGTAATCCTGCTTGGAAGCCCGTCAACCCATGCACTGCCAGAACAAACCGGGTCATGCAGGATCATTCCCTATGCATCCACCCGCGAAAAAGAAAATTTCATGAACCGTGCACACTGCATCATCTGTCGTTCCGGCTACACCTCCATGATGGAGATAGCAGAACTTGGCAAGCGTCATGCCCTTTTCATCCCCACTCCCGGCCAGACCGAACAGGAATACCTGTCATGGTACTATGAAAAGCAGGGATGGTTCCATTCACAGAACCAGTACCGGCTCGATCTGCCAACCGATATCCGGATCGCACAGCAGCCCTGCTACACGGGTTTTCCTGCAGGACGGAAGACAGAAGAGAATGTAAAAAGGCTGTATGACCAGGTACTCTCCCGGTATCTTGAGCAGTGAGGTATTTTTCCGCAAATCCCAAGCAGTTTATATGCAGAAATGCTACTATTTTCCATGGATGATCTCGTTGTCTCGGGAGTACTCGGACTTGTCGCGATCTATCTGGCGCTCTTCCTTTTTCTTTTTGCGATATATGCTATTGGCCGGTTGATGTATACGTCACTTGCCGCCGGGGATTTCGGGCTTGTACTTGGTGGTACAATTGCCATTCTCTTTTCAGTAATGCTTTATTTCGGAATTGGCTTCTGGTTACGGAAGACTGACAAAATCTGATTTAATGAAAATCGCAGTATTGGATATCCTAGGGACTGGTTCCTTTATCTTTGTTCAGGAGCAACGCCGCCGCCCCCGACGGGGCGCCCCCGCGGCGGATCAGCAACAAAAAATTCTCACAAAACCAACTGACCCGCCGTGCCTCGGAGAGGCCCTGAGGCGGGGACATTCAT
>DATEXZ010000218.1:0-2549 GCA_035256445.1 Methanoregula sp.
TGAACGTCCTTCATTGAATTCCCGCAACATTTCCTGAATCAGGCGCTCTCTCATTTTTTGCATCTTTTCAAACTCGTTTACCCCGTGCTTTTGAATACATGCAATATCATTTTCAAGTTTCTGGTAACACGTGAATGAATCGGCTTTTTTCCCGGCTTCCCGGTGCTTTCTCCATTTTTCACAGGTTTCATGTTCTTCGCAGTTCCAGCAGAATTCGATTCCTTTTTTCTTCAGGGCACACGTGATAAAAGGGCAACCGGCACCCATCCTGGATTCGGTTTTGCATCCCCAGCACCTGCTGGAACCTTCTGTATGATAATGGGGGCACAATCTGCAGGAAAGCCCGCAAATACCAATTTCGGGGTAGTTTATTTTCGTCGTCATCCCTTTTACCGTCTTATCACCAGTATTTTCGATAATAATGGATCATGGGGCGGCTGATAAAAAAGAATTATTCTCTGCCCATTTTCAGCAGGGGGGTGCACACTAAAAAACGCTCCGAAAACTGCAAAAAGTGAAGGATAAAGAGACGGGGACAGATCTCCCTTGTTATATCCCTGATCCGGTAATCATCACAACGACCTGCTGCGCTGTCACCGGGTCCACGACCCGGGCAAGCACCAGCCCGGCCATCGCGATGAACAATGTCCAGAACACTTTTTTAACCTGCTCGTTCTTCCCGAATGCGTTGATAACTGAACCGGTATCCGCCTTCATACCCTGTTGGATCAATCTGGGCAGGAAGACGAAAAGCGGAAGGAACAGGATTGAAGCCCCGATACATGCCAATGAAATTTCCGCCCGGCCAGCCAGAAAAATCCCGGCAGGGACCGCAATGCTCCCTGCCATGATACCGGCCATTCCAACTTCACCAAACCAGAAATAGTGTCTTTTCCGAGCATAGTTCATGTGCTCTGCATCTGTCAGCATGGAGAGATCAAAGATCCCGAGGGTATTGAGCATCCCATACCACACTGCATGGGTCTCTTCCGGGTCCGCAACAATGCCCATGAACAGCACGACAACCGGTAGCACGAGCAGGATGACCGGGAGATGGGCCAATACAAAAATAAGGCCGATCAGGATCCCGGAGCTGCATATCGCACACCGGGTCTGTAATTCATTCTCAAACATCGCTATCCCCTGCAATCCGTATCTCAAAGTGCGGGCTGGTATACCCGCCATTCTCCGGGCTGAAGTCCCTTGCCCGTCCCATCTGTGCAAACTTCCGGCGACCGGTCCTGACCTGTACGGTGTGAATACCCGGCGCACGGGGATACACCAGGCGGCCATCTGTATCATGCATCTCCCGGTACTGGGGGATATCGAACCAGTCCGGCCAGAACCGCACACCCCGCGGGATATCAGTCCCCCGCCGCAGGTCCTGCAGGCGCAGGGGCGAGAGGTTGTCGAAGATTACATCGATGATCAGGTTCTCATTGCAGGTGTCGCTGTTCAGGTCAAGGATATAGAAAATCGGGTTGCGTCGCACCTCTTCTTCAGTGAGCGGTGTACCGGGACCGAGTGGTTCAAACCCTCCGGATTTTCCCCTGAATATACCGATCACCTCTGCGACTGCACAGGAAGGGCCTTCAGTTTCCATGCCAGTTCTCCCTGTAAGCATCATGTTCAGCCCGGAGTTTCCTGAACTCCTTTACAATCTCATCGTACCTGCCAATCTTCCGGTGGATGGCAAAGAGCATCGGGTAGATGGGAAGCACTACTCCAAGGATAATTCCCAGTACTTCTGTTTCCATAACGGTCCTCCACGGCAATGACGATCGGACCCGCAAAGAGAGGAGACTGAAGGGTCTCCTCCCTCCGGGTCTTTTCGTCCCGGTTTACGTTATGCGAGGGCCGGGACGGTGTCCGCCCAGGTCTCGACCGAGGTCCGGATAGCATCGTCAGAATAGGACGTGAGGGTGACCCGGCTGCGGCTGAAGTTGACCATATAGAGTTCGCCGTTCACATCGTGGCACCGGAGGGTTGCGGTGAATGAATCGTTCTCCGCATCGTGGAGTGCCGAGCCGCCGTGTGCCGTGCTGACATCCGCAGCAGCCAGCAGTGCGGTCACGCCGGCATTGAACCCGGCAAGGGTGCTGAACCGGTGCGACCCGTTGCCGATGGCGTTGGCCTCCCCGTCCTGGTACACGAGCCGTGCCGTGTAGGCTTCACGGGTCTTTTCAACCGGGGCATGGTTCTCCCCGGCAGTCATGTATGCTACACATCCGAACGGGTTGTCGGTGATGACCGACTGGACGATCGTGTTGAACGCCGCTACGTCTGGTATCGGGCTCGCGAGTTCGCGAACCGCGGTCTTGGTCTGAGAGTTCTGTATAAAATCTGCCATTGTTGTTTTCCTCCTTGTTGTTTTTTTGTCTGGTGTCGCGGGGCCCTTTGACATATCCATCTTGGTCGTCCGGGAGTAAGGTCTTTTATTATAAACGGGAATAACCAAGAAACAACGGACGCTGGAGGGAGTATTGGGGAAACGGGGCGGTTTGCTGGGGGGACCGGGAGGAACAAAAATGTTCCCTTTACGATATCAG
>DATEXZ010000219.1:0-2754 GCA_035256445.1 Methanoregula sp.
ACCTGAATTACCTCAGGGGGCACGAGGCTTTTCCAGGGTTCATCCGTGAGCATACGTCTCCGGATCTCCGTGCCACTCAGGGTTTTACGTTCGTACATTTCAGGTGACTGGACCCGGATCCCTGCCTCTTTGAAGAGCTGCATAACGAGCGGGTTCGATGAATAGCACAGGTCGAACGGCGGCGTCATCGAGCGGACATGCGCAACCCAGAGGGCGTTACGCTGGATATCTTCAATGGGGATAACATAAAACGGGCAGCCAAGGGATGCAAGTGCCCGGGTGATCATCAGGACCCGCTCCCCGGCCATAAACGGGTTATCGGTCATGTGCGAGAGCTGGGCACTCCCTATCCCGATGACAATTTCGTCCACTTCATGCGCAATATGTTCAAGTACCGACTGGTGGCCGTTATGGTAAGGCTGGAATCTTCCGATATAAAACCCGCGTTTCATGGTGGTACTCCCAGATTCGCGATACGCGCGGCAAATGCACCGGCAGTAAAACCGGCATCAATGTTCACGACAGCAATCACCGAACAGGACTGGAGCATGCTTGCAAGGGCTGCCCTTCCCTTTCCCATATACCCGTATCCGGTACTGACCGGAACCCCGATTACCGGTTTGTCGACAAGACCGGCGACCACGGAGGGCAATGTCCCCTCACGACCTGCGCAGACAATAAAAACATGGGCACCGATGAGAGGTTTGAGGGCGGGAAAGAGGCGGTGAATACCGGCTGCCCCGACGTCATATGCAGTCCGGACCTCGCACCCCATCTCTTCAGCAATGATCCGTGCCTCCTCCGCGACCCCGATATCCGAGGTTCCGGCGGTGATTATGCCGATTACCCCTCCGGTGTTTTTCGGTGTGGTGTCTTTCGAAAGTACAAGGATGCGCCCCGTTTCATGATAGCGGGCATGGATCCCCCGTAGCCTGGCTGGATCCTCTATCGCAGCAACCTGGTCCGGTCGTATGCGCGTAATAATACACCTTCCCGTGGTTTCTGCATGCTGCAGCGCAATGGTGGCAAGGTCCCGGGTATCTTTTCCTTCGGCAAGCACCACTTCAGGCATACCACACCGGACAGCTCTGCCGGTATCCATACATGCGATGGAACCGATATAATCCAGTCGGACCCCTTCTATCTCTTCTGCGGCAGTATCCAGGGTAATTTCACCCTGCTTATAACGGGCAAGGACTTCCTTCAACGTCTGGTTCGGAGGCATGGTTGTAATAATACAGATATGGGACAGCGTATAATAAGTTAGTTCACGGACATGACCTATCTTACCTATATTGCGATGTTCGGTGCTGCAGTCACGGTATTTCTCTGGCTGCGGGATGCCCGGATATTTTTCCGGACCGGGTTGCCCGGATACCGGAAGGCCGCATACCATGGTGTAGTATATGGTGCCATTTCGACCCTCGGGGTTATGGTGGCGGTGTCTATGCTGGAACTCCTTGGCCTCGGCCTGATCCTCGGTGCGTTGTACCTGCAGGGGAGGATAGAACGCGAGAAGGTGTGGGGGAGTGAAGGGACGCTCCAGAGGCTGCTGGGAAGTGTACCCGTCACCAGGGCGAATAAGAAATAACACAAACGCAAACACTATTGGACAAGGGACTTTTCACATGCTGCAAAAACCGAGAGGAACGCGGGATTTTTTACCCGATGAAATGGAAGCGCGGCGCACCATCGAATGGCGCATGCGGGAAGTAGCGCGCCGCTGGGGTTACCGTGAAGTCTGTACGCCGGAATTCGAGGATCTCGAGCTTTTCACCATGCGGTCGGGGGAAGGGATCATCGAGGAGATGTATGTCTTTGAGGATAAAGGAGGGCGGAAGCTCGCCCTGCGACCCGAGATCACCGCCGCGGTAATCCGGATGTACATCAATGAGGCAAAGGTCGCGCCAAAACCCCTGCGCTGGTGTTACTTCGCCGACTGTTTCCGGTACGAACGTCCCCAGAAGGGACGGTACCGCCAGTTCTGGCAGTTCGGGGTGGAGCTCATCGGGGCCGATACGGCGCAGGCGGATGCAGAGGTGATCACGCTTGCAGCAGACATGCTCAACGCTACGGGAGTTGAGTATGATCTCAAAGTCGGGCATCTCTCCTTCATGAGAAACCTGCTTAAGGATCTCGAGCCCCCCGCACAGCGCCGGCTGATGGCGTACCTTGACAAGAAGGATTTCGACGGCCTGAAAAATGCGGTTGAATCCATACATAAGCCCGATCTTGGTACGTCCCTCATATCCCTGGTAGAATGCCGGGATCTTACGGAGGCATTCGATATTGCCGGGACTATTCCGGAGAAAGAACGTGTTACCCGGACACTGGAGTGCCTTGATACAGCGGGCGTGAACTATTCGCTGAATTTCGGGATCGCCCGTGGGCTCGATTATTACACGGGGATGGTCTTTGAAGGGTTTGCGCAGAACCTGGGTGCAGAGAACCAGATCCTTGGCGGCGGGGCATACCGGCTGGCGCACCTGTTCGGGGGCGATGACGTGGCCTCCTGCGGATATGCGATTGGATTCGACCGCGTTATGGTTTCCCTGGGCGAACTGCAGCGGAAAAAGGATACCGTCGTTGCCATTGTCTGCACGGACGACGGTCGCAGCCACGCCCTGAAGGTCGCCCGGATTTTCCGCGATGCCGGCATCCGCACGGAAATGGACCTTATGGAACGGGGACTGGGTGCCCAGCTTGCCCATGCCTCCCGATCGGCAGACTTTGCCGTCGTTATCGGTAAGCGTG
>DATEXZ010000220.1:0-2946 GCA_035256445.1 Methanoregula sp.
GATGGTAGAAATAATCGCATCGTAACGAGTACCGTTGATCTCCCATGCTCCGTTCCGGTAAGAAACAGAAGAAACCGTGGTTTGTTTCTGAATCCTTCCCCCTTTTGATTCAACAGACCTTTCGAGAGCATCAATAATCTGATGAAATCCTCCCTTCATGTATCCCAGGCGTTCTCCGGACATACCACGGTCGGAACGGATTGCAATCCGGCTGAACAGCCAGGCTGCGGAGACCTCCTTTCTCCGATCCCCGAACTTACTCTTCAGAAGAGGTTCGAAAAATGACAGATACACATTTTTGCCGAGATGTTCTATGATATACTGATCGGCCGGAACATCATCAAGGGTTTCAAGATTTGTTTTTTTTGCCCTGAAGGTGAGCAACCCGAGTTTTATTTTATCGATGAGAGATAATTCCGGATACATGAGGATTTGCAGGGGAGTGCTGAGGGGGTAAATCCTGTTATGAGCAAAATACCCGGTAGTACCTGTTCTCCATTCAAGCCTGTCAGAAAGCCCTAATTCATCTATCAGCGCAAAAAGGCTGGTATCACGGGAGAAACAATGGTGATAGTACCTCTCAATCCAGTAGTCGTTCACATTATATGATGAAAGACAACCGCCGAGGTAAGGCATTTTTTCGAACAGGTCGACCTCATGTTCATGCGTGAGCCTTTTGGCAGCAGTGAGTCCTGTTAACCCTCCCCCGATTATTCCGATCCTCATGGTAAGTATTCTATAGTATTTTCGGGGCGAAATGAAAAAGGCTCCGGATAATTACGGTAATTTGGTTTTATACCCTCGGAGAAACTATAAGAAAGTTTTTGTATTGTCGAAATCAACCGTTATAACAGCAAATCACTTAAAAGAATAATAGATTGAAATTATCTTTGAGCCCATTGGATGGTGTAACCAGATGCGCGTATTTTTCATAGGTTTTGGTCAAGCGGGCGGCAAAATTGTCGATATGTTTATCGAGCAGGACAGGAAGCTCGGAACAACCAGTTTCAGGGGAATTGCCGTCAACACAGCGCGAACGGACCTGATGGGTTTAAAAAATATTGAGATGAAGGACAGGATACTCATCGGGCAGACCATGCTCAAGGGCCATGGGGTCGGTACTGATAACGTAACCGGGGCACGAGTTACGGCGGATGAAATTGACAGTATTATCAGTGCTATTGATACCCGCGGGACCCATGATGTTGATGCCTTCGTTATTGTTGCAGGTCTCGGGGGAGGTACCGGATCGGGGGGTTCACCGGTACTTGCACGGCATCTTAAACGCATTTACCGGGAACCGGTTTACGCACTGGGGATTATTCCCTCACCGGAAGAAGGGCGGTTGTATTCCTATAATGCGGCCCGCAGCCTGACGACCCTGGTAAATGAGTGCGACAACACGTTTATCTTTGACAACAGTGCCTGGAAAAACGAAGGGGAAAGCGTGAAAGGTGCATTTCAGCGCCTGAATAACGAAGTGGTCCGGAGGTTCGGCGTGCTTTTCCGGGCTGGCGAAGTAAGCAAAATGGGTGTTGGCGAGATGGTTGTCGATTCAAGCGAAATCATCAACACGCTCAGGGGTGGAGGTATCACTTCCGTAGGATATGCAATCAGCGAAGTGATGAGCAAGCAGACAAAGAAAAAGCGGGGACTCATGAGAGGCCTGAAGGACAAGTTTGGCAAAAAACGGGAGGCAAATGAAGAAGTCCTGCTCGGTGAGGATAAAACTGCTAAAATCGTTTCGCTCGTACGCAGGGCGATGCTGGGCAGGCTAACTCTTCCCTGCGACTACTCCACCGCAGAACGGGCCCTTGTCCTGCTCGCAGGACCCCCTGATGAAATGGATCGGAAGGGTGTTGAAAAAGCAAAGAGCTGGGTTGAAGAGAACATTGCGGGTGTCGAGGTAAGGGGTGGTGATTACCCGGTCAACAGTGAATATGTTGCAGCGGTTGTCATGCTGGCGACTGTTGGAAATGCCCCAAGAATCAAAGAACTTCTCGACATCGCAAAAGAGACAAAGGAAGATGTTATAAAATCCAAGGAGAAAAAATCGACTATGTTTGAAGAGGGCATAGATCCATTATTCGAATGAGGTTTACCATGAAGGGATTAATGAAATGGACTGTTCTTATACTATTTCTTATTGTGTGCACTCAGACCGTGTCTGCATTTTCTGTATCATCGATATCGATTGATCCTTCAGGGTCCCTGACGCCATCAACTCCGGTAACGGTGTCATTCAAGATTGAAAATTCCGGGGTATTTTCTTCCGATAGCGAGCTCCAGCTGTTCTCCGATCTCGAAAAGCCACGATGGACCTACACCATAATCGTGAATGGTATTGAAAATCTACGTCCTGTCATGGGAGGACGAACCCTTACCATAAGCGGATTCGAGCTCAATTACAAAACAAACGATGAGGTATCTGTCCGGGTCACACTGGAAGGGGTCGCCCCTGTTGTTGCCCAGACGACTAATAAAACCGTGATCAGGATCACAGAATATGATTCGAATGGGAAAGCCCTGACCAGTACCCAGGTCGAAAAAACGGCGCTTGTTATCAACACCGGGGAAGTTGCTTCAGTGATTGCATCACGTGATGCAGATCTTCAGGTCTACAGGACGCATATTGATGAAAAGGCTGCACTCGGAATCGACACATCTGCGGCCGAGGTAAAATACAACGAAGCCAGGCAGGAACTGGACTCAGCCCGTTCCCGCCCCTCGAATGAGTATGCTGCGGCGCTGACCGATCTCAACGAATCCACCGCTGCGATAGAAGCCGGGGAAAGCGCTCTCGATAAGGCGTGGGCGGAAAATGAAGTTGCAGCCGCACAGGTCCCCATCAACAATGTTGATGCCATCATCGGCTGGTTTAAAGGCAACTCCAGCACGGCAAATGATAACCAGTTACCAGCTATTGTTGCCAAACGTGAAGTTGCG
>DATEXZ010000221.1:0-3018 GCA_035256445.1 Methanoregula sp.
TAATATTTGTTGTATTGTCCGCATAGTCCTGGAGTCTTACGGAAAGAGTATGTGTTTCTGCTGAAAGTCCGGAGATGGTGACCGGACTTACCCCTTTGAAGTCATTGTCAATATAAATCTCAGCGCCCGCTGGATCCGAAATTACCGCGAGCGAACCTGTAGTGGGAGCCTGTGCTACCAGGATGGCATTGACCGCAGCGGTCTGTCCTGATCCGACAGATACCACCTGGTTCCAGTCATTGTATCCCCTGAGCGAGAGGATCACTTCGTGGTTACCTGGCAGTACATCAGGAATAACTACTGGTGCAGTGCCTCTCGGACTGTCATCGAGAAACACTGCCGCACCTGAAGGAAACGAGGTAATTGCAACCGATCCAAAGGAGGGAGTGGGCCGGGTCGTTGGTTCCGTTATGCTCTTTGTGAGCGTTGCCCCGATGCTTGCGGGGGTCTGGGGTTCTGTGATGAAGTTCCTGGTGTAGTCATCATAGCCCGACCGTCTCAGCAGGAGCGTGTGGCTGCCTGTAGCTGTATCCGTCAGCGTCACGGGGGTTATTCCTTTCATGACATTATCGATATATACCGTAGCGCCCGGGGGAATTGAGGAAATGACCAGTGTTCCTGCAGTGGCAGTAACCGTAATATAACTGAGCCGGTCCGCCCGGTTGACATTCCCCGTACATGAATCACGTGCCTCAAGAGAGACAGAGTACGTTCCGGGGGTAGTATAGGTATGAACCGGATTCCCGGCCGGCGACGTCCCTCCATCACCAAATCTCCATGCATAGGCATCCGAACCGGTTGATGTACTGGTGAACCTGACCGTCAGCGGGGCAAAACCGGAGGCCGGGGTGGCGGTGAAACCTGCCAGAGGGTGTGCAGGCTCACAAGACGAAATAACCGGGGTATAATTTTCCGGAGGTCGGATATCCAGAATATAGGTACCCTGCCGCCACAGGTCGCATTGCGTGCCTGCCATGTACTTCAGGGTGAACTGCCCCGGGGAGGTGAAGGTGTGGGTGATCCCATCCACCGTGCCATAATAGGGTGGTGAACCGTCCCCGAAATCCAGGTAATACTGGGTCGGAAAATCCCCGCCGGGCGAGGGAAGGGCAGGGAAGATGAATCCCTGGGTGCAGGGCAAAACCCGGGGAATGCGGTCGCATCCGCCGCTGAACGAGATAAAGGACTGGGCACTGGGCGGTTCGTCACATACCGCTGCAGTCACCGGCATGACACACCATACCATCATAACGAGTATGAATCCCGTGATCAGGACGTAACCTGGTTGTCTTTCCATTCTTCACCTTCGTTCCTGCAATAGTGCCGGTCCTATTCTGGTAATATCTGAAAAGAGATTGATCGCTTCACGGTAAAAACACCATCTGTCCGCCGACCCAATTTACTGACAACAGGGAATCCGGGAAAAGTGTCAACAGGAATTGCATGGTTTTGATGGAATGACATCGATAAGAGTTCGTACCCAGTACTCCATGATAAAGAGGGTATGCCTCTCTGACCGTAAAGATGAACGCCGCCGCCCCTGAAGGGACGCCCCCGCGGCGGATCAGTAACAACATTCTCTGCAACCTCTTTGGCCGCCGTGCCTCGGAGAGGCCCTGAGGCGGGTGACCTCCCTGAATGAATACTACCAAAATAGGGTTTAAGAGTCAGTATCCGATTCGGTTCCTGAGAGGCCGTTTGCTCAGTAAAAGACCTGCAGATAAAATTTCTTTTTATACGAGAACCACCAGATTCAAAGCTACCAGATGATACAACACGGTCTTTGGGGGAGACAGGTACGAGTACATTTGTTCAGGTCGCGACAATAACCGACCTGGAAAATGGCAGCATGAAGAAGATCCGTGCCGGAGGGCAGGATCTCCTGCTCGCCAGGGTCAGGGACAGGTACTACTGCACGGATGCATATTGTCCTCATCTCGGGGGGAATCTTTCAGAAGGCACCCTTACCGGCACAATCCTGACCTGCCCGCTGCACCACTCACAATTCGATATCTCTGACGGGCATGTCCTGCGCTGGACCGATCTTACCGGCAGCGTACTCGTCGCGGCGAAGAAACAGAGACCGCCAAGACCGCTCAGGACCTATCCAATAAAAATTGAGGGTAACGCTGTCTTTGTCAAACGGTAATCCATCTGGTACACGGGAAAGATCAGAATACAAATACCATCCCTGAAGTCATTTCTCCGGTGCTTTCCAGGGAAGTTTCAGGGTAGCCCTGCCATCTGAATTCAGGAAAAGATGTTGGATTATCGTTTCCAGACTTCCATGCTCATCATGTTTGGTCCATGATAAACAATCTCGGAAGCTGAAAAGACAAGCACAACGAAGTCCGGGTTGTCTGCCGATTTGAAATACTGTTCAAACATCGGGTTCCAGTATTTCTTTTTTGTAGCAACATCTTCGTGGATCTTCACCTTTGCCTGGATTTCTACATAGGGATCCGAGAACTCTTTGCCGGACCAGATCGAGAGGGCAGCATTGGGATTCTTGCTGAGCTGTTCGACTTTTTTCGAATTTTTCATGGTACCACCGACAAAGGTCATATCCGGAAATCCGTTGAGCACCATGAACCGCACAGCAGGCAAACCTCCGGCAAGGGTAGCTACAGCTGCCGGGTGGGGGCCTCCCACAACCTCAAGTATCTTTTCTTTGAGTGCCATGATGAGGATAGTAGCAGGTGATCAACTTAAACATAACCATGAAGGCAAAATTACGACCTTCAATCAGAGGTGTAACCTGTCCTCCAGATTAAGGGATAATTCCCAAGTGCTGTTTGTATCTCCAGGATTATGAAACGGTGAAAAACGCTATTTCGTCCTGGCCAGAACCATCTGATCGCAACCAGAGGATAAGACTGGATTCCGGTGGATACATGGAGCATTGCTTCCTCTTGTGACATGTGCTGGATCCTTCCTCACCATGAATCGTAGTTGTATTACCAAAAATCCTGACCTGATACGCCTTATGGTTCCAGGTGGTTCCGGGCACCGCAACAG
>DATEXZ010000222.1:0-2825 GCA_035256445.1 Methanoregula sp.
TTTGAGCAGGTTATAGAACTTACCCTCCGCCACAATGATTCGCGTGCTGAACAGGCAAAGCAGATGATCATCCGGCTGAAAATACAGGATACCTGAATCCGAAAACCGGAACCTGGTTACCCTGGCTATGGCCCTTGTAAGGAATTGAAGCATCACCTGTACGGAGGCTGTCGGGGGAACAGCATTCTCCGTGCAGTTGTTCCTGAAATGTACCTCTCTCCCGTGTGTAATCCCGCTTCGGCATGCTTCATATCCGTAGTGGGACTGATATGTTTCCTTTTCCGTTTGAAACGATGAGATTGACATTCATGTTGAGCAGTTCTCGTCATGCACCTTGAGTTCTTAGCGAGGTGATGGTGAGGGCGCAAGCCCGTGGAGACACCCATGACCGGGCGTCAATGGCATATCCCGGACAGCAGGTGGTGATGGTGCAGGATCCCAGTCATTATCGTTTTTCAGATGAATACATGGTTAATCTCGTTTTTGTTGAGAAGAGGTGAACACATATGCTCCAGCATGTCCAGGATACCACAAACCCGGCCGGCACCGTCCAGAAGATCCAGTGGCGATGTAGCGTCTGCAGCTTTGTCTTCACAGGTGAAAAGCCCCCCAAAGGCTGCCCTGTCTGCCATAGTCCGTCCTTCGAATTTATACCGGTGAAGGACCATACACAGCTCCGCTATGATGGCGAAAAATTCGATGTCCTGCTCATCAACGGTAGTACCCACCGCGGCGGAAATACCAGCTATATGACCGACCTTGCCGAAACAGTTCTTCGGGAAAGGGGCGTGAGTTACCGCCGGTACAACCTGAATGAGCATAGCATCGATTACTGCTGGTGCTGTTATGCGATCAAGGCAGATTCCTGCGCCTTCCCGTGCCGGAATAAGAACGACGATATGCCGGCGTTCCATGCAATGCTTGCAGCTTCAAAGGCGGTCATTGTCGCCTCCCCGATCAACTGGAATGGCATGTCGGCACGGCTCAAGACATTTCTCGACAGGACCACGTGCATGGAGAACCTGTACCACATCGGCAAACCAGGGCTGACTGAGGGGAAGATTGCCGGCATCCTTATCTGCGGCCACGAGGACGGGGCTATCAAGACTGCCATGGACATCTGGCTGAACTTCCAGCAGCTGGGGTATGTGCCCGCCCCGTTCGGCATTGCCTTCAGAACGCACGGGTCGGAGTTTAACAGCAGCACGGACCGGGAATTCTTCCGGAACGATGAGCTGGTCGTCCGCAGTACCCGGGGCGTTGTGAACAACGTTATCGAGATGATGCAGCTCGGTATCGAGGAGAAACTCAAAGGGAGACTGGTGCCGGTCACCGAGTGAATGCCCCCAGATCCGGCAGATCGCTACCGGCGCTCCCGACCCGGCGTTTTTCCTCGTCTTCAACGGGTTTACCGGTCTAAAAAACATGGAAGATTTTTCATATGGAGGCAAAAGAACATCATAAGATTTGTTCAGATTTGTACTGGTATCATGAGCATGAAACCGTGAAAATGAGTACCCTCTTTATCCGCATGCAGAACGCGGATGTGGTGTTATTTGGACATGAGTGATACATGCTCCAGAGCAGAGCATTATCACTGAGGGTCCACTGCTCAAAATCTCATTTTTTGAACAAAATACCCGAATTGTTTAAAATTAATCACAAAATCTGTTTCATGGTAAAAACACCTGGAGAATGCTCTCGAGGATAATGATGGGCAGATCATAGACCTGCGGAATCGAATGCGACGTTTAAAGCGTTCGGGAAGAAAATGGGCAGGTGAAGTAAGTCTTTTGGATCTTTTTCATCGGGATGACCGGGCTGGTCTGGGTCCGGGTTATGGACCGGATGACAGTTCAGCAGATTGTCGGGTTGATTGCGGGGTTGGGGTGTGAAAATCCCTCTTATTCATCCCATCTCAAAAGAGGACATCCGTATGTTCCTGTATATCTCACCTTCAAAGGTACTTAAAAAATAGAATTATTGATTTCTCAATACTTCGCCACGTAAGATTCGAAAGCATCAAGGTGATTGTGGGAGCCCCGAAGCAGGTTGTTATAGACAGTAATAATATCATCATGCTGGGCTGCCGTACTAGCTTTGTTCAGGTCATCGATATCCGTTTCTTCGATGATAACACCGACCTTGAAAGCTTCAATCCTGGAAATGCTCCCCAGCACGATGAGGTTATCATACAGTTTCTGGAGATCCGGGTTGGTAAATTCACCAATTCCTCTGCCTGCTGCCGGATCGGGAACGGAATACTTGTCGAGCAGTATCTTTATGGCATCCATGTGCCTCTGCTCGCTCGTGGCAATATTTTTGAAGATGCGTACCTTATACTTGTCGTACATTTTGAGATACACGTCTCGTGCTACTTTCTCTTCTTCACGTATATAGGTCAGCCAGGAAATCTCATCGGCGGTCAGCGCAAGAGTCTGTGCGGAACCGACTGAAGCAGTGACTTCAGCTCTATCAGGACTCCCATACATTGAACCCGTACCCGGGGCTCCCGCGGCCAGGACACCGGCAGGAAGAAGGATCAGGGCAAGGAGGGCAAAGATACTAAATTTTTTTATCATATATTGTTCGCTCCTCGGTACCGGTCGTGGCAGGAATTTCCTGGTAATACCGGTTCCTTATGTTCGGTCAGTGTTTGCTCACAAACGATTTCTGACTCGGGGAGCTACATGTGGATCTTGTCTTTCGGGTTAAATCCAAATTATTATGTCTAAATTCACGGTTCAGGATCATTCGTGGGGCTCATCCCCCTCGGACTTGCTCCAGTACCCATCACCCACCGGATGCCAGCCGCACTCACTCAT
>DATEXZ010000223.1:0-6375 GCA_035256445.1 Methanoregula sp.
TATCCGGCGTAACTCGTCAACCATGATATAGCGGGCAGACAGATTCATGGCCATTTCACGCAGCGACAGCGAATCATGACTTTCAAGATATTTTACCAGAGCCGTTCTCCGGTACACGGCATGAAGGGGTTCGAGCATGTCAGGGTTCCAGCGGGGAATCACCGCGTCATAATCGTCAATATGGTCAAAAAGGCAGGCAATTACCCGCGGGTCGATACAGGGCATATCGCATGCCGAGACAAAGATCAGGTCGCCACGGGCAGCCAGTGATCCGGCATGGAGACCTCCGATCGGCCCGATCCCCCCCCGGATGTCGGTGATGCACCGGATTCCTTCGATGCTGCTGAACCTCTTGCATTGTTCGGGATCTCGTGCAACGAGGATAATCTCATCGACAACCTGCCGGAGTGAATCGACCAGCCGTTCGATAAATGTCCTGCCAAGATAGGTGAAAAAGTACTTTTCCTTCCCGTTTGCACGACGTGCCTCGCCACCTACAAGAACCACTGCAGATTTCACCGGCGTACTCCTTTCATGAAATTGATTCCCCTGCAAAAAAACCATTGCCACGAAAACGGATCGACAGGTGGGTGGATGCACAGCCCGGGGTCATTTTTCCGCCCTGCGCAATCCTTTTTTTTCCATGGAAAGCAGCGCTTCCTTTATTTCGAGCGGAGACGAGAATCCCCCGATACCGCCAGCTGCAACGATACGGTGGCAGGGAATGACCAGCGGGACCGGGTTGCGTGCCATGGCCTGCCCTACTACCCGGGGAGACGTTCCTGCAATGCGGGCAATCTCTCCATATGTCGAAGTGCTGCCATACGGCACCTGCTGCACCGCCCGATAAATCCTGCCATATACCGTGTCTTCCTGCACCGCGATATTGTTGAGCTGTGACAGGTTTACCCCATGCCCTGCACAGTACTGCCTGATCGGTTCCGGTACCCTGCCCGGTAGTCCCGTTGTTGCGAACCTGACCTGGTAAACCGCTGTATCGTTCCACCAGACGTGGACGAACCACAACCCGAGCCTGCAGGAGCCTCCTATGATTTCCATCGTGAGATAACCTCGAGAAAGAGTGCACTGTTGCATTCGATCATTTCTTCCTTTATCCATGCGGGGAGGGCGTTGCGGACTCCTTTTTCCAGGAACCGCTTTTCGGCCAGTACGAGCACGCCCCGGTCCTCCGGTGTACGCAATACTCTCCCTAATGCCTGCAGGGAACGATTTACCGCCGGCAGCGTGTAGCAGAGAAATTCCCCCTCGTCACCGAACTTATGCCTGAAATACTCAATCATCATCTTTCGCACACGGTTGAAGGGCGCAAGCGGCAGCCCGACAACCATCGCTCCCCTGAGCATCTCGCCCCGGTAATCCAGTCCCTCGCTCCACTTCCCGCCGCACACCGCAAACAGGACCCCGGACTGTCCCCTTGCAGGAAGGGACAGGAACGATGAGAGTGCTGCGCCGGCATCAGCGGCGTCCCGTGGCTCGATAAAAACCGTATGTCCTCTGATATGCGGAAGGGTAAGATTTTTGTAAGTTTCAAGGATCTGGTAGCTGGGGAAATAGATGGCGATATTTCCTTTAAGCGTACAGAATGCTTTGATATAGTCGCCGATTCGTGTGCTGTTCTCTTTGTTCTGACGCATTGAGAACGATGTGGTAATATCATTTGCGCAGCAGACCATGCGGTTTTCTTTGGGAAATGCGTTGGGCAGGGCAAGTGTTTTCACCGGAGCAGTGCCGAAATAATACCGGGCGTAACTTCCGACGGGAGAAAGGGTACCCGAGATCAGGATGCAGCAGGCATGTGAGCTGCATATTTCCTGGAGGGAGACCGAAGGATCGATGCTCCGCACTTCCAGGGTAATTCCCTCGGCCTCTTTCCGGTACAGCGTAAGATATGCGGGGTCGGTTGCCGACTGCGAAAGCCGGAACAGGAATTCCGCGAGACGTTCGATCGCCGTTTCGCGATACTCGCCTGATTTCAGGTTCTTTTCCCTTATCGATTCTGCAAGCACCATCAGGTCATCAACGATCTCGTCCATATTTTTATACAGGGATTCACGCACGACCATCCGGTCAAAAATGGAAGGATCAAACCAGTCCTCCGCTTCTGCCGAGTTTGTGAGCCCGCGGATGAAATCAGAAAGCCGCGGGAGCACATGCTGGACGGCATCTGCACCCTTGTGGCGTTTTCGCATGCCCGAAAGTTCCCGGGTGGCCTGTTCAAGATCATGTTCTTTCAGGGTTACGCTTTCAATGGTTGTGATGACGTCACCGCAATTGTGTGCCTCATCAACAAGGAGCAGGATGTCCTGCGGCTCGACGCCGAGGCTGGCATAGAGCTGCTCACGGATTTTGCGGTCAAAAAGGTGGTAATAGTTCAGGATCACAACATCGGTGTTCCGTGCGGCATGCATCATCAGTTCATACGGACAGATCTCACCGCAGAATTCCGCCAGTTCCCGGGGTGGTACCGGGTGTGCAATGACCCGGTCAGCCTTCGTGCGGAGTGCAGGTGAAGGGACCATCTTCACACCGACAGCCTCAGCCTGCACAAACATCCTGCTGTTGATATAATACGGGCAGAGGAGGGGGTGTTCCTTGTCCATGCGGCGGATCTGCTGGACAATAAAGGGATCTTTTGCGGGGTTGAGCGCTCCCCTTTCCGCACGGTCACGCATGAGCGAGTTCGAGAATGCCTTTACGCCTTCGCACCTGCGGTATACATCACCCTCTCCTCCCAGAGGGCACATGCTCCCTTTGCCGACAAGGTACACCGCCTTGAGCTGGGGTTTTTTTGTGCGTACCAGCTCCAGCTCGCGGATAAAGGTAGTGAGCTGGCTGACCGTGCGTACCGCGATCACCACTTTTCTTCCTCTGCGCTCCGCAAGCAGGGATGCGACGACACTCGATTTTCCGCTGCCGGTCGGGGCATCGATCATGGCGATGCCGCCGTCGCGAGCTACCTGGGCGGCGATTTCAAGCATATGGCGCTGGCCAGGGCGATATTCAGCATACGGGAAATAGGAGTCGATGGTGTCCATCTGGATCAGTGTTGGCGTCAAAGGATATTATGGGCGTCGGAATGGGATGCAGAACTCTTCAATCATTATCCATCAGGTCTGCCAGATTTCACTAACGAGTCTTACGAGTATCGATACCGGACAGGTGTTTAACAACGAATAGTGTCACGATCTGTACTACCTGCTTAGACCACAGCAGGAAGACCTAAAAAATAATTCCGAAAGGTTAATAGATCTCTACTCCCAGCAAGAAATAAGACATTCGTATCTTTGAGGGATACCGGTGTTACAATTCATAGCGTGAGGATTTTCATGATCGACGACTTACTTGCCGGAAATGTCAAATTCAGGGAGACCTGTTTTAAGGAGAATTATAAATGCTATTCCGAACTGGCAAAAGGGCAGAAACCCTCCGTGCTCTGGATCGGCTGTTCCGATTCACGGCTCCAGACCGGGCATATCACCGGTGCAGATCCCGGTGTGCTCTTCATCCAGAGAAATATCGGAAATGTGGCGCCCGTCCATGACTGGAATTTTGCGACCGTGCTTGAGTATGCCCTCAAACACCTGAAGGTGAAGGATATCGTGATCTGCGGGCATTCTGATTGCGGGGCGGTCAAAGCTCTTGACAAGGAGACGGATGACAATTATATCCCTCTCTGGCTCAATAACGCGATGGAAGCCAAAAACCGCGTTGACGCGAAAATCAAAAAACCGGCAACTGATGCTGACGCCAAAAAGCGTTCACGGATGATCGAACAGGAGAATGTGCGGCTCCAGATCGAACACCTGAAAACATATCCGCTGGTAAAGAATGCCCTGAAAGAAAAACAGATCCAGATCCACGGGCTCTATTACAATCTCGAGAACGGCGAACTCTCAAAAATTGTATAATCAGAATATTTTTTCAATCTCTTTTTTTATCCGGTCCAGCGATATGCGACCGATCCGAGTGATCCGCCCATTGATCAGGATCATGGGGAGCGGCGGATATTCTGCTTCGATGATCGAGCGGATGTACTCCGGCGTCCCGTTGTCAATAATGGTGAGTTTCGTTTCAACCCGGGTACCATACTCGTTGTTCAGGACCTTTTTCAGTTCTTCATAGGATGTATCGAGTTTTCCGGACGGGTAACAACCCGTAAGTCCGCAGGTGCGGTTCTCATCGCAGGGAAAAGGACAGCATTCGGCATTTTTCAGGCCGACTATTTCGACCAGGACAGTTCCTGCCATAGCAATAGTGTTGGTCAGGGCGGTATTTGAGGATTCGGCATGTAACACTGCTGACCTTTTGAAAAAAGTGAATAAACTATGTGCCGTATAATTTTTGGAGCCCTGTTATATCAGCAGGCTCCAATGAACTTTTTTCAATATCCCCGAGATACGAATACCCATACATTGTGACCGCATCACAAGAACCAGTGTATAAATCACTGAGACCTAATGTATGTCCCATTTCATGGGTAGCAATATTTTGAAGGTCCATAACCCCGGAAGTTCTGGCTGCATCGCCCCATGGATAGTCAGTATCAAATAAAATGTCGCTTTCAACAGCCTGTTTGGTTGCCCGGCTATACCATGTCGCAGTAACCGCTATTACACCACTCGATTGATAATTTCCAAATAAAACAGCATTTTTATTATCGCGAACGCCCCATGAAGCTGTTCCTTCATCCGAGCCGGTGAATAAATCACCTGATATATTTTCATCCCATTCTTCCATCGCACTAGTCATTGCGGCAGTAAGGTTTTTGTTGGGAATGATAGTATACGTAACAGGGCCGGACCATTTCCACCCCGCTAATTTATAACAGGTAGTTCCTTTGGTCGGCTTTGCCTTGAATACTGATTTCGCATAGTCAATATGAGTGACCTTAACAAGGCCTACATCTTTCCCCGTCCCATATTCGACAAGGATTGTGGGTTTATTTCCATTATCTGCGTTGCCGTTTGATACAACAGAATACGCTGCAACTGGTAAGACACAAACCAGAACAATTAATCCACACAGGATTATTTTTCCAATTCTCATAAGGCACATCCAGAATACGATCTTGTGATAAATTCTTATGGAAAGATAAAAATTTATGCACTGCGCCGATGCCTTGCAAGACTCTCTTCAGCATAATTCTTCTTTTTCGAGAAGTTGGTTAAAACAGCCTGGATATTTAAAAATTTATTTTTTAAATTTATCACAATCGACTATGTATAATTAAAAAAAGGAGATTCAGATGAACCGTTCGAACCGATCCTTTTTGACTTTGCAGACGGGGCAGATCTCCGGAGGCTGTTCGCGGGCACAGAGATACCCGCAGACCGTACACCGCCAGACCGGGAACGGCAGGGAATCCAGCGGCGACTTCGGGAGGGTATCCATTGCACCTTTTTTCACGCGTTCGGATCGGGGAGGCCTCCGTTCCGGGACCGGAGCGGTCAGCTTTTTCCCCTGGATCACCGTTTCGCTTACATAGAGTGCACAGTAGCAGGCGCCGAAATCAATGACGTCCGGGTCCCGGTAGATGCAGGGACAGATAATATCGAGATCCTCCTCCTTTTTTCCCGAAGCGAGACGGCAGGGGCAGGCACGGTACCCGTAACGCTGTTCATTTTTGAGGAGTCCCCGGACAAGGTTTTTGGTAAAGTCCACATCAGGGTTCAGGAAATATCCCCCGCTTTCAGCCTCCTTCTTAAGAATCAGGTAAGTCCGGTCAACCTCTTTTTCATCGATAGCATATAGGGTCATTCTGCCAGTGCCTCCCGGATCTCATCCTCACGAAACCCGACAATTCCCTTCTTGTCCCGGATGACAAGGGTCGGGAAGGAACCTTTCGGGTTCCATTTCTCGACCTCGTTCATCGCATCGTCCTGCTCCTTATCTTCAAGAAGATCAACGTAGGTATAATCAAAATCCACGCCGAGTTCCCGCAGGAGGTCTTTGGTCCTGGAACACCACCCGCAGGTGCTCAGGGCATACAGCATTATCTTCCCTTTCTTTTTCCCGTCTACGTGTTCGATATCCATAAAAAAAACCTCAAAATATTCCTGTGCAAGGAGATTGCTGTAAATAGTATATAAAAATGGGGATAGATCCCTTTTTTCGGGCCGGAGCATTTTTGTTTCAGGAGAGGAAAGGTGATGCACCTGTCAGGAATTGGCGGGCTTCTCTGCCAGTAATGATTTAACGCCGCCGCCCCCTGAAAGGGTGCCCCCGTTGCGGATCCGGGAGAGAATACTCCTGACCCGACCATGGCCCGCCGTGCCACGGAGAGGCCCTGAGGCGGGTGATCATCATGATTTCATCGATTACCTAAGAACCGTTGAACTAAATTCAGGAGTTTGC
>DATEXZ010000224.1:0-3822 GCA_035256445.1 Methanoregula sp.
TTTTCTGAGACATCCGTAACAACGAACGTACCGCCTTTGCCGATATCGCGGGGATCAACTGCCTGCACCTGGAGCTGGCAGAAAAGTGAGGTATGATCTTTTTTTACCAGGCCGCATTCCGCTATGCCAAAACCCCGGGATGTCTTTGTGATCCGGAGTTCATGGCATACACGTTCAAAGTCTTCAGGAGCTTTAAAGAAACTGCACATCTCTTTACCGACAGGATATGATTCTTCATAGCCGAGCATGCCGGCAAACTGAGGATTTGCCCACGTGATGAGCTCGTTGCGGACCTGGAATATACCCAGAGGAGTTGCAGACAGGATGGAGGCGAGCTGGTCGTTCTGCATTTTGACTTCCCGTTCTGCTTTCCTTCGCAGCATGGTCTGTTTGATAAGGGTAACCAGTTCGGGAAGATTCGGGCGTATATCGCCATTTTTCGGGATGCTGATCTCGGAGCCGATCATGACTTCCTGAACAGCAATCTTCTGGGAACCCCTCCGGCAGAGCAGGATCACCGGGGTTGTATTTCCCGTTGATTTGAGATATTTTAAAAATTCAATGCCATTCATATCAGAGACAAATTCAATGCCATTAACTTCCGGTATCTGCTCGTAGGAAAGGATTACATCATAGGTACGGCCTTTCATTTTCTCGATTGCCTGTTTTATGGAACGGGCGTTGTCGATCCTGATATCGCCGGTCTTTTCCAGAAATGAGCGGATCTGCCCGAAAAGATCGGTATTATCGTCGACAAACAAAACAGAGATCATAGATACTGTCCCGGAGGAGATGGCGTGCTGTCCACTCATATGAGGTGGAAGGTTGTGCGATAAATAGTTGTTGAGAATCCAGGGTTTTCGGCTGATTTTTTAAGCGAATCAGGGAATTGATACGCAGTGGCCTTAGGAATTTCACGTACAACACGAACAAGAAGAATGAAATGACGGTTCTCGCCGGATTCCTTAGTGTTCCGAAAACCAGTCGCATTGTGCTCCAGTGGCTCCGGATTCAGGTGGTTCTGGTGAGACAAACCTTTTCTGTGAAATCATCTGGAAAAAAATGTTGAAAGTTATTGAGGCCCGATCACCTTTTCATCACCAGGTTCGTCATGGTTCCCATCACCGGGTTCATCATCGGTTTCGTCATCACCGGATCCCTCCCGGTACATCCACCATCCGATGATAAGGATTACCGGAACGCCCACGGGAATTGCAAAACCCCCGACGAATCGTTCGATTGCCGAGAGACCAAAGAAGATTCCTGCGAAAATAGTGATAATCGATGTTTTCCTGATAAAATCCGGTCGTTCGTTGATGTAGGCAAAAAGTATACTTAAAAGACCGATGACAAGAAGAGTTCCTCCCGCCACCCAGAATACGACAGCAAGAACAGGGTGGATTCCCGAAGTCTGACCGAGCAGGATATAACTGATATCCTTATAGATGGGAATCAGACTGTCTCCGTAGGGCGAACTCTGGAATCGGAAGAACGCCCATTGGAGATCAACAATAATCCAGTCTCCCCACATGAAGATATTCAGAGGGATCAAAAAAACGAGGCACTGGAGTATAAGCGGAATCCTGTATCGGTTCATAATAAACAGGATAAAGATCTGCTGATTCTGGTTATGAGCATATCGAAATGATTACATCGGTACACCAGTAATCACTTCACCAGGGAAAAAAAGAAAATTATTCCGTATGATGGACGATGGCCAGCTGGTACATCCAGTCCATGAGCGGATGACATTCCTCAACGATACATTCCAGTTCGCAGTTGATACAGGGGATTAATTCATCACCGGCGAGAAGGTCGCAGGGATTCACCGGCATCTGTTTTGCACGCAGGAGATAGGTTTTGATTCCGTCTTTCCTGAACTCGGACCTCTCGATGAGCCCGCCCTCTTCAAGTTTCTTGACAATCCGCGAACATTTGCGGCTGTCAACACCCAGTTCCTTCCAGAGCTCGCTCTGGAGAATTCCTTCGGGTTTCGACTGGATCAGTTTCAGTGCATCATCAACAGGATCTTCCACGGTGACCACCTGTCCGCTCATGAGATAAGAGGCGCAATAGTCAGGATATTATTGCCCCTGATTACGACTGTGCCAAGGCTTCTTCCCCGCTGGTTATTGATAAATTCAATGGTCTCTTCCATGTGAATATTCAGGTACTCGTCCACGGCAACGAGGCGCCCCTGCAGTTTCTTTTCCTCGTCTTTGATCTCGACAGATATTTTTGAATCCACGAGCCCAAACACTTTTTTTATCGGCAAAACAATTCCGTTAACCATCTGCCCTAATTTGGGATGTAAGATAATTAAAGTTTGCTCATGAGCACGAACCAAAGAAACATTTCATATGAATATCAGGGGTACGTAGGGTGTCCATGGAGGGTATATGAAGAGAGATAACGGAACGGAAAGAAAACGAAAGAAAAAACCGGCTCTGTTGAATCGGGCATGAACAGGAATGGTTCTCACCCGAACCATGAAAATCATTAAACCCTGTAATTTTATGAGGGTTCCCCGCCTCAGGGCCTCTCCGAGGCACGGCGGGGCAGAAAGATTCCCGGGATTTTTTCAATCAATGATTTTGTTATTGATCCGCCGCGGGGGCGTCCCTTCGGGGGCGGCGGAGTTCATCATAAATAATTATGAGGAATGTAACATTCCGTTACTCATATCTGTTTAATTTAATTTCATGTTGAAACCCCAAGATTACAACAAATTGCCAATCACCTGTTTTCGGAGGGGACAGTGCCTGTGCCACAGAACCGCCCCTGCACTTACCGATTGTGGTTGTATTACCTACTCAGGAATTATCGCTCCAGGAGGATGCCACAGCGGCGGGGACGGAGGCATTACGTGCCGCAGCCCATAAAAGAGCGTTTAAGAAAAATATTTCGAGGATTTCTTACTCAGCAAAAAAATCAGGTCTCGGGAAGCGGTTCCCAGCGCTTCGCAAGTTCTTTTTCAACTCCCGGGAGGGTGGTATATTCCATCTCCCCGAGTGAGAGGCGGTGGGGTTCGAACGGTCCCTGAGCCCGGATGAGATCAGCGATCTCATTGCACCGTGCCCGCACCCGGTCAAACCCGATATCATCAAACATGTCGGCCGGACCGATAAGTTTTCCGTCCGATACCTGGAAGCCCATGCAGATGACTCGCGGCGGACCGTCGAAACGTGTGCAGTTGGCATCACACAATCCGACCGGCATGAACGGGCCGTGGTGGGACCCCCGCATCCAGCCTGCGACAAGAACAGGGGTACAGAACGGTTCGATGACCTCTCCCACAGCGGGAAAACCGCTCTGGGCCCGGACAATCATGACCGGATCATCCTTACCCACATACCTCCCTGCGAGCAGGGCAAGGCGCTGCGTACTCGTCGATGCACTTATCGTGCCATCCTTTTTAAAGACGTGCTTGATGACGTAGCGCGAAGGTGCGCCGATGTAGGCGAGCAGGTTGTATATCTCTTCCGGGCACCGGAACATGATACGGCGCTTTTTGAACAGGTCGTGTACTTCGAAAATAAAACCACTGTGCATCGACGGGTCGATCACCAGACCAGCGGTGTTGAACGGGTCTGCAAAGATCTTGTACAGGAAGAAGTTCCATGCCCCCGGCTCGGTCTTGTCTGCCATGAAAACGAGGACAGGATCGCTGCCCCGTTCCTCAAACTCCATCTCTGCAACACCGGGGCCCATTCCTTTGACATTTCCCGCAAACGCATCGGCGAGCATATCCTGTCCGGCACCATAGAGTTTCAGGCTCTTTGCAATTGCCGTGCATTCCATGAACACATCCCAGGCAAGTTT
>DATEXZ010000225.1:0-9646 GCA_035256445.1 Methanoregula sp.
GACGGACATCTCCTTTAAGCGCAGCAGTCAGAACACCCAGGACGATGGTACCGGCCAGAGCACCTCCCAGTGCGGCGATACCGAGATCGATAAATGTTATTGCTTCCGGAACGATAACTGCGGCCAGACCGCCAGCGCCCATGCCTGCACCAAGAAGACCGCCTACCATCGCATGACTGCTCGAAATCGGCAGGCCGGCACGGGTCGCAACAAAGACGAGCGAGACGGCCACTCCCATCGCTACAATAATGGAAACCGGGTTTAAAGAAGCGGGATGGACAATCGCAGTCCCGATAGTGGTTGCAACGGCAGTCGTGAAGATAAACGGTCCCAGCATGTTGCACAGCGATGTCATAAGTACGGCACGCCATGGTGAGAGGGAACGCGTTGCCACGACAGTAGCAATTGAATGCGCCGCATCGTTGGCCCCGTTGACAAAATTCAGGAAGAGCGCGAGAATGACGCCAAAAATTATGAGGGGTTCCATGATATCAGGAATGGTTCAGGATGATGTCATTGAGTGCGTGACCAACATCATTGCATTTCTCCATTACCAGGCCGAGCCCTTCGTATATATCCTTGAGTTTGATTATCAGGAGAAGATCCTTTGACTTGAAGAGTTCAAGTACTGCCGCTGACTGGAGTTCCAGTGCCCTGTTGTACAAACGGTTAATCTCGTCTGCATGATCTTTGATACCCTGGAATTTTTCCATTTCCCGCAACTCTTTAAACGCCTTGGTGATCTCTGCAGACGCAAGGAGGATCATATAGGAAAATTCACGGAGCTTGTCGTTCTGCTCAGTTAAACCATACGTGCAAATCTGCTGGGTGACCCTGTCGATGCGATCCATGACATCATCCATAACGGGTGCCAGACGGGAGATCTCTTCGGGCTCCAGGGGGGTAATCAGCGATTCATTGAGTTTTTCATAGATGTGCCGTGTAATTTCGTCAGCTTTATGCTCGAGCTGGTGTATTTTCTGGGCTTTTTCTGTTCCCTGAGGAAGTTCATGAGTGATCTCGTTGAGCGTGATCGCCGCTTCACCAATAGTCTCTGACATTTGTGCGAACAGCGAAAAGAAAACCTTGTCTTCAGGGAGGATCAGATCACGGACATGCATGGTCGTTCTGAAGTAAGCCTCTCCCCTTAAGCATAAAAAAGTACGTTTTGGAAAAGAAAACACAGAAGCAGGATGGACCGGGCGGGAATTGAACCCGCGGCCTCTTCCATGCCAAGGAAGCGATCTACCACTGATCTACCGGCCCCGCTCTAACATTGTTGTACGGCATTGGTTAAAAGAATTAGGCTTTCTTTTCACCAGTGTCTACCAGAATCTGCAGAACGCGGGAATGTTTCGGCGGGATTTTTTAATGATATATGTGATGGTGACAAGTCTTCCGCCAATCTGAAAAACATGCTCACGATTGCGGATTTTTTCCGTTCCAAGACTTTTCTGGGATCGAAAGGGTGGATATGGGGAGATTT
The DNA here is from genome assembly GCA_035256445.1 of Methanoregula sp. GTDB lineage: Archaea > Halobacteriota > Methanomicrobia > Methanomicrobiales > Methanospirillaceae > Methanoregula. The sequence continues at coordinate 1,487 of DATEXZ010000225.1, forward strand.
CCTAACCACTGGTCGACAAAGAGGCGTTCGGTTTCGGAGAGAGTCATATCTAATCTAAAAAAAATAATTATGAGGCTAACCCGCATCAGGGCCTCTCAGAGGCACGGAGGGTCAGGAAGGTTTCAGAATTTTTAGTAACTGAATCCGCCGCGGGGGCGTCTCTTCGGGGGCGTCGTCGTTTATCATATCAGGGGAAAGAGAGATACGAATCGTTGCTTATCCCAAATTTATGATTTTATGAATCAGGAGGGGGACCTCTTTATTCATTCCAGATAAAAACTCATTTTTCTCAAGTGATTGCAGATAATTTTTCCAATACCCTTTTTCGTGCGTCCTGCATGTCGGAGCCTTTCACAACAATTCCGTTTTTGATGAACGGTTCAAGCAGGGGTTTACCACCTGCAGGTGCTTTCTTACCAATCGGGAGCATCTGGTGTTCACCACCGGGCAATTCGTAGACCTGTTTGATCCCGCTCCGCTTTCCCCGTTTTGCCTTTGCCTTTCCTTCGATCTCGACAATGTCCATGCCAAAGTCAATCACGGGTGCATTGGCTATAGCACCACCGACGCCGAATGCATCAACGCTCTTCACCGAGACAATTATATCCTCGCGGGTCACCCCTCCGGTCAGCAGGATCTTAACCTTATCATACCCGTGTGCATCCAGCTCCCATCGCACCTCGTCGATGATCGCAAGCATATCGCCTCTCCGGGATCGCGGTGTATCGAGACGTACCATGGTTGCTCCGCATTCTGCTGCCCTCAGTGATTCGGACTTTTCGTCACACCATGTATCGCAGAGCATGATACGGGGAACCTCTGCCGGGGCATGCCGGTCAAATGAGCGCCAGGCATCTTCAGGTTTTTCATGACACATCACGAATGCGTGCGGCATTGTCCCGACGACCGGCATCCCTTCCGGGGCACAGGTGTTCGAGACCCCGTCAACCCCCCCGATCCATGCTGCACGTTCGATCATCCCGGCAATGGCAGGATGCTGCCTCCGCGAACCAAATGAATACACCGGGTGTCCCTGTGCAGCAACCATAATATGTGCCGCTGCCGATGCAATTCCTGAGGCATGGCAGAGGAAACCGAGGATCGCAGTTTCGTACCTGCAGAAATCACAATACTTCCCGGAAATCCGCAGGACCGGCTCGTTTTTAACAAAGATAGTTCCTTCCGGCATCGCATCCACGGTGACGGGAAGTCCCTCAAGAAGGGTGATGACATCGGAGAGCCCGCAGAAAACCGCCCATGAATCCGGCAGCGCTGCAGCTGTCACTTCCATTGAAACGGCCGGATTGATGTCTTCCCGGCATAGCATTTCTTCCGTGCGCACAAAATATATGTCCGTGCATCTGCCCTGTTTGATGGTTTCATCGCCCACGGTCTCGAATCTCGCCATAGAGAACTGTGGTTTGTTTTCGAATTTACCTTTATTTATCCCCTTTTACGCATGTGCGCTACCTATTAGTGCATCAATGAACAACCTTTCTCCAGAGCAGGAAAAATATGCAGTGCGCAGATATTGACAGATTTCCAGCAGGTCCGGCACACCGGGAAAGGTGGTACTGATGCTGGGCATCATCGGGGGCACGAGTCTTCTCTTTTCAACACTCCCCGTACTGGAAAAGAAGAAGGTTAGTACGCCGTTTGGCACCGCTGAGATCCTCTCGGGGGATATCGTGATGCTCATGCGCCACCAGAACGGACGCCCTCCCCACCGGATTAACTACCGGGCGAATCTTGCAGCACTGGCGATTACCGGTGTGGACCGGATTGTTGCATTTGGATCAGCTGGATCTCTTAAACCTGCGATCACGCCCGGATCCCTGGTAATCCCAACTGATTACATCAGCCTGACCGATATCCCGTCAATCCACGATCATGCAACAGAGCATGTCCGACCGGAACTCTCCGCACGACTCGGTAAAGATCTTTTCAGCCTGATACCCTTTGCACAATTCGGAGGAGTGTATGTACAGACATGCGGCCCACGGATCGAGACAGTTGCCGAGGTAAAAGCACTCGCGCAGGTGGCTGATGTCGTTGGAATGACCGTGGCATCGGAAGCAACGCTCGCGTGCGAACTCGGCATGGAATTTGCAGCGCTGTGCACTGTTGATAATTATGCTAACGGGCTGGGTGGTGAAGTACTGACCTATGAGCACATCCTCGCGACGTCAAAAGAGTACTGTACCCGGACAGGCCAGATAGTTAACACGATCATCGGGCACATGGGCTGATATCTATGGAAGGGATGAGAGATATCTTTGAAAAGAAGCATTCACTGCTGATCACCAATCTGGTGGTTGACGGGAAGGAAGTCGATATTTTTATCGATGAAACAGGGATCATAGCCGGAATCAGTGAAAATGAACGGGTGAGGCACAAGGGTGAGGCGGAGTTTATTATTGACGGTGATCACGCCATCGCACTCCCTGGCCTCGTAAATACCCATACCCACGCGGCAATGACCCTGTTGCGGGGATATGCTGATGATATGGTCCTGCAGGACTGGCTCAGCCAGAAGATATGGCCGCTTGAGGCACATCTTACCGGTGATGATGTTTATCTTGGCACGCGCCTTGCCTGTCTTGAGATGATCCGGAGCGGCACGACCGCGTTTAACGATATGTATTTCTTTATGGATGATGCAGCCAGGGCGGTTGACGAATCCGGTATTCGTGGAGTGCTCTCGTACGGGTTCATCGATCTTTTCAACGAAGAAAAACGAGAAACTGAGTGTACAACGACCGAGAATTTCGTTGCACATGTGAAGAGCCTGAACAACCCCCGGATCAAGGCCTCTGCCGGACCTCACGCGATATACACCGTTTCAAAAGAGGGGCTGATGTGGTGTGCGGAATTTGCAGAAGAACAGAAGATTGGTACCCACATCCATCTTTCGGAAACAGAAAAGGAAGTCCAGGACTGTGTCGCCCGATACGGTATGCGCCCGACAGCTTTTCTGGATGAATGCGGTATCCTTACCCCCGGCACGGTAACAGCGCACTGCTGCTGGCTGGATGAAGCAGAATGCACCCTGCTGAAGAACCGAAGGGTCAGCGTATCGCACAATCCGGCAAGCAACATGAAACTTGCGACGCACCGGGCAATGCCCTACCCATGGTTGTCGGGTGCGGGTGTGAATGTCTGTCTTGGCACGGATGGCTGTGCTTCAAACAATAATCTCGATCTGTTTGAAGAGGCAAAGATCGGGGCACTCCTCCAGAAGTTTTACTGGAACGATCCCACCATCCTTCCGGCGCATGAAGCCCTGGCGATGGCAACGGTAAACGGGGCAGATGCACTGGGTTTTGGAACGGGAAGACTTATAGTCGGCGCAGCAGCCGACATCGTCCTGGTTAATACCCGGAGGGTATGCAATACACCGCTTCATAACCCCACCTCAAATCTTGTGTATTCATGTAACGGGGGGGCAGTCGAAACGACGATCTGCGATGGAAGGGTACTGATGCTAGATGGTGAAATTCCCGGTGAAGCGGCAATACGGGAGAGTGCTTCATTCGCGGCATTTGAGCTCGTCCGTCGCGCACAGAACAGCTGATATGTACAGAAGACCCGCACAAAAAAAAGGATGGACGCACCGTGCATCATCTGCTGCCGCCGTTTGTCTGGTCCTTGTCGGATTCGCTGTCGTTACCGGTTGTCTTGGTACGATTACCTTTCCCGGTTTTAATACGAGCGGGCGGTCACACCTTGCCGAGAATGAGGGAAAATTATTCGTATATTTTCTCGATGTCGGGCAGGGCGACTCGGCTCTCTTTTTTTACGAGGGAAAAACAATCCTTGTCGATGCCGGGGAATATGAAATGGGGGACAGGGTAGTCGGTGAGTTGCGATCCCGTGGTGTGACAAGAATCGATCTGCTGATTGCAACACACCCCCACTCCGATCATATCGGGGGAATGCAGATGGTCATCGAAACGTTTCCGGTAGGAAAAGTGCTCGATACCGGGCTGCCCCATACGTCACCGTCATATGAACACTTCCTTGAGACGATTGAACAGAAACAGATCCCCTACCTGGTTGCGGAACAGGGACAGACCATTGATATTGACCCGTCTCTGAAGGTTCTGGTGTTATCTCCGCCAAAAGATCAGTCCGCGGACGATCTGAATGCCAATTCGGTAGTACTCCGCATCTCGTATGGTGTGATCGACTTTCTGATGACCGGGGATCTTGGCAAAGAGGGGGAGGATGCCCTTATCAGGACCGGGTACCCGCTTGACGCCGAGATCCTGAAAGTCGGGCATCACGGGAGTTCATCATCAACATCCCCTGCATTTCTTGCACGGGTCCATCCGGAGGCTGCTGTGATTTCAGTGGGGGAGGACAACCCTTACGGTCACCCGCATACAGAGACCATGGATCTGCTGGAAAAGAATGGCGTGATGGTCTACCGCACCGATCGGGACGGGACTATCCTTGTAAGGAGTGACGGGATGTCGTATCTGGTAAAAACCGGAATGAATGTTTCTGGGGTCGTGACTGGTACTCCGGTTCCTGTTTTTACTCTCCCGACCCTTCCTCGTGATATGGTCATCCCTCTGCCCTCAGTAACCCTGCCCCCAGTCCCGGAAAACTGGACTATTCCTTCATTACCTGCTGTGCCGCAGATCGGCAATGCATCATGGATATACATCAGTGCAATACAGTTCGATGCCCCGGGTGATGACCGGCATAACCTGAATAACGAGTGGGTGCGCCTGACAAACCGCGGCGAAGGGTTAGTTCTCCTGTCCGGCTGGACACTCTCGGACAGGACAGGGTCGGACCCGTATGTCTTCCCTGCATATATCCTCATGCCGGGATCTTCAGTGACCGTGTATTCCGGAAAGGGGACGATGAATGACACCTCACTGTTCATGGGTCTGGAAGATCCATTATGGAGCAATACGAATGACCTGGCAACATTGAAAGATGGCAACGGGAATATCATTGATCAAAAATCATAAACAAGAGTAATCATGAAAGCGACCATCGATCGGATTGAAGGGACAATGGCAGTTCTGATCTCACTGGACGATGAAGCGGCACGGATCAACCTCCCGGTTTCCCTTCTCCCACCGGACTGCCGGGAAGGGGATATCCTTATGATTGAGATCGAACGCGATACTTCAGGAACAAGGAAAGCAAAAGACCGGATATCAGGCCGCATTGAAAGATTGAAAAACCGAAAATAATCCTTAATTGAAATCCTCCGCAAACAAAACAAACAGCTGGCGCATCTTGGGAATGATGTTGAGGGAACCTTAGAAAAATTAATGATCTCTGCAGGTCCCCTTTACTAAAAAAATAGAAATTAAATGTGCTCTGTGGAATTCCTCATTTCCCCTGAGGTTCCCGGTGAGGATGCAAACACATCTCCCTGCCCGTATCAGCTGTGTCCCAAACCACCTCCCCTCCCGCTTTCGGTCTTCGTAACACTGCTATATTCGACCTCATTCGTTCCCGTCGGGCATCGTTGAGCAATTCCGGCCCGGTTCCGCATTTTTCCGAATAATGACCTTTGAAATTCGGGGGGCGGGGGAAATAAGGTACAACCGGGCTCGTAGCAGGCTCCGGTGTACCAGAATTTCCATAGGTTTTTTTGACGGTGAAAACCGCCCCCTCTGGCGACACCATCCGGCATGTTCTTCGGTGAGATCACTCTATAAAAACAAGATTTCCTATGAAAATAGAATTAAACAGATGTGCGTAGTGAAATGTTTATACCTCTTATTTATTTGCGATGAACCCCGCCGCCCCCGACGGGGCGCCCCCGCGGCGGATCGGTGTCTGTAGGTATATTTGCAAAACACCGCACTGCCCCGCCGTGCCTCGGAGAGGCCCTGAGGCGGGTGATCCTCCTGAAATTGCATGGTTTAATGATTTTCATGGTTTGGGTGCGAACACTCTGTTCATTCCTGTTTCTCCAGAGCAGATTTTTCCATGCATATTTATTCCAGCCACCGGGTGACATCCTCAACAGGAGGACGGATTGAGGGTCCGAGTTCTTCCTGCGAATATCCAATCGCACACCCCATCAGTTCCCATTCCCCGGCTGGAATTCCGAGTATCCTGCAAAACGCCGGATCGGATGACATCCGTTCCGTTACAGAGACCATCTGGAACCCAAGGTTGAGGGCGGTGGCTTTCAGCCACATGTTTTCCAGGCAGTGGGCGAGAGACTGCTGCTCCACCGAAGGAAATCCTTTGCGTTCGGCGACTACAATATAAAAAGGTGCAGTCCCGATTCCTGGTACCCTGCCCATTTTCCGCATTGCAGTGAGACGCTGGACGAAGGAAACAGCTTTCGTTCGAAGTTCCGGATTCTTTTTCATTTCAGTTTCAATGCCCTGCTCCATGACTTTAACCTGTTCCATGACAAGAGGAGACGCAGCGGCCATACTCCGTGATCCCTTCCTCATCACAAAAAACCGGCGAAAATAATCCGTTGAATTTCCTACGGCGGCTGCTGCAAACGGTGCCAGGAGCCCGGCGTGGATTATGCGCCTGATCGCATCATCCGGGGGGAATTCAGATCTGAACATCCTGTACGAGCGTCTGCTGGCAAGAATCTCATCCAGACAGGCATTTTTCTGGTCTATGGTATCAGTGCACATAGAATTTCCTACACATCGTTTTGAAAGACCCGGTTCAAGAACCTTGGCACCTATGGATTCTTTCGTTGTTTTAGTAATCGGGGCTTTGTACTTTACTTACGTTCGGCATGGAGAACTCCCATCACTCCGAGTGCTGAATGAACAGGCTTTCGATCAAGGGTAAAATGATAGTATTGATCGATATAATCAAGGAGTAAGGAGTTGGGTGGTCCGCTGATAGGGGGAGTATGGAGTTCCATCTCGATCCTGCGGATTCCGGCAAGATCAGGTGGATTTATCAGCCATTCTGCACCTTCGCAATCACATTTCAGGAAATCACAGCCTCCTGCCATATCGATGATAGTTGTGAGAGGAAACGAAGGAGAAGTAACTTCACGATCATCCCAACTGACCTTTATCTCCCTCCCGTCGCCCAGTGCTGCTTCAATGACCCGTACAGGAACATCATTCAGTCGGATATTCTTTCGGAGAAGTGCTGCAGTCACGGGTTCTACTGCAACCACATTTGAAGAGTAACAGGAAGCACGGATACAGAAAGCACCAACATTTGCACCGATATCGATCACCCTGTCATGGGGGGTCAGATCATCGAACCGGTATTCCGGCACTTCAAAGATCTGGCGAAAGGATGTCTCCTGCAGGATAAATCTGATGGTATCTGATGACGTAAGAAATGGCAGATTATTCGTTTCCTCACCACCAGGTCGCGGTCCAGTCTGATCATCACGCTTTCTTTTTGATAAATGTGCCATCTGCATATTCCCTGAACGCCACCCGTAGTTCATCAGCAGTATTCATCACGATAGGACCCCGCCAGGCAACCGGTTCATGGATCGGTTTTCCCGAAAAGAAGAGGAACCTGAACCCCTTTGCAGAAGATCCAGCTGTTACCGATGACCCGTCACCAAACAGGACAAGGTCACGATTATACACCTGGTGTCCCTCCCCTGTATCAAATGTTCCCTCCCCGCCAATCACGTACGCAAACGCTGTGTAACCTTCCTTCACCGGCTGGGAGAACGCTGTGCTCCTGTCCATCGTCACATCGAGATACTCCGGATCTGCGACAATATCGCGGACCGGACCGGTAACGCCACCAGCCGAACCGGCAATTACCCGGACGGTGACCCCCTTATTCGGGGAAACGATCGGTACCTGGGTCTGGGTTATTTCCTGGTACCGGGGGTCCATCATCTTGTGAGAACGGGGAAGGTTGACCCAGAGCTGAAATCCCCCCATCTGTCCGTTTACCGGTTTTGGCATTTCCGAATGTACGATACCGGACCCTGCCGTCATCCATTGGACGTCACCGGCGTTCACTATCCCCGCATTTCCCATGCTGTCTGCATGTTCCACAAATCCTTTGAGCATGTAGGTGACCGTCTCTATTCCGCGGTGCGGGTGGGTTGGAAAACCGGCAAGATAATCTTCCGGCCGCGGTGCCCGGAAATCATCCAGCATCAGGAAAGGATCGAACTGCGGAACTTCGTAGCTGCCAAATGCCCGGTGCAGGTGGACGCCGGCA
>DATEXZ010000226.1:0-6255 GCA_035256445.1 Methanoregula sp.
CCATAGGAGCTTCGGTAACCGTATCCATTGCTGCGGACACGAGCGGGATGTTCAGATGTATTTTTTTCGTAAACTTCGAGCGTGTATCCGCTTCGGCAGGTTCAAGCCAGGATTCGCGGGGTTCGAGCAGCACATCATCAAAGGTTAAGGAGAGTGGCACATCCAGTTTTTCGACGAACATATATCACCTGATCATGGCAAGTGCGGCTTGTATGAGGTCTTCCCTGACGGTTGCATTCCTGTCACCGCCGCAGACCATCCCCCGCACACCGATAATATCCGGATTGATCCTTTTCAGGGCATCAATATCTTCAAATTTAAATGCACCGGCGAGCGCCGTCCCGAGCCCGAGTTTTCCGTTTGTATACGTGAATGCACGCAGCGTCTCTTCATCCATGAATGCAAAGGTGCTCTTACGGTCTTTGATGCCGGTATCGACCATGGCAAAATCAGCCCCGCACTCGGCAGCGATGGGTGCCATCTCGAAAGGAGAGATAGAATGCATACGCTGGTAATCCGAATACGCAGCAATCACAACAAATTTCTCGGGAAACTCATCCTTTACGGCCCTGACAACGGCACTGATGACATCACGTGCTTTTTCCTGCCCGTCAAAGGCAAGTCCGATCTTTATGAAATCAGCACCTGCGCAGGCAGCGCCATAGGCAGCAAGTGCAGCTCCTCCCGGTTTATAATCAAAGTCGCCGATCGCTGCACTCAGGGGTTTTGCCACCAGTGTTTTGATTTCGCGTATCACCCAGGGAAAGTTGGCGCCCAGTGAGCCTTCTGAAGGTTTTTTGACATCAATTATGTCAGCTGCGACGGAATGTTTTGCTTCCTCAATAGTACTCGGGCTGACCAACAATTGCATAAAGTTTAATGATCTTTTATCCTAATAGTGATTGCGTTCGCCTATGAAACTATTTCTTGCAATGGATTTGCGGCAAAATCTGGTCGTTCACGGCAAATCCGGGCAACGTGAGACCTACAAAACTCTTGATTGGGGGTGTTCTCCGACGGCAGAACCTATCGGTTTTGTACAGTCAATCCGGCCGGAATATCTCTATATTGCCGATCTCGATCGGATCGAGGGGACCGGGTCCCATGATGCCATCATTCAGAAGTGTGCAAAGAATGTCAGGTGCTGTTATGTCGACCGCGGGTGTCAGTCTCCTTCTGATGTGCTGGCAGGTGAGAATATCGTGAATATTGTGGGAACTGAGACCGGGGGCAGCGACCTGTCACGGTATCATGGGGGCTTTCTGAGCATTGATGTAAAACAGGGGCTTGTCATTCCCTCCGGAAAAGATCCGGTGGAGGTGTTAACCTCTGCGCAGCACTGGGATTTTGAGGGGTGTATTCTGCTTGATGTCAGCGCTGTCGGCACAGAAAAGGGTATTGACGGACAGATGCTGGAAAAACTCCGCAGTGCATACGATGGAAAGCTCATGTACGGGGGAGGTGTTGCATCCTGTGCCGATCTCGAAACGATCAGCGAATCAGGATTTGATGGCGCCATCATCAGCACTGCCCTGCACCGGGGAATCGTCCCGGTTGCATGGATCCGGAGGGGATGCTGTTGCTGATCACGCTGGAAGGTATTGACGGAAGCGGGAAGAGCACCTTGCACAGGGCGCTTCAGGAATCCCTTGCCGACCTTGATCCGGTCTTCACCCGGGAGCCCGGGGCTACCTGGATCGGGGAGGCCGTCCGCCGGGCGATAGCAGAACAGATGGACCCGGTAACCGAAGCAGCACTTTTCGTTGCCGATCATGCAGCTCATCTCGAAAAAATTATCCGTCCCGCACTGGCTGACAACCGGCTGGTGATCTCCGACCGGTACAGCGACAGCCGGTACGCATACCAGTCAGTCACGCTCGAAGGGGTGATACCGGATCCGGAGGGATGGCTGCGGGCCATGCACAATGCCTGGACGATCAGGCCGGACAGGACATTCCTTTTTGTCCTTCCCGTCGATGAAGCTCTTTCCCGGCTCAAACCGCAGGACGAGCGGGAGCATTTCGAGAAACGGGAAGTACTTGAAAAAGTACAGAATAATTACCTGAAATTTGCCCTCAAAGACCCGTCACGGTTCATACTGGTCGATGCAGTGAAAGAAAAAGATGAGATTGCCCTGTTCGTCGCCGACGCCATCAGGCAGATTTTACTATTGTCACAATCACGTCGCCGACGGTAATCACATCGACTTTTGCTCCTTCCTCAATGTACGAGAACTTCGGGGTAAAGGCGTTTTCCGGGATCTCCACTTCATTACCTTCGAGGAGAATCGTTTTTGGCGGATTCTCGAGCTGGTCGGGTGAAAGAACCCTGACTGCTGCCATGAATGCCTGTGCCTGTTTGCGGAATGCCGGCCCAATCACCGCACGATTGAAACTGATATCGGTGACTGCACGCTCCAGCTGTGCTGCATCAGTGCGCCAGTGGACATCAGCATTCAGCGTACGGCCGGTGTCGCCTTCATCGTTTACCGTGTGGGGTGCGTAGATTGTTACCCTGCCAAGAGGGGCATTGAGTGCAAGCCCGCTGTCGTGCTTATATTTGCGCACTCCTGCCACCACCTGCACGAGCAGGTCGCCTTCATTTCGCGCTGCTTCATCGTCATATGTGAAGGAAACCCATGGCTGACTGTGCACGGAAGCGCCTTTGTTCAGGTTAGTATAGCACTCCTCAGCAAAATACGGTGTAAATGGCGCGAGCATTCTGCAGAGAGAATCTAACGCGGTAGAGAGAACAAGGAGGGCACTTTTCCGGGACTCGTTCCCGGTATACAACCTGCCTTTAGCCAGTTCAATGTAATTATCGGCAAGAGTATCCCAGGCAAACTCACGGATTGCCTTGAGTGCCACGTCAAACTGGTAACACTCCATCGCATCACTCACCGCCTGGATCGTGTCTGAGAGCTGGACGAGAAGCCACCGGTCGGCAAGCGCAGTGACCGGAACGTTTTTATCAAAACCTTCCTTCTCAAGCTGGATCAGGACGAACCGGGCAATGTTCCACAGCTTGGTCTGGAAACGTGATGCCGCCACCACGTCGTTCCAGCTGAACATGATGTCCGATCCTGTCGCCGCTCCCATTGCTGCCCATTGCCTGAGCGCATCGGCGCCATACTTCAGCAGAATCTCCTCAGGAACAATGATATTGCCCCGGCTCTTGCTCATCTTGAACCCGTCTTCTCCCAGCACCATACCGTTAACCAGGATCTCATCCCAGGGTTTTTGCCCGGTCAGGGCGACGGAACGAAGAATCGTATAGAATGCCCAGGTGCGAATGATGTCATGGCCCTGGGGACGGATCTGGGCAGGGAAAAAGGGGGGAACCCCTTTGCCGTCCCAACCGGTCACCTTGAGGACAGAAATCGAAGAGTCCATCCAGGTATCAAGGACATCAGCTTCACCAATAAAATCATTGCCCCCGCACTTCGGACAGGTATGGTCCGGTTGTACCATGGTCGGATCAACGGGCAGATCTTTTTCATCCGGCGTTATCATATCACCGCACTTTGTACAGAACCAGACAGGTATCGGCGTTGCAAAGATCCGTTGCCGGGAGATGCACCAGTCCCATTCCATCTGTTCGATCCAGTTCTCCATCCGCCGGAGCATGTGTTCAGGATACCAGGTAATCTGGTGAGCGGCCTCCTGGATCTCATCCGGTTTTATTCTTACGAACCACTGGCGCTCTGAGAGGATCTCGATGGGCGTTTTACAGCGCCAGCAGGTACCTACCCGCTGGGCCAGTCTCTCCTGGCGGTTCAGGATATTCAGGGATTTCATATCGGCAAGGATTGCGGTACGACACTCAGCGGCGGTCATGCCCCGGTAGGCATCCGCAATTTCCGTCATCTTTCCCTGACGGTCGATCGCCTTACGCAGGGCAAGGTTGTGCTGTTTCCACCAGTGGACGTCCTGTTTGTCCCCGAATGTACAGATCATGACGGCGCCTGAGCCGAATGCCGGATCGACAGCAGTGTCCTGAATGACCGGCACTTCATGACCGAAAATCGGGACTTTCATCTTCCTGCCTTTCAGGAAATGATACCGTTCATCTTCCGGGTGAACGGCCAGGGCCACGCAGGCCGCAAGGAGCTCAGGCCTTGTGGTTGCAATCTCAACGCCCCCAAAGTCAAAATAATTGAGCTGGGTCTCGCGGTCTTCGTATGCTACTTCGGCAAAAGCGATAGCGGTCTCGCAGCGGGAGCAAAAATTCACCGGGTGCTCACTCTGGTAGATGTACCCGTTTTTAAGCATCCGGAGAAACGAGAGTTGTGTCTTGCCGTAGTAATCCGGCTGCATCGTGATGTACTCATTACTCCAGTCTGTTGAAAATGCCATTTTGCGGAGCGTAAGCCGCATCTGGGTAATGTTTTTCTCGGTGAGTTCCCGGCACATCCTCCGGAACTCCTCCCGGGAAACATCATTTTTCGTAATATGGTTCAGTTCTTCTACCTTTACCTCGGTCGGGAGACCGTGACAGTCCCACCCCTGGGGGAACATTACATTGAACCCCTTCATGCGTTTATAGCGGGCAAAGAAATCAATATAACACCAGTTTAATGCGTTCCCTATATGGAAACTGCCCGTCGGGTACGGCGGGGGCGTATCGATCACAAACTGTGGTTTTTCCGAATTCCTGTCAAAATAATGATCTTCGTCGCGCCAGGTGCCGCGCCAGCGCTCCTCCACCTCAGCGAAATCGTAGTTTTTCGGCAGTTGATCAGAGGATACCATTCCTGAGGTGGTTGGTTGTGAAATAAAATATAGTAATCGTATCCTTGTTTGTTCCGGACCTGAAACGTCCGTGTGCGTTTTTCCTGCCCGGAAAATCCGGTCACGATAAAACTCTTTTTGCTTGAAGACAAATAACTGACAAATGGAGCGACAGGGAGGGCTGGGCTTTGCGGCGGTGCTTGTCGCTGGTGCTATTCTGGTTGCCCCCTCGGTCAAGCCTGCGTGGCTGATGGGCCTGATCGTTATTCTCTTCTCTCTTGTCCTGTGGCGGTTTTTTGCTACCAAATACCTCTCGTACTCGTTTTGCGTAATTGCCGTCCTCTACGGTGTTACCCTCCTGCCCCTTTTTGTATTCAGCTGCACGCTTGCCATGCTCGTCTTAGGAGAACTGGTCTTCCAGCGTGGTGCTGACGATTTGAATACCTACCTGTATTACATTATCTCGACGGCATGGGCAGGGGTGCTGGTAATAGCGTATCTCAAAGAGTATTTTTTCCTGACCGTGATTTTCGGGATCATCGCTGCGGTCCTTCTGAAAACCATCCTGCTTAAGTATGAAGATGCTCTCGTCATCGAGGCAATCGGGATTGCCATGACGATGTGGCTGATCCGGGAGCTGAATTACCAGGCAGACCTCCTTCTGGTGGTTATGGCTGTTATTGTCGGTTTTACCTTCGGATTTTTCGCGTTCCGGGCAAAAACCGCCGATCTTTCCGGCCTTTTCTCTGCTGCACTCGTGGGGATCATCCTGCTGGTCTTTGCTGCTCCCCAGGGAGGGCAGTGGTTCCTGATTATGCTCTCTTTTTTCATTCTGGGTTCTGTGGCGACCAGGTATAAATTTGAGTATAAAAAAAGGATTGGTGTAGAACAGGGCAGGGGCGGGGCACGTGGATACAAAAATGTTTTTGCAAACGGCATTGTCGCAGCAGCAGCTGCGGTTCTTTTCGGCGTATTCCAGCAGCCGGTCTTTATTGTCATGTATGTCGGTTGTGTGGCAACCGCTGCGGCAGATACCCTGGCAAGTGAGATTGGTGTGACCGGGGGAATTCCTTACATGATCACGACCCTGAAAAAAGTCCCGATAGGGACGAATGGGGGGGTTACTGTACGGGGTCAGGCGGTTGCACTTCTGGGTGGACTGACGGTATCACTTGTCGCCCTGCTGCTGCATGTGATCACTCCGTGGATGATGGTGATTTGCACTATTGCGGGTTTTGTCGGTACGAATATCGACAGCCTTGTAGGTGCGACACTGGAGAACCGTGGATTTCTGGGTAACGCCGGGACCAATATGCTTGCCACTATCGGTGGCGGACTATGCGCCATTCTCCTGTTTTTGTTCCTGAAAGTGTAGGATTTATGGATATTTCTATGGGTGATTGTCAAACCGGACATTTTTTTCCGAAAAGATTCATATGAACAAAAAGTTCATTGACGGTTCATGAAAATCAATGTTAGCCGAGGAATGGTATCATTATAAATTCTCATTTTAGGAGCAATGCAG
>DATEXZ010000227.1:0-4052 GCA_035256445.1 Methanoregula sp.
GCCAGGAGCTGTTTGCCCCGCTCCTTATCATGACTACCTTCACAACCCTTGCCGAGGCACTTCAGGAAGCGAATGCGACCGATTTCGGGCTGACAGCCGGAATATTCTCTGAAAACGACGAAGAGATCGCGTATTTTTTCAACAACATCCAGTCGGGTGTCACCTATGCCAACCGCCGCGGAGGGGCAACGACCGGTGCATGGCCGGGGACCCAGTCCTTCTGCGGCTGGAAGGGGAGCGGTTCGACGGGCAGAGGTATCGGCGGCCCGTATTACCTCCTTTCATACCTGCGGGAGCAGGCACAGACCCGCATACGATAGGACCCGCTTCCAGCGAATCCTCACTTTTTTACCGAAATAGTGGCTGTTCAAAGTTCACATCGGGACTACCCTTTAGGGCAGGTCTTTTTTATGATGCGATTTCACGGCACCGGTGACCTGCCGAGATGTTCAAGGATTGAAAGATATCGTTCCCTTCGCAGGATGTAGGCACGGTCTGGTGGCCCGTACGGGACGTATTCGGCTACCCTCCACCCATCTGCTGCCATTTCCGTTTTCGTGCGGTCTGCAAGTCCTTTCAGGAAGGCAAATTCCATGAGATCTTTATGGTCCCGCATCTTTTCTTTGAGCCAGTCGATCAGTACAGGGTCGTGGGTTGCAGCACAAAACGGTGCACCTGTCGAGATAAGGGTCTCTGCAAGGGTCCTGAACCTCTCCTGGATGGTGATGAAGTCCCCGATATCCCCATGGTAAGCTCCCTTTACGAGACGCACGCTGATTCCGGCATCCAGACATGCTGCGAGGTCATTGGATGTGCGGTTAAGGTATGCCTGCAGGGCAATTGTTAAAGGCCCACCCTCCCCTGCAAGGGTAAGAGCTGACCGGAGGGTATCTCCGACAAGCGGGCGGCCTTCCATATCGATCTCGAACGGTACACCGCGGTCAAGAGCCTCGTGAAAGAGGAGCGAAAGATTCCTGATATATTCCCCGTGATCAAAAAGGATCCCGATCGCGGATGGTTTTACGGAAAAGGAAATGCCGCCCGATTGTTCACCCGCCGCCCGGATACCGGTGAGATGCGACACCAGTGCATGGTGTGACTCTTCGGGGTTCTTTGCATATTCTGCGGTTACGGCAAGCGTACAGCTGATGTGCTGCCGGCTTCTCTGCCCGCACCATTGCAGGGCGCCTGCCAGATCCGGCACCGACCAGCGATTATCCTCCACGATGTTTCCCATCAACCTGTTTATTTCCTATGATATCAATTTCATCCCTTTTTCTTGTGGCAGGGACCAGTCCGGCTGAGGCCTGGATGAATGACTCCGCATTATGACGTTAACCTGATCATATCTTTCATCTAGGTGAAGGTGATTATACTAGGTCGTTGGTGGGGAAGAAGAAAATGGCTCGATGGAAGTGCAGTGTCTGCGGGTATATCTATGATGAGACAACAGGTGATCCAAAGGCAGGAATCCCCGCAGGTACACCTTTTGAAAACCTACCGGATACCTGGACATGCCCGGTCTGCGGTGCAGGAAAGGACGCGTTCAGGATGCTCTCTGCTGAAGATATCCACGCAGGTTCGGCAACGACCGTTTCGGACGTGATGGTGGCTGAACTGGTCGCATGGGGGGTGAACGTGGTATTCGGTCTCCCCGGTACTTCATCCCTCGGTATCGTGGAAGCGATCCGGAAAAATCCCGGTATCCGGTATATCGTGGTCAGGCATGAGGGGAATGCGGCAATGGCTGCCTCGGCGTACAACAAACTGACCGGCAGGATTGCTGCGTGCCTGACCATCGCCGGCCCCGGGGCAACCAACCTTGCTACCGGGCTCTACGATGCAAAGGAAGATCACGCGCAGGTTCTCTCCCTCAACGGGCAGGTGGAGACCCAGTACACCGGCCCGGGGGGTATCCAGGAGATAGACCAGGATGCATTCTTCCGCCCGATTACCGTCTATAACAATACCGTGTATGAAAAGAACATGGCAGTCCTGCTGCTGACCCGTGCCCTGAAGTATGCGATCATTCACCGCGGTGTTGCCCAGGTATCGGTCCCCAATGATATCCAGAAACAGCCGCTCGATTCGCAGTTCTGCACCCGCGAGTCCTGTATCAGCAGCCCCGATATCCTTCCGTCCCCGCTTCTGATGAACACTGCTGCCGCTGCGATAAATAATGCCAGAAACCCGGTAATCCTTGCCGGCTGGGGGGCGTACCCTGAAGGCAGGACCATCCATGCCATCGCGGAGAAGATCAAGGCACCGGTACTCACCACGTTCCGGGCAAAGGGGATCATCCCTGAAGACGACCCGTATGTAATGGGCATTTTGGGAAATGTCGGGTCCCCTCAGGCACGGACACTCGTAAACGAAGCCGATCTCATCATCACCTTCGGGGTAGGGTTCTCAAAATTCACCAATGTGCCGGAGGACAAACCGTTTGTCCAGGTGGACATCGACCCGATCAAACTCGGGAAAAACCAGCAGTCAGTCGGGCTCTGGGGGAACTGCAGCCTGGTGATCCCCGGGCTCCTCCCCCTGCTTCACGAGAGAGAAGACGGTGGATTAATAAAACGGCTTGCCGGTATGAAGCAGGAATGGGACAGGCAACGCGACCGGGAAGCTGACAGCACTGCAGTACCGCTCCGCCCGCCGTTCATCATGAAGGTACTTTCGGACGTGATCCCTGCTGATGCGGTGATCTCGCTTGATGTCGGGGAGAACCAGTGGTGGTTTGGCAGGAACTTCAGGATGCAGCAGCAGCGGTTTGCGATGTCCGGGTATCTCGCGACCATGGGTTGTGGACTGCCGGGTGCCATCGCCGCAAAGATTGCCTACCCGGACCGGCCGGTCTTCTGTATCACGGGTGACGGGGGATTTTCCATGGCCATGTCGGATTTCGTGACAACGGTGAAATACGATCTCCCGATGGTCGTGATCGTGCTGAACAACCGCCAGCTGGGGATGATCCAGGTCGAACAGATGATGGAGAATTACCCGAACTATGCAACCGACCTGCTCAACCCGGACTTTGCCCGGTATGCAGAGATATGCGGGGGCATCGGGATCCATGTCAGTCAGCCGGGGGAACTCAGGCCTGCAATCCTCGCTGCGATGTCCCACCAGCGACCGGTCATCATTGACGTGGATACCGATCCACGACGGTTCTGAACCGGTTTTTTACTCCTGGCACCTCAGAACCTGGTAAATGGATCTTTTTTACGGTAACCCGCTGTCTCATGGCGTAAGACGGGTGTTTTTCGGCACGGTCTTAATAAGAAGTCGCAATTCATTGTGCTTTGGGTACTGTGCTTTGTCAGCCCCCAATTTTACCATCAATTTTCCAGCAAGGCGGCAACCTTTACGACGCTCCAGAATTCCTCACTAAGCGACAAATCCAGAGCAGGTACTACTACACCATCGCAAAGAGCGGGGGCGATTCGGGGGACAGATGCTGTCTCCCCGCGAACAGGTGATTCGCAATGTGTTGAAATCTTAAAGTTTCCCATAAAAATAGAGTAGACAGACGAACGTAGTGGAATGTTTTTAGCTCTTGATTATTTGCGATGAACCCCGCCGCCCCCGACGGGGCGCCCCCGCGGCGGATCAGTGCCGGTAAGTATATTTGCATATGCCGCACTGCCCCGCCGTGCCTCGGAGAGGCCCTGAGGCGGGTTTTCCTCCTGAAATTGCATGTTTAATGATTTTCATGGTTCGGGGTGCGAACTCCTGTTCATGCCCGTTTCAACAGGGCGGTAAAATAAAAAAATTCTACTCTGTAGATTTCTCATTATCCTGATGTCCGCAGTGAGGACATCTCCCTGCCGGTACCCGCCTGCATCCCAAACCACATCCCCTCCCGCTTTCCGTCTTCGTAACACTGCTATATTCGACCTCATTCCTTCCCGTCGGACATCGTTGGGTAATTCCGGCCCGGTTCCGCATTTTTCCGAATAATGACCTCTAAAATTCCGGGGGCAGGGGAAATAAGGAACAACCGCGCTCATGACAGGCTCCGGTGTACCAGAATTTTCATAGGGTTTTTTGAC
>DATEXZ010000228.1:0-5536 GCA_035256445.1 Methanoregula sp.
GTTATCATGGAACCGGGGAACAGAACAGATACACGGGGTATATGCAGGGCAATGTCTCCGTATCTTCTTTGAATCGTACCAGAATTCCTTAAATCAAGCCCTGGAGAAAACCCCGTCTAACGTTAGTTACGGATATTTAGATTTCCGGGCTCTGTTGAAACCCTAAGATTTCAACAATTTGCGAATCACCTGTTATCGGAGGGGACAGTGCCTGTCCCCCCGAATCGCCCCTGCGCTTTGCGATGGTGTTGTATTACCTCCTCTGGAATTATCGCTCCATAGGGGATGCCACAGTGGCGGGGGCAAAGCCCCCGAGAACGTTATTAAAATGACGATTTCCAGAGAGCAACTAAATGATGCAATCCATCAGGGAATCGGCGCATTGTTGTATTCAGTAATATCCTGATTGTATCCTTTGATATTCAGTGTACCAGACAATACCATGAAAGATCAAGCTCAAGCGCAAAGCACAAGAATACGGAATCGCTAAAACAGGGTGTATGAAGCAGTGGTTTAAGGATACCGCAGGCCTGGGTATCGCCCTCTGGCTGATCGGGTATCTCGCATCGCTGGGGCTGTTCTTCACTCCGTACGCAGCAACCATGGGCTGGATCCTCACCGCGATCTTCACCCCGGTCACTATCGCGATCACGTGGTGGTGGTTCAGGAAGCGGGAGCACCTTCCCGTCCAGTACTATGCGGGTGTAGGACTTGCATGGGTGCTGATCGCAGTCGTGCTGGACTACCTGTTCATCGTCCTGTTGTTCCAGGCAACCTATTACGAGCCTGATGTGTTCGTGTACTATGCCCTGACATTCCTCATACCGGTAGGAGTCGGCCTGTACCTGAACCGGAGCCGGAAAAAGCCGGTGGGGAAGGAGGAATTATGATCAGGTGGTTCTCACCGGGAAGACCAGACGGCAGAACCTGCGGGTGCACCAGGTTAGAGAATCTTAAGTATCGGAGTCGTGAACAAACATGACAACAACTCCTGAAGGGGCAATTCTCCAGCGGGATGGAAAAAGGTATGCGGTTATTACCCGAATTCCGGCAGGAATTGTAACGCCCGATGACCTTGAGAAGATCGCCCGGGTAGGGCGGAGGTACCATGTCCCGATCCTCAAGATCACCTCGGGCCAGCGTATTGCACTGGTCGGCCTTGAAGCTGAGGATGTCCGGAAGGTGGCAGATGAGCTGGGGCCGCTTGCAAAACCTGAGACTGCACCGTGTGTCAAATTTGTGCAGGCATGCCTTGGCACCGATATGTGCAGGTTCGGGAACCAGGACTCAATCGGGTTTGCCCGTGCCGTGGACGAACAGTTCAGGGATCAGACCTTCCCGGCAAAGATCAAGATCGGCGTCTCCGGCTGTCCCCGGTGCTGTGGTGAGAGCCATACCCGGGATATCGGGATCATGGCGACAAACAAGGGCTGGACGGTCTTCTTTGGCGGAAACGGCGGGACCCGGCCGAGGTTCGGGGATCTCATCGCCCGCAACCTTTCGGATACCGAGGCACTGGACTGCGCCCGGCGCCTTGGGGAGTACTACCGCAGCCATGCACGGCCTCATGAGCGGACGGCCCGGTTCATGGAGCGAATCGGGTACGATGTGCTCAGATCAGAACTGCTGTCCCTGCTCCCCTATATTCCTGTTGAGAATGCCCGGTGACTGCCCGAAATTATTTTTTCATGTGACCAGATAATACGTCGTTATCGCGAAAAGGGGGTGCCTTGGTGGAGGAAAGCTAAACCCTGGAAGGTATTTGCTGTAACCATTAAATTTTTTAAATCAGATCCGTGCAGGACACCGTAGTGGTTTGAGTAGTCTCTAAAAATCGTCACAGAACAAACCATAGTTTGTAAATATGGTTAGATCAGGTTCAATTGAAAAACCGGTCCTACAAAAACGGGGCATGCATGAAATTGAATGGTTCTCATCCAACTATGAAAAATAGTGAAGGTACGAATGGCATCCGTAACAGGCTCCTGAAAGGCCAGGGGTGGAGATTTTCAGGTAATTGAAGCGCCGCGGGGGCGTCCCTTCGGGGGCGGCGCAGGTCATCGCAATAGCGGGATTGGCTTCCCGAATTAACCGGAATTGTGCGATTTTCAGGGAAAATCCTCAAAATATTTCTCTCAAAACTCTTTTAGGTTGCAGCATGTAACGCCCCCCGCCGCTGTGGCATCACCTAGGAGCGATAATTCCAGAAAAGGTACTACACCACAATCGCAAAGCGCAGGGGCGGATCGGGGGGACAGGCACTGTCCCCTCCGAAAGCAGGTGCTTAGCAATGTGTTGAAAAATTAGGATTTCTCCAATGCCGAAAAACCAATGATTTTTCATGATGTACCCGTGCCAGGTCCTGGTGGCTTCATCAGAATGAACGCGATGAAGAAACCGACCACGGCAAGCACGAGCACATACGGAAACACTCCGAGATATGATCCAGTCGACGTTTTGATAAATCCTGCCAGCTGCGGCCCCGCAATCGCACCGGCACCAAACGCGAGAAAAACGATCCCGTAACATCTCGGGTAGTCGCTGGTGCCAAAATACCTGCCGGTAGTTGCCGGTGCGATAGCCAGCCAGCCCCCGAGACATCCCCAGAGTACGGCAAAGGCAAGGAGGTACACCGGCACACTCGGTACCTGCCACATGACAATCGATGCCAGGGCGATCAGGGTGAACGACAGCATGGCAGTTTTCCGGGGTGTTAATCTGTCGGTGAGTGCACCAAAGGCGGGACGACCTCCGCCGTTAAAGATTGCAAAGAAGCCTACAAGGAACGTGGCGAGGCCGGTCTCAATCCCCACGTCAGTGCCGACCGGTTTTGCTATCGATATAGCCATGAGGCCTGCGAGGCAGCCGATGAAGTAACAGGCCCAGAGACCGTAGAATGAGGAGGATCTGAGCATCAGGGAGCGGCTGTATTCGCAGGGATGTTCTTCACCGGGTCCCGGGACCGGGGGATTCCACCCTGGCGGGACCCAGCCGGAAGGAGGAAATTTCAATGGCAGGGCAAGCACGGTCGTGAGAACGGCAATAGCGACACCAAAGATCCTGAACGTGGTCATCACACCCCAGGTACCGATCAGCCAGCCCGCGATATTGGCGGTGAAGAATGCGGAGAACCCGACGCCAAGGACCATGAGCCCGACCGCGAAGCCCCGCCGGTCAGGGAACCAGTGTGCTGCAACAGCCACCAGCACACTATAGGCGATTCCCACACCCATTCCGCCGATCAGTCCAAATATGATGGTGAGCACCTGGACCGACGGCGCAAAGGAAGCCAGGAACCAGCCGAGTCCGGTCAGCACACCCCCGAGGATCGTCACATCCCGTGGCCCGAACCTGTCGATGATCTTCCCGGTAAACGCCATGGTGATGGCAAAGACCGCAAGGACTACGGAAAATGGCATCAGGATATCATTTGCCGTTACTATCTGGCCCAGTCCACCGCTGAAATAGTCCGTCAGTGGTTCGACAAAGACACTCCAGGCATACACCGAACCCAGTAACAGGTTGATGACCAGGCCTGACGCGACGAGTCCCCACCTCCCCTTCTCCGGGGGCATCCCGAACAGTGAAGGAACCGGCTTATTCTGCATACCTGTGCCTCATGAAAAAAATGGGATGGTGCATTCTTCCTGCCAAAGTAATGATGCACTACTCTTACGAAGGTGTTTCTGGATCCGGGGAATCAGCCTAATAATATACCCCTTCTGCCGTGAAGAGTTTCCCTTCCCCTGCGATCCATCCCCGGGTACCGTTCCCGGCCTCGACAAGGACGGAATCCGCATAAGTGTTGCTCCGCCAGCCACCTCTCCAGATGGAATTGGATCCCTGTACAGAAACGCGGAGCGATATCACCACCGGCTGCTCAGATGCGTAGCTGATATATACCGGGACCGTATGCCCGTACATGACACCGCAGCCCGGCATATCGCATGATCCCGGTGTAAAAGTTCCGTCCGGGAAAAAAAGCGGTTCGTGGCCAAACGGGGTGCGTGTATCGATTACCGACCCGCTCGTTTCCATCACGGCAATCGTGACGGGCATGAGAATGGGTGTGTCGCTGGAGTACTCGTGGCCCGGGACCCGGGTTGTCGGGAGAACACTTGTCCCGGGCTCGATTGCGATCGCCAGCCCGTGGTATTCGGGGACCATCCGGGCGGCCCTGATGGCAAGCATCGGGGTCCCGTTTTCCCTGACAACCGAAAGGTTCCAGTCCGGGGAAACACCGTATGCAGTCCTGTTCAACAGGGTTGTAATGAGCACCGGGGTAGAGTTCAGTTGGGGAACGGGGAGGAACAGGGTCACATTTTCGATTGTGGCTGTATAGGAAAGGTCGATGGTATAGTAATAGTGATGACCCTCGCTCTGGCGGGTACTCTGGTCGAACTGCCAGGCGATCCATGTAAAGAATATTACCGCCACCAGGATGAAGGCGAGGATGACGAGTTTCCAGCGTATGGTGGGCACCTTCAGGGTCATAGCAAGGGTATTTTCGCTCCAGTATGTTCCCTTTCTATTACAACACGATAGGGTTTGCGGGACGGGTATCCTGTACCCGCTCGTAAGGCGGACAATAAACCTTTCGCGTTGCCATGACGTACCGTCTGTGAAAACATGAAGCTCAGTGCAGCCTGGATCGGGAATGAAGGGGGCCGTCACTGATCCCGGCCGCAGCATGTATTCCCGCACACCCTCCCCGGCCCTGGTACCTGTGATGAGATATTTCTGAAATCACCGATACATTTAGGTAGCAGCGAATGAGTTCTCTGTATGAACCCTCTGATCCTTTCCGGTATTTTCATTATCATTGCGGCTTTTATCTTCACTGCCGGGTGTACTGAGCCGCCGATAAAGGACCCGGTTGTTACCGTGACTGATATCGGTTTGTCTGATATCACCGTACAGACAATGACCGTAAATGCGACGGTTGTCATCTTCAATCCCAATCCCATCGGGGCAAAACTCAACAAAATAGCCTTTGATGTCTATTACCTGGATGACACCCCGAATTTCCTGGGTCATGGCGAACAGACTGACATTGACGTGATCAGCAGCGGAAATACAACGGTAACCATACCGGTAACCATCGGAAATATCCAGGCAATAAGGGCGGTGGCGACCCTGGTCCGGAAAGGTTCTCTCACGATCAGTGTCAATGGTTCAGCATTCATTGAGGTGAGGGGGACCTCATTCGAAAAACGGTTTGAACAGAGCAGGGAGTTCCAGCTGCGTGACTTTGCATCCCGGATCCCGGCGAGTGCCGTTTCCGGGACCCCGGTCACTATCACGGATAAGTTGCAGCAATTTAGTGGGCTGCTGGAGCAGGTAACGTAATAGTGTGATCCTCCCGGTTCATTTTATAAAAAGATCATGGCGATAACGGTGTGAATCCCGGCAGGGACGCAAAAAACCCATGAACTTCGCGGAATCAAAAAAAAGGAACGTGATTACTTTGAAATCTTTTTCAGCAGGTCGTCCATGATCCCGGGAGCCCGGTCCTTGAGGCCGAACCCGATGAAGA
>DATEXZ010000229.1:0-7067 GCA_035256445.1 Methanoregula sp.
TTTGCGCGTTTGTATAAGAAATTTTCGGGTATATGAAAAGAGGATGGAATTTTCCATCAGTGCGTTCGTTTGAATCTTTTTTTACTGCCTGGTGTTGTTGTAAAAAAAGAATTCGGGTAAGTGCTAGATCATTATTATCAATTGAATCACAGCGGTCTGACAGTGAATTGGGTGGTGCTTGATCCTGTTTGTGGAATATCATACACGTAGGCCGTATAGAGCCCCGTTGGCATTGCTGAATCGAGCGTATACCGGTAGCTCCAGGTTTTTTCTGCCGTTACTGATACCGACCCCAGTTCAACACCACCGGAGAATCGTTCAGGCCCGAATAAAACGAGCCGGACACTCTGGGCACCCGAGGTGCACCTGCCAGACAGTACAACGGAATCTCCCCTGACAGCTGAATAGGTGTTCGAAGAAATAGAAACCTCTCCCCCGCCGATGACAGAGAATTCAACCCTGTCGGATGCGGTTTTCCGCCCGTCTTCCGCCACCAGTGTATATTTGCCAGACTGGACTGAATATCCCGGAGTCCATGTATAACTCCACGTACTGGCGGGATTGGGCTTCTGTGGTTCGAGAGAGATACCCTGTGCGTAATAACCAGGCCCGTAAAGTGTCAATAATACCCTGCTGCAGTCGGTGCATGTACCCGAAAATACATTTTTTTCACCGATTATCATCAGGTTACTACCCGCCCGGACTGTCACTTGTGATGAAGGAACGGTGGTGGTTACATTCTGACTCCCCGGCGTGACCTGCTGAGATTCTAATGCCGCGAAAAAGTTTGTTGTACCTGGCGTAACTGTAATAACGGACGTCCAACTCTTATATCCGGAATTACGGTATTCAAGGGTATGGTTTCCCGGCTCTACGTTAGCGATGGTACTGGGGGTGCTTCCCTGAAACTGACCATCGAGATACACTTCAGCACCGGAAGGTGACGAGGTAATCTGGAGGGTACCTTTCCCAGAGCTCTCCTCAGACAAACATCCGGATATTAAAACGCATAGTATCAGGATTGGTAAGACAATCTTCCGGTTCATACATCTCTCCACGATAACCTTATTGCGCTGTATTATATAGGTTTGCACCCGGGCCTTAAAGAGGATCAACCCCGTTTTGCGAGGCTGAGGATCTCATTTGCAAGGGTTATGCTCTTTTCTTCGCTGGTCATCAGTGTGTCAAACATGACAGAGTTGTCAACCTGTACGGGATCGCGGATATCCTGAACAAAGATATCGGTAATCCCATCATAGCAATCGAGAGTCCCCTGTGAGCTGGGTTCAAATCCCGCTGCCTGCATGAGGGCGCCGGCAGGACCACTGATCGGGGAATTGCCAAGGAAAGGACTTACGGTTATTACCAGTTTATCCCGGATAGCCCGTCTCATTCCTTCACATGCGAGAATCGGGGAGATGCTGGTGATCGGATTGGACGGCCCGATCACAACAGCGGTGCTTGCTTCAATCATAGCGATCCCCTCTTCAGTTGCCACGGGAGGAGTCTTATAATTCATTACCACCTGCTCGATCTCGATCTTTCCTTTTGCACGCACCCAGTATTCCTGGAAATGGATGAGCCCGAGCGCGGTTTTCACCTGTGTTGTCACCTCGGTATCCGTCATCGGGAGCACATTTTCCCGGACACCGAACCGGTCGCAAAGAATTTTCGTTGCATTGGTGAGGCGCATTCCGTTCCTCATCATCTCACCACGGGCGATATGTACCGCCCGGTCCTTATCACCGATTGCAATGAATTCATCCATGCCAAGACGGGTAATCTCGTCATGGGTTGTAAATGAGTCGTTCCTGACTCCCCACCACGTATCCGTGTTCAGGATTCCGGCAAACAGGTACATGACCGTGTCCAGATCCGGTGAGATATGATTTCCTGATATCCATATATCCTCGGCAGTATTCACGATGACAGATATTTCATGCCGGTCCATCACCTTCTGCATACCCCGCAGGAGCTTCGGTGTGCCGGTCCCGCCAGAAAGGAATGTAATCATTACTCAATACTTTTATGCGATGTATATGAAGATTCTTTAGTGAATCCGTGAAGATCATCAAAGACCCGGTCCATGGCTATATTGAGGTTGAGGATTTTGCACTTGCTCTGCTTGACTTGCCGGTACTCCAGCGCCTCCGCTATATAAAACAGCTCGGTTTTTCATATCTTGTCTATCCTGGTGCAAATCATACACGTTTTGAACATTCTCTTGGCACCATGTTCCTTGCAGATGTGGCCTCGCGAAGGTTCGGGCTGACTGAGAGTGAGCACACACTGGTGGTCGCCGCGGCACTTCTTCATGACATCGGGCATGGGCCATTCTCTCATGCAAGCGAACCGCTCATGCAGAAATACCTGGGCTGTTCTCACGATGATATTGAAATGATGGTGGAGGAACAGGCAGGCGAGGTGCTCCTCGCGCAGGGAATTGATCCCGGTGAGCTCTGCGCTGTGGTAAAAGGAAAGCACTCCTTTTCCGGGATCATTCATGGCGACTTGGACGTGGACCGGATGGATTACCTTCTCCGGGATGCCTATTACACAGGTGCACCCTATGGATCGGTTGATGCCCAGCGTCTTATACGGCACCTGATCCGGACCAGTGAGGGGACAGTTATTGATGAAAACGGGGTGAATGCCGCAGAATCACTGCTTATCGCACGTACAATGATGCGACCTACCGTCTATTTCCACCATGTAAGCCGGATTGCGGAGAGTATGTTCCAGCTCGCCATACTGGAACATCTCGACGGGACAAAAAAAGAAGTTGCCCGGGCTCTCTTTAAGATGGACGACGCGAGCTCCCTTCATGCATTACAGACATCAGAAAATCCTGTGGCATGCGATCTTGCTGTCCGGCTCTATGAACGACGGCTCTATAAACGGGCGCTTTTTGCGGGAAGTGACCAGGTAAATACAACGATCTATGATCAGGGAGTTCCTCTTGAGAAATGCCGGGAACTTGCAGGAAAAATCGCTTCAGGGGCCGGTCTTATGCCGCATCAGGTTCTTGTAGATATTCCCCCGGTCCCCGGCGAGATGTCTCTCGGAGTCCGGGTGAACAGCAGACACGCTGTAGTCGGTTTTAATGAGATCTCTCCCCGAATCCGCACCCTCAACACAACGCGCCGTGAACAATGGCGCCTTGGTGTGTACACCCTCCCTGAGTACAGGGATCTGGTTGCAGAAGTCAGTTGTGAAGTTCTGCATATCAAAAAACCGACACGGCAGGATACCCTTTTCTCATTCAAATGAAACAACCTCGGCACCAGCTTCTTTTATCACGAAACAATGAAATGGTGTAATTTTTCATCTGTCATTTAACCCCCACCTTTTATTGAAGATCCGACGTAAGAAGTGAACAACTATTGCATCCAAATAATTTTTTATAAACGGAACCCTTTGTGCTTGGTGAAGTGAATTCTGGAACTATCGGGTCTATCGCATTTTGGGGACGCCACAGCGGTGGGGACGAGCCAAAGGCGAAGTCCCCAGGAGCGTGTGAATGAGGAGATACCATCCGATAAACATATGATTTTTCAGTCGCCAGAATGTGACTATACCCTTCGTAAAAAACGTACCGAAGGACATTAGTGAAAAATAATATATTCGCTCTCCCAACATTCCCCCATATGAAAACCTGTATATTGTATATTTTTACACTTATCGTAACCCTTGCAATCTGTGCCGGATGCACTCAGGGGCCGCCCCTCGCTACACCCGGGCCAACGACTGAACAAACAACGGTAACAGCGACGCCGACAACGGAGGTTCCCACCCCACCACCCTCTTTTGCTCTGGGTGATCACTACCTGAAAAAGTCGTTTTCCTTCCAGAGTGAAAAGGATGTGTATGTGGAACAGGTCCGGGTAGACAACGCTTCATGGGGAATCGGGTTCGATATACTTCCGCTCACAAACAACATAACTGACAGCTGGTTTACGATGAAAGTGACCAACAGGGATACGGGTCAGTCTGATACGTATGGGTATGGTCGTACCAATGGTTTTGAACTCCACTATCTGATACCAATGTATACCCCCGGGCCTTATGAAGTAGAAATGAAAGGGTATCGTGTCAAGGTTGACGTCATTCTCGCAAAGAGGAACCCATAGATTCTCAGGTGAACGTGATGATCGAAGACTGGATTGTAGTAACAGGCGGCGTGGTGGCAATTATTGTCGTCATGACCATTACTATGTTGAAACTCAGCAGTACCGAACGCAGGGTTCATGAAAGTTCCCACAAGCTCAAAGTCTACACTGATCTTTTAAATGCGATTACTGAGCTGAACCTTGCCGGTGGCGATCCATACAAAATGGATGTTGCAAAAAAGAATCTCGCCATAACTCTCAATCGCCTGAATCTTGTGGGAAGTCCCGGTGTTCTCAAAAGTACGAGCGACCTCCTGGACTTTTTAAATGAACATAAGGACAAGGAGTACGATACGACCCGGCTTCACAATATTCTCAATACGTTAGTAATCGAAGCGCGCCGGGACCTGAACCCGAAACATGCCCGGCGCATCGAGGAAGCGCACGTGCGGTACCGCTTTTTTGCACCCCCAAAGACACGATGAATCCGTTTATTTTCCATTGATTCCGGCATAAACTCTTTTTATCACAAGTCCGACATTGGTATCACAGGAGAGCGCGAGGTAATGCAAAAAGAGTTTGTTATCGGAGTGACTGGTGCAAGCGGGGCATGCTATGCCCGGCGCCTGCTTGAAGTGCTCTGCAGGGATGCGAAAGTTCACATCATCGTTTCGAAGGTTGCAGGGGAGATTGCTGCTCATGAAGGAGTATCATTCGAAGGGTTCGACGCAACATACCATGCTGTCGACAGGATGGGAGCCTCCATCGCAAGTGGCTCTCACCATGTTGATGGGATGGTTGTGATTCCCTGCAGTGCAAAAACACTTGCGGCAGTTGCATCCGGATATGCAGACAACCTGATAACCCGGACCGCAGATGTCTGCCTCAAGGAGCACCGTACCTGTATTCTTGTGACCCGTGAGACCCCGCTCTCAAAGATCCATCTGAAGAATATGCTCGCTGCCGAGGATGCAGGAGCGGTAATTATGCCGGCCTGCCCCGGGTTTTACCACAACCCTGAAACAATAGACGAGCTGGTGGATATGGTTGTTGCCCGTATCCTTGACCACCTTGAAGTGGAACATAACCTTGTAAAACGCTGGAGCGGTTACGATGCGTGAATTTATTGAAAAAATGCGGGAAAACGAGCTGGTTGTCGATATAGAAGAGCCGGTTTCGGCTGATATGCAGGCACCGAAAATGGCGGCCTCAACTGATAAACTCCTGTTTTTCCATAAGATCGAAGGAGCCCGGGCTGTAATGAACCTGACTGCGAGCCGGCGTGCACTTTCAATTGCTCTCGGAATTGACGAAAAGAAGATGGTAAAAACACTTGCCGATGCAAAATTCGGGGGGGATGTCAAAACAGAAGGGACGCTCACGATGAAGAAACCCAGTCTTTCTACGATTCCGGTTATGCATCACTTCCCAAAGGATGCCGGGAAGTATTTCACATCGGGTATTGTATTCTCCCGGTTTGACGGGGTGGAGAATGCATCAATTCACCGCATGCAGGTGCTGGATGATCGTCGGGTTGCAGCCCGCCTTGTAGAGGGCAGGCATACCCACGTAATGCTTGGAAAAGCACTGGCAAAAGGGGAAAGACTCCCCATTGCAGTTACCATTGGAACCGATCCCGCGGTTACATTTGCAAGTTGCACCCGTGTCCCTGCTGGTATGGAACTTGGTTTTGCGGCCGAACTTCTGGGCGGCGAAATCACGGTCCGGCGCTGCGGCAACGGGGTGCTTGTTCCGGATGCCGAGATCGTACTTGAAGGATATATCGGAGATGAAGTCACCGATGAAGGACCTTTCGTGGACATCACAGGAACGTATGATCCCGTACGAAAACAACCGGTGATTGAATTTACGGGTATGCATCTTAAACAGAATTTCATCTATCACGGTATCCTGCCCGGTGGTGATGAACACAAAATGCTGATGGGTGCCCCCTATGAACCAAAGATCTACCGCGCCGTTGCCGGGGTAACTGAAGTGAGAAACGTCGTCCTGACCAAAGGAGGTTGTGGCTACCTCCATGCGGTAATCCAGATTAAAAAGAGCACGCAGGGTGACGCCAAGAACGCAATTATGGCTGCATTTGCCGCTCATACCTCTCTCAAACATGTTGTTGTCGTCGATGAAGATATTAATCCCGGTGATCCTCATGATGTAGAATACGCCATAGCGACCCGCGTGAGAGGTGACCAGGATATTATGGTGATAACGGGCGTACGGGGGTCATCTCTCGATCCCTGCCAGCTCGAAGATGGTACCAACGTGAAGGTCGGGATCGATGCAACCATGGTGATGGGGCGCGAGGACGATTTTTCACGCGCGACCTGGTGAACGATGTATCTTGAACCTGAGGACGAACGGATCCTCGCAGGCGAGAAGGGCGAGACCCGTCAAAAGATGATGGAACTTCTCGTAGCTCTTGGGAAAGTCTTTGGTGCGGAACGACTCGTCGGAATAAAAAGTGCACAGGTCAGCGGGGCCTCGTACAAAACTATAGGAGAGTACGGTCTTGCGTGGTTGTCGAGCCTGGATGCCAGGGCAGTGGTTCCGGCGGTATTAAATCCCATCGGTATGCCGCGCGGACGATGGCAGGAGATGGGTGTAGATCAGGAGTTTGCCACAAAGCAGCAGGCCGTGATTGCGGCATATGAACGGCTTGGTGTGAACCTTGAATGCACATGCACACCGTATTACCTGTATAAAACATCCTTTGGAGATCATCTGGCATGGTCTGAATCATCTGCAGTCAGTTATGCAAACTCAGTCATTGGAGCACGGACAAACCGGGAGGGTGGACCGGGAGCCCTTGCCGCTGCTCTGATAGGCAAAACTCCCTGTTATGGGTTGCATCTGGAAAAAAATCGCAAACCCCACCTGATAATTGAAGTAACTGCCGATGAAAAGGACTGGAGCATTGCTCATTACGGCGCGCTTGGCTTT
>DATEXZ010000230.1:0-22106 GCA_035256445.1 Methanoregula sp.
TCTCAGTTTTTACCTGAATATTGGGTCTATCCGAAATGCACGTACGTCACTTCATCAAGAAGAGTCCCGTTCTTGGTAATCGCGTTCCTGTGAACCGCTTCACGAATGAAACCGCACTTCTCCAGGACCCGCATCGAGGCAGGATTGTTAGAGAAAATTCCCGCCTGGAGCCGAATAATGTTATACCGTTCGAACGCGACAGGGACAACCGAGAGCACTGCATCGGTCATAATCCCCTTCCCCCAGAAGGGTTCGGAAAGCCAGTACCCGATCTCAGCACACCGGTGCTTCACATCGTCCAGCGGGTGGATGCCGATGCCTCCAACAGCCTCCCCATTGACCTCAATTGCCAGAAACAGGTTTGGCGTCGGTCCAGTCGCCATCCTGATAAACCGCTGCGCATCCTCCAGTGTATAGGGAGAAGGGAATGCATCCCTCATCATCGCAGCGACTCCTGGATTATCTGCATGCCTCGCAAGAGAGGCGGCATCGTCCATGGTCCAATGACGGAGGATTGAGGTAGGTGTGATGACATGCATGATCAGATTACCATTAAAATAGAAATCTAATTAGTAAGATGGATTCATACGTCTACCGCTTTATCAAAACATGGCAATGAACAGGCAGTGGACGCTAAGCCCGGTCACTTGTGATAAGGTTCCCCACTGTTAATCCTGCATGCCCGGTAAATCTGTTCCACAAGCAGGAGCCGGGCCATCTGGTGGGTGAACGTCATCTTCGAGAGGGAGAGCCGCATATCGCTCCGTGACAGGATTGCCGGGGAAAGACCAAGGTCTCCACCTATGATAAACGTAATCTGGTTTTTCCCGGCCAGCTCCCGCTGCCGCAGGAAACCAGCCAGCTCAAGACTTGACCAGCTTGTCCCCCCGACATCGAGGGCTACGACAAATGAGCCGGGCGGGACCGCTGCAAGAATCCTTTCCCCTTCCTTCACTATCGCGGTCTTCTCCGCTGACGGTGAAGCTGAAGCGGACCGTTTCTCCTCGGTGAGTTCCACGATCTTCAGGTTCAGGTAAGGACGCAGGCGTTTCTCGTATTCCGCAACCCCCTCCCGGAGAAACTCTTCCTTGATCTTCCCGACTGCGATAATGTGAATCTGCATCCTTCCCTCCCCCGATGAAGATAAAACCCTCTTCCTGACAGGACTCTCACTTTTTGTGCACTCAGTGCCGGATATCAAGGCAGGAAAAACCCTGGAATGATAAAAAAATACCGTTACCCGAATAACTTTTTTGATTGTTCAAGAGCATCAACGGCAGGTAACTTTTTCCCGGTCAGGAACTCAATGCATGCTCCGCCACCTGTCGAGATATGGGTGAAATCGCGTTCGATGCCCATTTTTTCGATGACCGCAGCGGTATGACCGCCCCCGACAACGGAGAATTCGACTTTCGATGCTGCCCTGAGGAGCTCATACGTTCCTGTTGCAAAGTCTGCATCCTCAAACACACCGGCAGGTCCGTTAAAGACAACAGTTCCTGCTTTTTTGATAGTTTGCACGAGGGAGACCAGTGAATCCATCCCAAGGTCGAGCACCGGTGCATCCTCCGGGATCCTGTCAACCGGGTATTCTACACGGCGGTTTTCCTGGCGCACGGCAACTGAATCCGGCATAACAACCCGGTCCCGGTACAGGGTAAGAATTTCCTTTGCCTTCTCTATCTCCGGCTGGTACTTGAGCTGTGCGATCAACTGGGTAGAGGGCTTTCCGATGTTATAACCCGCCGCGATTAAAAAGACATTCGCCACGACACCGATCACGATGACCTGGTCTGCAATGCCGTTTGCAAGGACATGCCGGGCGACATCAATGGAGTCATCCACTTTAGTACCGCCGAGAACCATAACGACCGGGCGCGGGGCACCGGAAAATACCCGGGAGAGGGTAGATACTTCTTTTTCCATCAGGAGCCCACCTGCTGAACGCATAACAAGAGGGAGTCCGACTATTGTTGGCTGCGAGCGGTGGGCGGTACCAAAGGCATCGTTTACAAAAAGATCCGCCATTGAGGAGAGCTTTTTCACCAGATGTGTTTTTTTCGCCTCTTCAGGTTTTAAGGTCAGGTTCTCTTCTGCATTGAACCTGACATTTTCCAGCATCATCACATCGCCAACCTTCAGGGAATGGACCGCCTCCCGTGCGTGCCGCCCGAATATGCTGTCAACATACATGACCGGCCTGCCAAGGAGCTGCCCGAGCTTCTCGGCGTGGGCTTCCAGGGTCGTAAAATCTTTTTTTCCGGGTCTGCTCTGGTGGGTGACAATCACCGTGCGGCTGTCGGAGAGGGCGTGAATTGTCGGAATGTGCTCCCGGAATCGCTTGTCATCAAGAATAAGGTTGGTGGTGGGATCAATGGGGGAGTTGAGATCGAGACGGAGGAGAACGATCTTTCCACTGCTCCCCAGCTCTTTGATGGTTCCAATCGGCATCCAGACCACCTTTTTACTTTTATGATGTGCTCCGGGCTTTGATCCTCTTCATACGGAAGAGCTCTTCGCGTTCCATTTCATCAAGCCTCATTTTGATGAAATCCCGGGCCTCAGTGAGTTCCGGTATCACTTTGTATTCGAGAGCGTTTACACGCCTTTTGGTCTTCTCGATCTCGTCAAGCAGACGCTTCATGGTGGTCTCGATTTCAGCACTCTCGATGATCGATTCGACAAGCTCCTCAAAAGCAGACGCTGTCTCATCAATCACCGTTGATGTACCGAGAACACCATAGCCGCGATCCACAAGGCTCTTCTTAACCTTGGAAGATTCGATCTGGGGGACGACAACTCCCATGATGTTCTTGCTTTTCAGGGTTATCTCAGGGACTTCTTTGACCGAGAAGGCAGCCGACTTGACACCGATCGCGCCCTCAACGGTGTTAGCAAGAGCCATCATGCCGGCTGCACGCTGGTACCGCACCAGGAGTTCCCCCTTGCTGTCTTTTGCATTGGCAAGGATCTTGAAAAACTCTAAGATTAGTCCATCGCGCTTCATCTTGAGGATCTTGTAGCCGCGCTCGGAGAGCTGGATCTTCCGCTTCAGGTTGATCAGTTCTGACCGGGTCGGTTTTATATCGCGCAGCGCCATGGACTCTTACTCCTTCTTTGCACCGGTCTTGAACTTCGGGTGGTACTTGCTGATCAGTTCGCGGTCAATACGAGTCAGCTGTTCTACCGGTAGCGTCGAGAGGAGATCCCAGCCAAGACTCAGGGTATCTTCTATGGTGCGGTCCTCGTCATAGCCCTGGCGGACAAAGCGGTTCTCAAAGATATCCGCGAACTCGAGAAGCAGGCGGTCTCGCTCAGAGAGTGCATCTTTTCCGACGATAGCCACGAGACCACGGAGATCGTTACCTTCCGCGTACCCGGCATACATCTGATCTGACACCTTCTTGTGATCTTCCCGTGTGTGTCCCTTCCCGATACCGAGGTTCATCAGCCGCGAGAGAGAGGGCAGCACATTGATAGGAGGGTAAATACCCTTGCGGTGAAGCTCCCGGTTGACCACTATCTGTCCTTCGGTAATATACCCGGTAAGGTCGGGGATCGGATGGGTGATATCGTCACCGGGCATCGTCAGGATCGGGATTTGGGTGACCGAGCCTTTCAGGCCCTTGATCATCCCGGCACGCTCATAGATACAGGCAAGGTCAGTGTACATGTATCCCGGATACCCACGGCGTCCGGGCACCTCTTCACGGGCTGCACCAATCTGGCGCAACGCCTCACAGTAGTTGGTCATATCCGTAAGGATGACGAGCACGTGCATACCGAGCTCGAAAGCAAGGTATTCGGCGGTGGTGAGGGCGAGCCGTGGGGTAATGATACGCTCGACGGCCGGGTCATCAGCAAGGTTGAGGAAAACGACCGCTCGTTCGAGTGCACCGGTGCGCTCGAAGTCCTGCATGAAATAATTTGCCTCTTCCTTCGTGATACCCATCGCGGCGAAGACCACGGCGAAACTCTCAGTTGAGCCAGGCACCTTTGCCTGCCGTGCAATCTGCAGCGCGACTTTGTTATGAGGGAGACCGGCTCCAGAGAAGATAGGGAGCTTCTGGCCACGGACAAGGGTGTTGGTACCATCGATGGTCGAGATACCGGTCTGGATGAAATCTGCCGGCATGCCCCGGGCATACGGGTTGATGGCTGCACCGGTGATGTCGAGGCGCTTCTCCGGCACAATCTCCGGGCCTCCGTCGATAGGTTTACCGCCACCGGACAGGATACGGCCGAGCATCTCTCTTCCCACGGGCATCTTGATGGTCTCGCCGGTGAAACGGACACCACTGTCCCTGCCGATACCGGTCGTGGTCTCGAAAACCTGGACAACAACGAGTTCATCGCTCGTGTCGAGAACCTGTCCGCGCTTGATCGTCCCGTCGTAAAGGACTATGTTTACGAGCTCCTGATAGGCTACCGGCTCTGTCTTCTCTACGAAAACGAGGGGGCCGGCAATCTTGCTTATCGTCCTGTATTCCTTCATGCTGCCGACCTCAGTGTGTTGAACTCTGCGTCCATCTGCTTCTCGATTTTCACCAGTTCGGGTTTGTAGTCCTTGATGAACTTGATCTGGGGTAGTTCGCCCTTGGCCTTAACCGCGATGATTTGTGCCGGGCTGACGCCAGCGAGCTGGGCAGCGTAGGCAAGGTCTGCGAATGTCTTGATCGCCTTCATCATGTCATACTGCTTGCTCATCTCACAGAATGTATCAACCGCGTCATACGCGTTCTGCTGAAGGAAAATCTCCCGGATCATACGGGCGACCTCAATGGTAACCTGTTCTGACTCAGGCAGGGCGTCGGAACCGACGAGCTGCACGATCTCCTGCAGTTCTGCTTCCTTCTGAAGGACTTCCATAGCCCAGGACCGGATCTTGGTCCAGTCGGGGGAGACTTCCTTGTCATAGTAGTCCTGGAGGGCTTCGAGATAGAGTGAGTAGGAGTTGAGCCAGTTGATGGCCGGAAAGTGCCGGCGCTGGGAGAGCTTCGCATCCAGTGCCCAGAATACCTTAACGATACGCAGGGTGTTCTGGGTGACCGGCTCGGAGAAATCACCGCCGGGCGGTGAGACCGCTCCGATGACCGATACCGACCCCGATGCTCCGTTCAGGGTCTCGACAAGACCGGCACGCTCGTAGAACTCGGAGAGCCGGGCTGCAAGGTACGCGGGATACCCTTCTTCACCCGGCATCTCTTCGAGACGGGAGGAGATCTCACGCATCGCTTCTGCCCAGCGGGATGTCGAATCTGCCATCAGCGAGACGTCGTAGCCCATATCCCGGAAGTACTCCGCGATGGTAATACCGGTATACACCGATGCCTCACGGGCCGCAACCGGCATGTTTGACGTGTTTGCAATAAGTACGGTTCTCTCCATGAGCGGCTTACCGGATTTCGGGTCCTCGAGATGCGGGAACTCGGTAAGGACTTCCGTCATCTCGTTGCCGCGTTCGCCGCAACCGATGTAGACCACGATCTCGGCATCCGACCACTTGGCCAGCTGTTGCTGGGTCACGGTCTTGCCACTCCCGAACGGGCCGGGAATTGCGGCTGTGCCACCTTTGGCAATCGGGAAGAGACCATCAAGAATACGTTGACCGGTGATCAGGGGAGTCGTCGGATTCTTCTTTTCTCTTACGGGACGGGGGACACGGACCGGCCAGCGCTGGATCATCGGGTACTCACGACCATCGTCGAGGATACAGATAGTCTCGTCAATGGTGAAGTCCCCTTTCTTGATCGTTTTGACCGTGCCTGCTTTTACATTGGGCGGGAGCATGACCTTATGGATGATGTTGGTTTCCTGAACCTCCCCAAGGATTGCTCCAGGTTCGACATTATCACCTGTTTTAACAACGGGCTTGAAGGTCCACTTCTTCTCATGCGAAAGCCCGGGTGCAGAAACACCACGTTCAATGAAGTTGCCCATCTTGGACACAAGCACAGGGAGGGGTCGCTGGATCCCATCGTAGATACTGGTCAGGAGTCCCGGACCGAGTTCAACTGCGAGCGAGAGACCGGTGTTTTCCACCGGTTCTCCGGGACGGATACCGGAGGTATCTTCGTATACCTGGATGATGATGCTATCACCCTGGATCTTGATGACTTCTCCCATCAGCGCTTCTTTGCCGACCTTCACCACATCGTACATGTGGGCGTCAAGGTTGACTGCCGTAACGACAGGGCCGGCGATTCTTTTGAGAACCCCTTGTTTCTGTTTTTTTGCATGTTTTTCTTTTACTTCCACAGATCAACACCCACCGATCTCTTGATTCGCTCTCTCATCGACAATCCCCCTTCCTCGCCACCGATTGCGATCACGGTGGGTTTTACGGAGTTTTCAAGGGTAGTCCGAAGCCTTCGGGGAACGCGCTCCATATCGCTGCTGTTGAGTACGAGAATGCCGATATTGCCATCATGGAGAGCATTGCTGATATATTCGTTGAGTTTCTCGTCACTTTCTGCAGCGTATGTCTTTTTTATACCTGCCAGACGGAAACCCAGAATGAACTCGCCGTTACCAATAACTGCAATCTCCATTTAAATCACCAGATATTCCGCTATCCTCTCGGACGGGAGTTTCGATTCCTTTCCTCTGGCAAGCGCCCTGAGATTAAGGACCTCGTACCTTTTTTTCTCAAGATAGACGAGGATCGGATGAATGGAGAAAGGATTCCGTTTGGATATCCGCTCCATCTGGTCGAGCTGGACCCGGGTCAGCCGGGTCTCAACATCATGCATCACTTTCTCACTTTTCAGCTCGTCCAGCAGTGAGAGGAGGAGACTGTTACTGATCTTTTCTTTGAGCTGATCGATAAACTCGCCACGGTCCCGAAGGGTATTCAGGTTAGTGAAATCTGCCGTGGAAAGAACTCCCCCGGCGATATACATTTCACGTGCATCTTTTTCGAAGGTATCCGCCCGCAGACGGAAGAGGGTCTTGATATTCCGGATATCTATATCAAACCTGATGAAATCCAGGAACTGGTTTCCTCCCTTGATACCGCTTTCTCCCTCCGCAATAATCTCAGAGAAGAACTGTTTGTAGAGCTCGTTTTCCAGGCGGGAGAACGAACCGCTTTCTTTAGTCGCCGGATACTCGCGGGAGAGTACCGGATATATCCGGTTCCCTTTGAGGGCTTCAACAATCCTGTCCGGATTTTCTTCTGCCAGAAGTCGGTCCAGGGCAGCACGGTCAAGACTGCCTGCAGGGACCAGGATCTCCTTGATCTTTCCAAGCTTCTCACCCTGCATCCTGCCACGCAGTATGGTGAGAACATTCTGAATATCCCAGCGGCGGAGATATGACCGGGTGAACTGTTTCAGGTTTCCGGGTGTAATCTCCAGGATTTTCTGGTATTCCTTCGCAAGGTTCCAGCTCAGGGCTACTTCAATAAGGTCGATCCCTTTAAAGGCCGTACTGAGCTCATCAATCTCCTGTTTGTATTCGGTTTCCTGAATAACACGGATGATTTCCGGGAGGCTCATATTGAGCATCCGCATGTATTCCTCACGAGGTATGAGCTTGGATTTTCTCACCCGCATCCTGGTGCAGACGTAGATGTATGGTGCAAAGACACTTTTCACTGCAACCATCGGCATTCCTCCCTATCCAAACAGGATGTCAGATGCATCTTTCAACCCGGATTCCCAAACCTTCGCAAGGAACGTGCGGTAACTGTAATCAATCTGCAATTCGCCTCCATCACCTTCGACAAGGATACCCCCGTCGATCTTAACGGGATTACCGACCTTGAAACCGGCAAATTCCGGATTCTCGGAAATGGCAGCCTTGACCGCTGCCACATCCCGGGAATTGCAATATACTTTTCCCTTTGAAATCTCCTTTTTTGCCTCGGAGAGGAATTTTTTAATGGCTTCGCGATGGAAGCTTTCAGGGAGGGCGGCAATCTCCAGAAGGATTGATTCATAGACATTATCCAGAAGTGCCTTTTGCGTGTTCAGGAGTTCACGTTTTACAAGCAGATTTGCTGCAGACACTTCCTGATCGATGATATGGGCTGTCTGCTTTGCCGATTCTGCCTCTGCGGCGAGCTTTATCTCTCCGGCACGCTTGCCGGCTGCTGCAAGGATCCTGTCCGTTTCCTGCTTTGACTCTGCACGTATTTTTTCTGCTTCTTTTTTGCCTTTTTCCCTGATTTCTTCAACAACGGCTTCCAGTCCCATTGTCTTCTCCGGAACTTAGAATATGAGCAGTAATGCTACAACAAGCCCGAAAATGACAATAGTTTCCGGAATGACGGTAAGTAACAGGACAAGCCCGAAAACGTCCTTGTTTTCCGCGGTTGCTCCAACCGCTGCAGAACCAATAGCCATCTCCGCGACACCTGAAGCGATACCGGTGATCCCAACGGCGAGACCTGCGCCGATAGCTTTCATTCCAATCTGCGATGCCTTCATTAATTCAACGTCTGTAATTACTGCTGCTACAACTTCTGCTGCCATTTTTAATCCTCCGTAAATCTTCTGTTAAGTCCAAAAGGACTATACTTCCTGCCTCCACCCTTATAAAATTTGGTGAAGAATTCGACGTAGTGCAACCTGATTGAGTGCAGACCGCCCCCGAGAATGCCAAGCGCTGTGTTCAGCGCATGCCCTGTCAGGAAGACGGCAACACCCATGATGATAAAGAGGACACCCACAATGGTGATGTTCTCAAGCTGGGGTTCGATGAGCATACCGATTGCAATGTAGTTCACCACCATGGCGATTGCCACTGAAGAAAGCCCCACAGCTACGATACGTGCGTAAGAAAGCACGTGGCTGATAATTGTCGGAAGCTCGACAAGCTCCAGTCCGGAATCCCGTGCTATGAATACAACTCCGGCAATAAGCATCACAGCACCAATAATAGCTGCAATACTCAAGCCACTAACAATTTTTGGTAATGTAGTAAAGTCAGGCATGTACGGCATCTGGACTATCGACCAGATAACCATAAGGATGCCCCACATGACACAGATCCAGCCGAAGTTCGCCATAACTGCCTTGATCCGGTGATCCCCGTGATCCTGGCGTGCATGGTTGACCATCCCGAGAACACGCCCAAGCGTGATATGAAGGAGTCCGATCCAGATCGCAAGGATCATCAGTTCGGGAATCTGGGGACCGTGTCCGGTGGCATGGGCACCGATATTCAGGTGCCGGCTGAACATTATGGGGCTCCAGGGGAGTGCAAATCCCAGAAATTCACTATAGAGCAGGCCAAAGAGGATACTCGAGAAACTGGCGTTCCGGAGTACGGTAAGCAGTTGCGTACCCTCTTCGCCTTTCAGGAACTTCCGCAGCCCCAGACACATTGCAAGAAGAATCAACCCGTATCCCACATCTCCCAGAATCAGCCCGAAAAAGAGGGGGAATACAATGGAAAGCATGAGTGTCGGATCGAGTTCAGAATATTTCGGGCGGGAGTATACGTCCATGAGCATCTGCGTGGGTTTTGCAAATGGTGGATTGTCATACTCTACCGGTACAACATCATGCTCAAGGTCGGTGGGGAGTACGGTGACGAAAATTTTGCCCCCGGTGGCCTTGACAAGCGCCTGTTTCAGGCCTTCAACGCCCGCTGAGGGAACCCACCCTTCTGCAACAAACGTCTCGTCTGTCGTTGCAAACCGAAGGGGTGCCTCCGTCTGAGCAACCTGAACTTTTAAGATTTCCTCACATGCAACCAGGAACTCGGCATGTGTCTCTTTTATCGCATCCAGTTTCCGGCTGATATCCTCAATCTCCTTTTTAAAGGATGCGATTTGAGATGAATAAAAGGAAATGCGTTCCTGGGGAACCCCGGACTCATCAGGGACCGTGACCGCCTGATATCCTGCCTCCTGTAATTCTTTTTCAACCACATTCCGATGAACAACAGGGGCGATAACAACAATGAAATGCCTGCCCTTTCCTTTTGAAACGAACGTTTCATGAGGCACGGAAAAGGATACCTCTTTTTCAACATATCCCGCAAAAACAGCAAGATTCGAATATCCCCGGTACAGATCGAGGTCGCCGGGAATGCCTGTAAAGGGAGTGAGCTCGCTAATCTTTTGCTCGTACTCTTTTACTTTTGTTTCAAGTTTTGAGCGTTCTACGGTTAGTCCCTCAACTTCCTTCTCGATTGCAGGGAGATCACGTTCAATCAAAGCCTGGAGTCCGGACTGTTTGAGTCGCTGCTTTACTTCAAAATCCTCGCTGCGGATGGAAAACGTATTCTGAATCGCACGTATCTTGACAAGATCCCCGGACGCTTCACTCGCTCCCATAAGGGGCGTGCCGATCTTAAAGCCTTCATAACCTTCTGCAGAAGCTTCGACATAATCCTCAATATGGAACAGATTATGGCGATACAGCTCTGCAATAACAGGACCCATCTGGTCCCTGGTGGCCGCGATGAGCAGTTTGCTCATCTGCTCAGGCTTTAACATGCAGCTGCTCCTTGAACCGCATAACGAGCAGCTGCACTGCCTTGTTCAGGTTTTTTGAACCCTTCTCCCGGATTGCTGCTGCCCGCTGATTGCCACTTTTTATGATTTCGGCGTGCTTGGATGCCGCCTGGTGCCGTGCTTCTTCCAGTTTCAGCTTTTTATATTGTTCAGCATTGCTTTGCGCTTTTGTAACCAGATTATCAGCTTCCAGCTCAGCTTGAGAATGCCTGTGCTTCTTTTCTTCCTGGGCCGCACTGATCGTTTTTTGGTACTCTTCTTCAGTTTTTTTAATGTCTCGTAGGACCTCAGTCTTCATCCAACCCTCCTCTCACGGCAGTACAATAATTGGTAAAAAAAACAATATATAAATTGTTATTTACGCTCAAAAGATAGTTAAAAAAAAGATGAATTCCCAAAAAATGAACAATTTCAGGAAAATTCGGTTTTTATTTCGTATTTCATGTGCCGGACGGAAATTCCTTCGGGCAGACAGGATATGTCAACGTCCTGCCCGCCTCCTTTCAGTACGATACCTGCAAGCTCATCGCTTGAACAGATCAGATTCTGTTCCGGATGCGTCCCCCTTCGTATCGAACAGCTGGTTAAAATTTCTGGTCCTACCGATACAACATAAGAAATACGTTTTGATCCGGGATGGTTTTTAGGTAATACCAGCAGCGGAAGATGAAATGTCCTCACAAGATCGATGAGCATAAAGGCAGGTTCAATAGCCCCGCCTTCCGGTGCGGAGACCACGACAAGGTCACCAGGTTCAACACCCTGACAATATTCATCATCGGCGGTCTCAATGCATAATCCGAACCTGTTCCCGACTTTTGCAATGAGTAAAAAAGATTGTTTTCCCTTTATGAGCAAGAACTCATCGTCAAGGGAGTAGTTCATGCCGGAGCCACATCATCAGACTGGCAGCTTGGACAAATGGGTTTTTTACCGATACCTTTGAACCGCTCACCACATTCCTTGCAGCGGTAATCCTTCCCCTGCACCCGGTCCGGGGGAAGATCGATGTCCACGGGTCCACCAACAGTACACATATTCAGGTCACCTCACTACGAAATCTGTGCGACATTATTTAATTCTATCTCATACTTTGTTCTGCCGTAAGGTGCACCGGGACTTTGCCAGGAGGTTTCAGCGCTACAGTATTGGTACACAAACAGATAAGCATCCACTCTGCTTTTGGAATGGGTAATAAAAAACCACTTCACACTCCCGTTAATGCAGACCCGATATATCCGGGAAAAACGTCGATTTTATTCTGAGCATCTGTCTTGCCAGAATATTTTTTAAATTGTTATTCCAAGGATATTGAGCAAAATAAGGATGCAGACACCGGCAAGTCCGCCGACTGCACTAATAATAACTGTGGCAATACTGTATCCAAGATCCGGTTTACCTATCCATTGCATAATATGGAGAAAATTCACGAGGAATAATGCTATAAGTCCAAGGATAGCATTTATCACAAGAACCGAGAATTTTTTCACAAGAAAATATACAACTGCGATCACTACAACGACGAGAAGCAGGGTAACCAATATGTCTGTCATTTTTTTCCTATTTACCAATAATACGCTGCTTATTTATTCTGATTGACGGCAGGACCAGGGATCCAATCGCCCGGGATTCCTTACTTAATCCCGATATACTTTTGTGCATATCAAAGACATTTCCGGAAAGCATTGCACTCCTGAGGGGTGTCTCAAACTGACCGTCCTCCATCCAGAATGCATTCGAAAGTTCGACGGAGAATTCACCGCTCGTGGGATTAGCCGTGTGTGCACCCACCACATTATGAATATACACAACACGGTCATCAGCAATCCTGCTTCGTTTTCCGTCGACAACGAAATTGTGATGTCCTATAGCGGGCAAGCCACCAAACCCGCCACGGATTGCATTCCCGGTACTCTTTTTGCCAAAACGGTACGCGGTTTTAAGATCATATGCAAACGTTTCAAGAATTCCTTCTCTGATAAAATCGACACGACGGGTTGGTGTCCCCTCAGCATCCCATCTCACACTCCCGTTCGCTTTTTCCAGCAGGGGGTCGTCATACATCGTAATCTGCGAATCTGTAACAGGTCCACCGAGTGATTGCCCAAGCCGGGATCGTCCTGCGTGAACATTCCGCCCGCTCAGCGCAGGAACAAAGACATTTCCCAGCAGTTCCGCATAAGCAAGGGGCGAAAGAAGGATATCATGATCACCCGTGGCAATTTCTTTCCCGTTATCAGATTCCGTGGCAAAGAATGTCGCTCTTTCTCCTACAGATTCCGGATCTACCTTTTCCACAAAGGAGGAATGATCGAATTCATAACCTGTGGACTGATTATGAATTGCTTCAAGCGAGAGTGAAACCCCAGTATGCTGATCGGTATACCGGACTCCCAGACTGTTCGCCAGCGTCACCGTGGCAGTAGAGAGTGAGGCTGCCCCGGATGTAACCTCAGCCGGGTGCTCTGCCGCACCGGTCAGCATCTTTTCTATGAGATCGATGACACCTGCCGGTTCGACCTTCAGAGATGCGTCGAAGGACAGCGGGGTCTGGGGCAGGGACTGAGGTGCCGGCAGACCTCCCCATTCCTGCGGTGTCGCAAGTTTTCCACTCGCAATAGCAGCATCCAGGCATATCCGCCACTGTTCAGGATTGTTTGTGGCTGAAGATCCGATTTTTCCCTGGTGAATGGTACGGATTCCCAGGCCACAATCCTTCGAGGTCGTTGCCAGGTTCACTTTCTTTTGTTTCAGTTCAGCAGAGACTGATATCCCATTGACATAAAAGACCTCAACTTCGTCAACAGTTTTTTTGGCTTCATGTATGAGTTGATCAATCCACGCCACTGCCACCCACCACCGCGTCGTCCAGGAGTATATGAGGTGCCCCGTCGCTTACCGGAACACTCTGTCCTCCCTTCCCGCAATATCCCGGACTCATGATGCGCTTATCACCGCACAGCACAATTCCATGAAGGGTCGTCAGGATTTCTCCTGATAATGACACGTCCTTCACCATGTCCGTACACTCCCCGTCTTCAATA
Source organism: Methanoregula sp. (assembly GCA_035256445.1). Classification (GTDB taxonomy): domain Archaea; phylum Halobacteriota; class Methanomicrobia; order Methanomicrobiales; family Methanospirillaceae; genus Methanoregula. The sequence goes on from DATEXZ010000230.1 coordinate 13,513, forward strand.
AGGTAGCCATACTCTGCATTGAACTGGAAAATACCCCGCCCGGGATCGACCTGGCCACCACGGGATCCTTTAAGAAAGATTCCGTTCCGGCATTCCTCAAAGATCTCGTGTTCTGTCGCATCCCCTTCTTCAATGAAGGTATTGCTCATCCTGACAAGGGGGGGTTCACCAGGCATCGCCCGTGCATGACCTGCGATTCCATGTCCCACGGATGAAAGTGTTTCACGATTATGAAGATAGGCATTAATTATGCCCTTTTTAATTATTTCCGTCCTGCGCACGGCAACACCTTCAGCATCAATGGGATCAAAACCGAATTCGTGGATCCCCGGGTCATCGATAATTGTCAGGTTTTCATTCCCGATCTTCAGCCCGGTTTTTCCCTTCAGGACTGAACTGCCTTCCTGGACCAGATCGCCTTCACTCGCATGACCGACAGCCTCATGCGCAAATACCCCGGCTAATTCCGGATCAAGGACCGCCCGCATTTTTCCGCCTTTTGCAGCCTTCGCCTCGAGCAAGGCAACTGCAATTCCGGCAGCTTTTTTTCCGAGCGCCTGCTGGTGCCGGAGGTTGAATCCGTGAATAGAATGTTCACGCTCGTATCCCATCTGGATATTCCCGTTCCCTGAAGCAACCGCCAGCACGTTGAACCCGGACCGGCACATCTCATAGGCATATTCATTGCCGGAACTGTCAGTAAACTGAACATTCTCAATTTTTTCGATGTAATTTGCCCTCGTGTTTACAACCGATGGGTGAACCGCAGCCTGTTCAATGCCGGACAGCAGCGCTGATTTCTCTTCAATATCAACACTACGGGGATCTTCTTTCAAGGGAGGTACACCAAGAATACCGCGCGGGGCATCCCCGAGAACAACCTTTCCGTGGGTAATTCCGGCCAGCCTGCATGCTGACCGTATGAGAGCATTAAATTTCCTGCCATGACAGGGAGTATAATTATCGATCTGGAGTACGCCCCACCCGGTTTTATAAAGAACCCTGATTACGGCTTTATTGAAAAAAGATGTCCCGGCAGATTCCACCACGTGGTTATCAATATCGATGTGGGTGACCTGCCCGGTTACATGCCTCAGATCATAATAACGTACACCCTGCATTCTACTCAGGCCGGAGTTTTGTTGATCACAGGGGTATCTGCGATCATAGCAGTTGATCTCAACGCCATATTTTTCAGCTTGGTAAGGAATCCTTCAGCGTTCTCCGGGACCAGTGCAAGCTTGAGTACATCATTAATGGTATCAACAGGAATGACCGTAACCAGAGGTTTGAACCTCTCCTCAATCAGGACATCGTTGATATTTGACCTCGGTATGAGGACGGTCCTGATACCTGCCTTCACGGCGGCTTCAATCTTGAAGGTCACACCGCCGACGGGCAGGACATCCCCGCGGACAGAGAGCGACCCGGTCATAGCGACATCCTGCCTGACCGGGATACCTTCAATGGCGCTGATGACTGCAGTGGCAACACTGATCGATGCCGAATCTCCTTCAACACCGCCATAAGTACCGATGAACTGGATATGGATATCGATATTTTTCACATCTTTTCCGGTGAATTTTTTTAATATCGCGCTGACGTTCTTAATCGATTCCTGTGCGATCTCCTTGAGCATCCCTGTCGCAATCACGGTTCCGCTTGCTCCCTGCGAGGGAGTGACTTCAGCCATAATGGGGAGTACGGAACCTGAATCACTTCCCATCACAGCAAGACCATTCACCCGTCCGACGCGGGTTCCTTCGATGACCGTGAGCTCATATTCCCTGCTTCTCCGGATATATTCATCAGATACCTGGTCTTCAATCGATCGTGCTGTGAGCTTTGCTGTGATCACGTGCGCAGCAGTAGCAATACCTGCCCCTTCCTGTCGTGCGATATCCCCGGCAACACGGATAAGACCCCCCATGTCCCTTAGCTTAAGGGTGAGGTGCCCCTTGCGGTTCGAACGGCGGCGGGCTTCACGGATGATTTCCTCAATTGCGCTCTGGTCAAAATGGGGGATCTTCCCGTCATTTTTCACCTCCTGTGCAATAAACCGGATGTATTTCTGGCGGTTTTCAGGGGTATCCTCCATGGTTTCCGACATATACACTTCATATCCGTAACCACGGATACGCGAGCGGAGTGCCGGGTGCATCCCCTGGATGGCATCAAGGTTTCCGGCAGCCACCATCACAAACCTGCAGGGTACCGGCTCTGTCCTCACCATCGCTCCACTCGATCGTTCACTCTGACCGGTAATCGGAAATTCCCCTTCCTGGAGTGCCGTGAGCAGGTTTTGCTGGGAGTGCGGCGTCAGGGTGTTGATTTCATCAATAAACAGGACCCCGCCGTGCGCCCGGTGAATCGCACCTACTTCTACCCGGTCATGTGCAGGGGTTTCAAGTCCCCCGCTCTGGAAAGGATCATGCCGGACATCCCCCAGCAATGCTCCAGCATGAGAACCAGTGCCGTCAATAAAAGGTGCTATGTTTTTCGTATCATTGGATACGAGAAGCTTGGGAACCATCGCTTCTTCCCGCGGGGTGGTGTACCTCAGTGCCATGAAGACAAATGCAGCTGCAATGATCCCCATCAGCCACTGGTAGGTCAGGAACGCATAGCCGATTATACCTATCAACAGGAGCATCAGCAGGGTGTTCCTGAACTGGGTTTTTTTCTTTGCTTCAGCTTTATGGGCTGCAACGATCTGTTTGCCCCGCCCGCCGCTGACTGTTCTGATTACCGGATTATTTGGATCATCAGAATTCGGGTACGCAAGAATGTCCTGTAACTCTTCTTTGGGAAGGAGCTCGGCCATTGCCTTGGCCAGCATCGATTTCCCGGTTCCCGGGCTGCCTATCATCATAACATGCCGGCGCTGGACGGCGGCTTTTTTTATAACTTCAACCGCATTTTCCTGGCCGATAACCTGATCAATCAGCTTTTCAGGTACGTTAATCTCGGAGGAAGTCGCTATCACGCCTTCGGTATGCACAACCTCCTGCTGGATGTCCCGGGGCTGTGTATCCTCATGCTGCGGCGATGATTGTTCCTGGATTTCCATTGCCGAAAATACCTCGTTTTCCCTTTGGGGTTTCATATAAATTGTCTCATGATAGTTTAAGTACTTTCAGCTGATTACACTGGACTGCCTGCTGATAACCGGAGAAGACATTCTGATTCGAATCAATGCGAAAAACTACAATACCTACTATTGTCAATAAATCTCTGAAGAAAAAACGCCAATACCCCCGGTTTTAGGAAGAATACCATGAAAGTGATCTGCACTGAAAAATCCCAAATACTTGGCACCAGCCTTGCCAGAGCACTGAAGACTTCAGTTGTTGAAGTAAAATATTCCCGTTTTCCTGACGGCGAGCACTATCTTATCACCGGAGAGTTGGATGATGAGACCATTATTGTCGGAAGTGTTGTGGATAATGACGCCCTCGTCCAGCTGCTCCTGATAATCGATGCATGTGACTGCTCAAAAAACCGGCTTGTTTTACCCTATATGGGGTATGCCCGACAGGACAAACGGTTCCGGCATGGGGAACCTGTCAGTGCCCGGGCCATTGCACAGGCCGTCAGCAGAGGCGTTTCAGAAATTATAACGGTCAATATTCATGAAAAAGAAGTGCTCAGGTATTTCGGCGTGCCCGCAAGGAATATTTCCCTTGCCCATGACATCGGTTCGTATATCAAAACCTTACATCTCGACAATCCCCTCATCCTTGCTCCTGATGAGGGGGCTCTTGTATTTGCCCGGCAGGTCGCATCCGCCGGGGGCTGGGATTTTGATCATCTCGAAAAGAACCGTATAAGCGGAGTAGAAGTAACGATGGCCCCCAAGCAGTTATGTGCTGCATCACGATCCGTGGTTATTGTCGATGATATCATCTCAACCGGCGGGACAATCGCCACTGCTTCCGGCATGCTTTACCAGCAGGGTGCAAAAGACGTGTTTGCGGTGTGTGTTCACGGAGTGCTTACCGGTGGGGCATATGTCCGGCTCATGGCAGCAGGAATCCGTGATGTGATCTGCAGTGATACCATCGAGCGCGGGTGCAGTAAAATATCTGCTGCAGATATTATTGCAGCAGAACTCAAAAGATGCTGAATATCGACGGTTCATTTGGTGAGGGGGGAGGACAACTTGTCCGGAATGCCGTGGCGCTATCTGCGATTTCCGGTGAGCCGGTAACGATCACCCGGATCAGGGCATCAAGACATCAAAAGGGGCTGGCAGCACAGCATATTGCTGCAATTAAGGCAGTTGCATTTGCCTGTGATGCCGAGTGCAGGGGCATCTCTCCGGGTTCCGGTACAATTGTATTTTGCCCGCAGCATCTGAAATGTCGCGAGGTTTCCGTGACCGTTGGAACTGCCGGGAGCATCCCGCTCGTGATCCAGGCATGGCTTTCCGTAGCGCTGTGTGCTGGCGGAATACTTCATATTACCGGGGGGACCGAAGTTTCGAGGAGCCCGACCATCGACTACCTTGACCATGTTCTTGGGTCCGTTCTGCGATCCTCCGGTGCTGAAATAGATCTGAATATCCTCAAACGGGGATATTTTCCGGAGGGAGGCGGGGAGGTGACCGTCAGAGTAGAGCAAAAGAAAATGTTACCCGTCGTCCCTGATGATGACAAAGACCATCCCTGCTGCATTTTTTCCTGTTCATCCAACCTCCCCGATCATGTCACGCAACGTCAGGCATCCGCTGCTGATACCCGCCTGTCTTTATGTCTTGGAGAACCCTGCAGAATCGGCCTGGACCGCCGCACCGGGCCAAGTACCGGAAGTTCCTGCACGGTCTGTAAGGGAGCAAAGGGGGGGATTGCACTCGGTAAACGGGGTCTTCCTGCTGAAGAGGTCGGCAGGAGCGCCGCAGACGCCCTGCTCGCTGAGATCAAAAATCCGGGCACCGTGGATATTCACCTGTCGGATCAGCTGCTCGTTCCACTTGCCCTGTTTGGGGGCTCGTTTTCCACCAGCACGCTGACATCCCATGCTGAAACCGTATGCTGGCTCCTTTCCAGGTTTGGATACGAGATAACGATACATCACGGCATTCCCCTGGAGTTTTCTGTATGAGATGCATCCTTGACGCTTCGTTCTTTTTTTATGATCTGACTGTTGACGGGGATCTGTATACGACCCGGTCCGTTGTTGATGAGCTCAGGGATCTGCGTTCAAAGAGCCGGTTTGATGTGTTGTGTGCACAGGGGCTCACGCTTGCCGTGCCCTCATCAGAAAATATTGAAAAAGTAAAAGCCGCGTCCAGAAAGAGCGGTGATGCCGGTATAGTCTCAGGTACTGACTGTGACATTCTTGCCCTTGCTCTCGATCTCGAGGCAGTACTCCTGACCGATGACTTCGCTATCCAGAACGTTGCAAGTATTCTGGGTGTGCAAACCACCCCTATCATCCAGCGAAAGGCAAAACGCATTTACTGGAAATATCGCTGCAGTGGCTGTGGCAGATATTTCGATCATGACGGGGAATGTCTCATCTGCGGTTCAATAATTAAAAGAAAACTTAAATAGATGCCAGCGAATCTTTTTTCCATGTCTTCCCTTGACGATCTGATCAACAGGGCGAAAATGCTCCTTGCTGAAGGACATAGTCCCGGTCAGATTGCAGATGAACTGTCACTTTCCATGGAAACCGTGACTTGGCTGCTTACCCAGGTTAAAGGCACCGCTGCCCCAAAGGATGTTCACATCGACTGGACAGCCGTCAGCAGCTCCGCACCTTTGCTTGAAGAAACGGCATTGATGATGCTCCAGAGGTACTATGGAGACCAGCCGGATGAGGATATTTCATCGCCTGCTGCGGGTGTAATCGTCGGTATTTCTCTTTCCGGAGTTCCGCTTGCGACGGTCATTGCAGTGCAGGAAGCGGCAAAACTTGCGATTTATCATCCGGCAAAGCAGAACCAGAGCGAGCGTCCGATGGGATCGATCAGCGGGAATTTTGCCGCTATCGGCGGGGAGCATTGTATCATCGTCGATGATACGATAACTTCGGGAAACACCATGCGGGAAGTGGTGAAATATTTAAAAAAACACAATGCAATACCGGTCGCAATCTGGGTAATATTTGACAAGCGCGGTATCAAGGATATTGATGGAGTGCCGGTCTATTCGCTCTTCAAAATATCCCGTATCGACTGATCAATTCTTTTTCCAAAGCTAAACACAGAAGTTTTATATAGAAGTTCAATTCCACCTTTTACAACATCGGAGGATCCATTATGCAATCTGGACAACCAATTATCATATTAAAAGAAAATGTAGAGCGTAATTACGGGAAAGAAGCCCAGCGCTCGAACATAGCGGCGGCAAAAGCAATCGCCGGCGCTGTCAAGTCAACCCTTGGTCCACGGGGAATGGACAAGATGCTTGTCGGTTCAACGGGGGATATTGTGATCACGAATGATGGTGCCACTATCCTTGGGGAAATTGCAGTTCAGCACCCTGGCGCAAAAATGGTGATCGAGGTTGCCCGTACCCAGGACGATGAAGTCGGGGATGGAACCACCACTGCAGTCATTATTGTCGGCGCGCTCATGGAACAGGCTGAGGGTATGCTTGAACAGGGTATTCACCCGACCGTGATTGCCCAGGGATACCGCATGGGCATGGAAAAAGCTCTCGAGATCGTGAACAGCCTCTCGCTCCATGTTGATCCGACAGACCGGAAGACTCTCTTTAAAATCGTGGATACTGCGATTACCGGCAAGTCGATCGAATCGGTAAAAACCAAGCTCGACGGGATTATTGTTGACGCGGTAATGGCAGTTGCTGAAAAAACGAACGGGAAAATCCTGGTCGATGAAGACGACGTAATGATCAAGAAGCAGAAAGGACAGGCCATGGATGACGCCGAGCTGATCCGGGGTATCGTCATCGACAAGAAGCGCGTCAGCGAGGGAATGCCAAAGAAGGTTATGAAGGCAAAAGTTGCTTTGGTTGCAACCCCCCTTGAGATAACAAAAACCCAGGTCAAAGCGAAGATTAAAATCACGAGTGCCGAGCAGATTAATGCCTTTTCCGAGCAGGAACGAGACACCCTCAAAAAACTTGCCGATGCAATCATTGAGAGTGGTGCGAATGTTCTCCTGTGCCAGAAGGGAATCGCGGATCCGGTCCAGTTCTACCTGGCCAAGAACGGAATATATGCCATCGAGGACGTGCCGGAAAGTGATATGAAATATGCCGCGCGATCGCTCCACGCCACTATCGTAAACAAACCAGATTCACTCACCGGAAAGGATCTGGGATACGCGGAGCTCGTGGAAGAGGATGCAGATGCAAATATCACCAGGATATCCGGATGCAAAAACCCCAAGTCAATCACCATCCTGCTTCGCGGCTCAAGCGATTATCTCCTTGATGAACTCGAACGGGCAGTTGTTGATGGAAAACGCGTCGTCATGGACGCAATGGAAGATGGCACCTATGTCGTCGGTGGCGGGGCAGTCGAAACCGAGCTCCTGATGAAAATCAGGGACTACGCCTCGACTGTCGGGGGACGTGTCCAGCTGGCAATTGAAGCATATGCAACAGCGTTTGAATCCATTCCCCGCACGCTCGCAGAGAATTCAGGATTCAATCCCATTGATAAACTGGTGGAACTCAAGAATGCGCACTCAAAAGGAAAGAAGAATGCCGGGTTGAACGTCTATGAGGGCAAAATCATCGACATGCTCGCAGAGGGTGTACTTGAGCCCCTCAGATCGAAACGTCAATCGATCCAGAGCGCTTCTGAAACTGCAGTCATGCTCATCCGCGTCGATGACATGATGATCACCCAGTCAAAATCGCCAGGCCCGGGCAGTGCTCTGCCTGCATATTAAGAAATTCAATAGGAATCGAAGAGGATCGTAAATATCCTCCTCCACCCTGTTTTTGTGGTGTTCTCTTTCCTGAAAATATCCGAATTCCAGAAGAAGGGAATCCGGATTACCTGTCAGCCATCGATCAACACAAAACGATCTATCGCTGCAGGGTTTCAGATAACTATTAGAGCAATTGATGAAAAAAATATCAGAACCGGTTGCCGAGGTAGTCTAGCCCGGGAAGGCGGTAGCCTCGAAAGCTACTGGCGCTTCGCGCCTCGGGAGTTCAAATCTCCCCCTCGGCGTATGTATCTTCCAGATTTGCCTGAGATTTATGCCCATCATTCAGATTTGTTGTGTTGTTTTCAAGCCGGATATTCATTAAAAAGATGAAATAAAATTACAGAAGAAATATGACTGGATTGCTTTGCAATTCCCGTAATACGTGCGAATTTCTTATTAATTTCCCACAAAACCTGATTTCCTGGAATTTTTATTTTTGTTCAATAATAAAATTATTTATAGTACCTGTTCAGATTATATGATTGCTGGTGACTCCTTACTCAAATACCGGAAAGGCGTCATACCGGAATTGTCAGAATGAAAACTGTCAGATAGGGTGATTGTTATGATCCGGATAAAGAAAAATAAACCACTAATCTCGGCAGATACAAAATCATTTCGAGCTATCCGAAGATTCCATCTGAACCGCACCTACATGCCGATAAAAATTGGCGCAGTT
>DATEXZ010000231.1:0-18153 GCA_035256445.1 Methanoregula sp.
CACAGTCCCTTTGTGGGCGCAGCACCCGCACAGGTATCTGCCATGATACAGAAACGGTAATTTCTGATATCACCCGTAATAAAATCAGTTGTTACTTATCCGCAGGTTATTCAACACGTGTACAATCTATTCTGCCGCTGCACTCCCATAGGTGAATTGGTACTGATATATCAGCGACAAAAAAGCCTCATCCGATAAAATTTTCTGAGAGCAATTTCCGGCTCTATCCAATGCAATATCTTATTTTATAGAGACATCGCTGTGGCGTCTGTGACATCCCCCATTTGCGATAATCTGTTTGAAAGAACTCAGGGTGCGATCGAAGAAAATCCCTGACAGGAATTACAGAGACATCCCAAGCGCAGGAGTCGGTCAAGGGAGGGGACAGGCACGGTCCCCCCCTTGATTTTCGACTGGTTTTTCAGCTACCATGAGATTTGAACTTTTTTCAGGTGAATTCGGGATATTTTGTTCCGGTAATTATCACGTTAATATCGGTGGTTAAACGGGTAAAATACCTCGGGAAAACAAAAAAAGATCAGATGGGCCCGCTGAGATTCGAACTCAGGACCTCCGCCATGTCAAGGCGACGTCATAGCCAACTAGACCACGAGCCCGCTCAAGTCTGATGCTCTATAACATCTGTCATCTTATTATTAAAAAATAGTGTACAGGAGTCTTTCAGAAATTCACCGGTCCTTCAAACTGCGCCGCGGGCAACAGGTAAGTTTCTGGATGCGGGGATACAGCGGAACACAGACATTTTATTACCAGCGATGATCTACCGGTTCACGATATCATATGACTGATACACCAGGTTCACCACGACAACTCTTTACCTTCGAGCATGACGCAAGCCGTCTCGAACTGCTCATCCGTATTGTGTACTGGATCCTCATCGGCATCGTTCTCTGGATTTATGGGCTCATTGCGTTTATTGTCCTCTTTATCCAGTGGTTCCACATCCTGATTCTCGGGCGGCGGAACGGGAGTCTGTCAGACTTTGCGAAAGGATATCTCGAATACCTGGTGCACGTGATGAATTATACGTATATCATGACCGACAAACGTCCCGAAATCCTGCCGGTGCCGGTAAAGATATACGAAGAGTGATCGACATAAAGCAGGAAAAGGTCATCTCTTTTTTTAGATCACGTGAAGCGACAGTATCCCGGTTTTTACCGGGGAACTGTCCAGGAAAACCGGTTTGAAAAAATAGTTTAGATCTTCTCAGATGTGATCTTTGCAAACGTCGCGGTAAATATCCCCGGCATGGAACGTATCTCTTCCATCACTTCTTCAGGCACTTCGCTGTCCACGTTCAGCACCATGATCGCTTCTTCACCGGGATTGATGCGCCCGACCTGCATTCCGGCGATATTGATATTGCATTTTCCGAGGATGGTGGATGCACGCCCGATAACCCCGGGCTTGTCAAGGTGTCGTGAGACGATCACGTAGCCTTCAGGAATCATATCCATGGTATACCCTCCAACCGCCACAATCCTGCTCCTGCCTTTGAAAAACACCGTGCCGCTCACGGTCTCTTCGGTCTTATCCGTTTTTATGCGGATCGTGATCAGGTTTTTGAACCCGTGGGACTCCTGGGTCACGGTCTCGCTTACGGTGATGCCACGTTCCCGTGCGATAAACTCCGCGTTCACGATATTTACCGGCTGCTGGAGAATAGGATCGAGCAGTCCCTTGAGCGCCAGCCGGGTGACAAATTTCATGCTGGCTGCATAGGCAGAGAGGTCACCGCCGTAAATGCATTCAACGGAAGAGAGACGTCCCGGGGCGATCTGGATCGCAAACCTGCCCATCTTTTCGGCCAGTTGTGCATAGGGTTCCAGCACCTCCGCCTGCTCAGGCGGGACCATCGGGGCATTTACAACATATTTTGCTGCCCCGCCGTTCAGGACCTCAATGCATTGCCGCGCAACCGAGATCGCCACGTTCTGCTGGGCTTCGACCGTGCTTGCCCCGAGATGGGGGGTGACGATAACCTGGTCCAGCGTGAGGAGCGGGGATTCAAACGGGGGTTCTGCTTCAAAGACGTCCAGCGCTGCACCCGCCACCTTCCCGGACCTGATTGCATCGTAGAGCGCCTTCTCATCAATGATGCCACCGCGGGCGCAGTTGATGATCCTCACCCCATCTTTCATGGTGGAGAGGGTCTTTGCATTGATGAGGTGTTTTGTCTCTTTGATCAACGGCGTATGAACGGTGATGACATCTGCGATCCGGAACAGCTCCTCAACCGACATCATTTCCACGCCAAGCTGGGCCGCCCTCTCTTTGGAGATGAAGGGGTCGTAGGCAACGCAGCGCATATCCAGTGCGTTTGCCCGTTTTGCCAGCTCCCGTCCGATTCGCCCGAACCCGACGATACCAAGCACCTTGTCGTTCAGTTCTACACCCATGAACTTCGAGCGCTTCCATTCCTTCTTCTTGAGGCTGGCTGTTGCCTGGGGGATATTTCGTGCCAGCGAAAGCATCATTGCCATGGTGTGCTCCGTCGCTGCAAGAGTATTACCTTCGGGCGCATTCGCAACAATAATCCCCCTGCGGGTTGCTGCGTCCGTATCGATATTGTCCACCCCTGCGCCGGCACGCCCGATAAACCTGAGCCGTTTCCCGGCTTCTATCACCTTCGCGGTTACTTCAGTACCGCTTCTCACCAGCAGGGCATCGTAGTCCCCGATGATCCTGCATAGTTCGTCTTCTTTGAGATCGGTTTTGACATCAACATCGCACGCCTTTTTCAGGATCGCGAGCCCCTCTTCAGCCAGCGGATCGCTGACGAGCACTCTAAAGTTAGCCATAAAAACCCATACTATATCTGCACCATACTTAAAGAGGGTTATTCTTCTGACGAGGGTAGAGACCCTGGCCGGGGACTAAAAAATCCCCTGAAAGGATAAAATCCGTGCCAGCTGTAAAAAAACACCGGTGATGATAATTATTATACAAAAGAGGTCGACATCATAAGTGGTGCGAGCATGAAAGAGGTCCCCAATATTCTATGGCTCGAAGAGATCCGGAAAGAAGACATACCCTCGGTCGGAGGAAAGGGAGCTTCCCTTGGTGAGATGGCATCCATCGGTCTTCCCGTCCCAAAAGCTTTTGTTGTCACTGCCCAGGCTTTCCGAAGGTTCCTGGTCGAGTCAGGTATCGAAAAGAAAATCTTTGTATCCTACGAAAAACTCGATGTCGAAAATAATGAGGCTCTTGAAAAAGCTGCCAGCGGTGCAAAGAGTATGGTGCTCAAGGCAAAGATGCCGGCGATCCTGAAAGACGAGATCCGGAAAGCATACAAAAAAATGTCTGCAGAAGATCTGATCGTAGCGGTCCGGTCGAGCGCCACCGCAGAAGACCTGCCGGATGCGAGTTTTGCAGGACAGCAGGAGACCTACCTCAATATTAAAGGCGAGGCTGCTCTTCTAACCGCCGTGCAGATGTGCTGGGCATCCCTGTACGGGGCGCGGGCGATCTATTACCGTGCAAAGCAGGGATTCGATGACCACAGCGTGAATATCGCCGTGGTAGTCCAGCAGCTGGTACACTCGGAAAAAGCAGGAGTCATGTTTACTTCCCACCCGATTACCGGAGAGCCCCTCACGATTATTGAAGGTTCCTGGGGACTGGGAGAAGCGGTTGTCTCCGGTACCGTATCCCCGGATAAATACATCTTTGACCAGCGGTCGCAAAAAGTGATGGACGTACTCGTCTCGAACAAAAAAGTCGAAATCATCGCTGACGGGGACCACGGCACAAAAGTAGTGGAAGTGACAGGTGCACGGCAGGATACCCGGGTGCTGTCCGATACAGAAATTGACAAGCTGGCAATGTACGGCAAGATTGCCGAGGACCATTATGGTATCCCACAGGATGTGGAATGGTCAATAGTTGGCGGAACCATATACATCCTCCAGTCCCGCCCTATAACTACTATCGGGAACAGGAAAGAGGCAAAAGGCATGTCCGCTGAAAAACAGAGTGCAACCATAATTCTGAAAGGTCAGGGAGCAGCACCGGGTATCGCTTCAGGAAGGGTCGTTATCATACGGGACGTAAAAGACACCGGCAGCGTTAAAGCGGGCGATATTCTCGTCACCAGGATGACAAACCCTGACATGGTGCCGGCAATGCGAAAGGTTGCAGCCATCGTGACCGACGAAGGCGGGATGACATGCCACGCAGCGATTGTAAGCCGTGAACTGGGGACCCCGGCCGTCGTTGGCACAAAAACAGCTACCCACGTGCTGAAGACCGGACAGATGGTCACTGTTGATGGCGAGATGGGGCTCATCTATGAAGGAGAGATCCCCCACGCAGCCCCCGTTGCGGCAGCGACTCTCCAGCAGGGAGGTGCCGGACCGGCCGCTATCATTACTGCAACATCGGTGAAGGTGAATGTCTCCATACCGGAAGCGGCCGTCAGGGCTGCAGCGACCGGTGCTGACGGTGTCGGGCTGCTCCGGATCGAGCACCTGATCCTCGGGCTCAACAAGACACCGGGCTGGTTCATCGCCAACAACAAGGAGGAGGATTTTGTCAGGGAACTCCACGACGGGATCAAGATTGTGCTCGATGCATTTCCCGGAAAACCCGTGTGGGTGAGGACCCTTGATGCCCCGACTGACGAGTTCCGGAACATGATGGGGGGAGAAAACGAACCCCACGAGCATAATCCCATGCTCGGCTGGCGTGGCATCCGGCGCGACCTCCAGAGCCAGGACCAGTTCCGGCTTCAGGTCGAGTCCTTCAAGCGTCTCTGGAAGGAGGGTTATGACAACCTTGGCATCATGTTCCCCATGGTCTCCCACCCCGACCAGTTTGTCGCAGCAAAAGCGATGATGAAGGCGTTCGGAGTCGATGTTGAGAATGTTACCCTCGGCATCATGATCGAAATACCGTCAAGCGCGATCATGATCGAGGATTTCATCCGGTGCGGTATAAAGTTTGCATCCTTCGGGACCAATGATCTCGTCCAGTACACGCTTGCAATCGACCGTAACAATGAGAATGTTGCCGACATGTACCAGCCCCAGCACCCGGCGGTACTTCACCTGATCCACAACGCGATCCAGGTATGCCGGGAATATAATGTCGAGTGTTCGATCTGCGGACAGGCCGGCTCCGACCCGAAAATGGCCATGTGGCTTGTCGAGCACGGTATTTCGAGTATCTCGGCAAACATCGATGCGATTGCCAAAATCCGACAGGCAGTTGCCCGCACGGAAAAGCGCATTATTCTTGAGGCTGCGAGAAACCGCGATGCTGAATAAGGGTTGTTCAAAAGAAGAACTCTTCTCTTTTTTCTCCCAAAAAAAAAGGGAGGATATTGACCACAGGTATATCCTGAGCTCCATGTGTACCATCCCTCACCCTGTAGCAGTACAGGCGCACACGATGTTCATGGAGACAAACCTTGGCGACCCGGGGCTTTTTCCCGGAACGGCATCGCTCGAACGGCTCCTCATACAGCGACTTGGCACCCTGTTTCATGATGAAGAGGCAGGTGGATACGCTACCTCCGGCGGGACCGAGTCCAATATCCAGGCACTTCGTCTTGCAAAAGTCTTAAAGAGTGACATTGTAAACCCAAACATCGTCGTTCCCGAATCGGCGCATTTTTCATTCAGGAAGGCATGTGACCTGCTCTCCCTCGAGATGCGGACCGTACCGCTTGACAGCGATTTCCGCATGGACGCACACAAAGCAGCAGAACAGATCGACAATAACACGGTCTGTCTTGTCGGTGTGGCAGGTACTACCGAGTATGGCATGGTTGATCCGATCGCTGAACTTGCAAAAATTGCCAATGCGCACGATCTCTTCTTCCATGTGGACGCGGCCTTTGGCGGCATGGTGATACCCTTCCTGAAAAAACCCATTCCCTTCGATTTTGCACTGCCCGGTGTTACCAGCATCGCCGTTGACCCGCACAAGATGGGTATGAGCACGATCCCGGCAGGGTGCCTGCTCACCCGGGAGCCTGACATGCTCCAGACGCTCAACATCGATACACCGTACCTCTCGGTAAAGCAATGCTACACACTCGCCGGTACCCGTCCGGGTGCTCCTGTTGTCGGGGCACTTGCTGTGCTGGACTACCTGGGCATTGAGGGGATGACAGCAGTTGTTTCCGGCTGCATGAAGAACATGGAACGCCTGATAGCGGGTCTGGAGACGTTCGGCATTATGCGAGCTGTGGTACCTGACGTGAATGTGGCGACCTTCGCATGCAGGGATGTACCCGAGCCCTGGAGGGTCTCATGGACAAAACAGGGACACATGAGGATCGTCTGCATGCCCCATGTTTACCGTGACAGGATTGAGGCATTTATAAACGATATTGGTGAAATGTATGCTTGAAAGACTGGTAGCATCCCTTGAGACATGCCCGATGGTAAAGCGGGGAGAATATAACTATTTCATCCATCCAATCACCGACGGGGTACCGATCATGGACCCAGCGCTCCTCCGGGAGGTTTGTACAGGGATGGTCAAAATGCTTGACCTGGCCGGTGTAGACAAAATCGTCGTTGTTGAGGCGATGGGTATTCATATCGGTTCGGTCCTTTCTGTCATGACCGATATCCCCATGACTATCATGCGAAAGAGGCCATACAAATTGCCCGGAGAGATTGCCGTCCACCAGACAACCGGCTATTCAAAAGGTGAACTGTACCTCAATGGCGTTTACCACGGGGACCGGGTCGTAATCATTGATGACGTGGTGAGCACCGGCGGCACGATGCGAGCCCTGTTAAAAGCCCTTGAAATCGCCGGCGCTACGGTCGTGGATGTCTGCATTGCCGTGCAGCGGGGTGACCCGGATATCGGGCGCCCGTATAAATCACTCGTAAAGATTGAGGTAACAGACCGGGTGTATGTTGTTGAACGACATCTCTGACCTTATTGAACGCCTGAAGAAACGGGGAGCCCGGAGGGTCGCCCTCCAGTTCCCGGAAGGACTGAAAAGGCGTTCGGCAGAGATGGTTGCTGCGCTGAAGGATGCCGGTTTTGAGGTGGCGGTAAGTGGCGATCCCTGTTATGGGGCCTGTGATCTTGCGCTGGAGACCCTGGGATCTTCGGATGTGCTGGTCCATTTCGGGCATGCTCCTGTTGACGAGCAGCCGCAGGTAATTTTTGAACCATGGGCTGTTGCATTTGATGTGACAGTTCTGAAAAATGCGCTTCCCTTCCTCCGGGGAACAACGCTTGGCCTTGTCACAACCGTCCAGCACGTCGGGCTGATCCCGGCAATGATCACGTTCCTGCAATCCAGAGGCATTACCTGCATAGTCGGAGAAGGCAGCAGGCGTACCCCCTTCCCCGGACAGGTGCTCGGGTGCAGTTTTGCAGCTGCACGGGCAAGCGGGGCAGACGAAATTCTTTTTGTTGGTACGGGACTCTTCCACCCGACCGGCATTGCGATCGCCACCAGGGCACGGGTGATTGCACTGGATCCGCTTACCGGAACTGCACAGGAGGTTCATGGAGATACCCTTATGCGCCGCCGTTTTGCGGTCATGGAAAAAGCACGGGGTGCACGGACCGTGGGTATCATCGTCAGCACCAAAAGCGGCCAGAAGCGTGAGAAACTTGCAGAGCGCCTTGTGCGGCTTTCGGACAATGCTGTCATCGTAACCATGAGGGAGGTTACCCCGGACGAACTGCTGAACCTCGGGTTTGCCTGTTATGTAAATACTGCCTGTCCCCGTCTCGCGTACGATGACCAGGTACGTTTCCCGGTGCCGGTCCTGTCACCACAGGAGTATGAGATCCTCTGCGGGACACGCACATGGGACGATTACGCCATTGACGAGATTGTATGAAACTCAAAAATCTTGAGATGGCACTCCAGCGACTTTCAGGATATTCCTGCCCGCGTGCCGTACTCGAACAGTACCAGACACCGGCACCCCTGGCAGCACGATTGTTGTTCCATGCACTGATGAAAGGGGATATCAGGGGAAAGAAAATATGCGACCTTGGGAGCGGGACCGGCGTGCTCGCTATCGGGGCTTCCCTGCTGGGTGCAGATCAGGTCCGGGGAGTCGATAGTGACAAAAACGCAATCCAGGTGGCAAAGGAAAATGCAGCACTGCTCGATGCTGATGTTGAGTTTATCGTGGCTGATGTACGCGATGCGACGCTTCCTTCACGGCTTGGATATTCTGACACGGTGATCATGAACCCGCCTTTCGGGGCGCAGAAAGCGCATGCCGATCGCCCGTTCATCGACCTCGCCCTGACGCTTGCTCCAATCACGTACAGCATCTTTAATGCGGGCTCAGTCCAATTTATAGAAACCTACACAGCGGAGCGGGCGGAAATTGACGAAAAAATCGGGGGAATATTTCCCATCAAGCGTACCTTTTCCTTCCATACGCAGGATGTGCAGGAGATCGGGGTTGAGATCTTACGCCTGAAACGGAAACAACAGTCCACCCGCGTACCATAAAAAATACCATAACGGGACTTGCCGCGGCACACCTTGTCACCGATATTTACATGCCGGTACTACCTGCCATTCTCCCCCTGCTCATCGTAAACAACGGCTACTCCTACCTTGCGGCCGGGCTGCTCGTGACTGCATACAACATCACCTCGTCCTTCACCCAGCCTCTTGTCGGATGGCTCTCGGACGCAAAAGGTTTCTCGGTAAACATCAGCATCAGTCTTCTGGTGAGTGCAGTATTTATCGCTCTCATGGGCATTACACAGAACTACTACCTGATCATGCTCCTTGCGATCATCGCAGCGCTGGGACACGCCTGTTTCCACCCGACCGCCCTGAGCCTGGTCAACCGCCTCTGCATCAGCGAAAACCGCGGACGGATCACCTCGTACTTTGTGGTAGGAGGTAATTTTGGTTATGCGATTGGGCCGGTTCTCACCGGACTTCTTGTCTTCTGGCTGGGGCTCCCCGGGCTCCTCTTCCTCATTTTCCCGGCACTGTTCATGGTGCTTGCCCTCAGGTACCTTCTCCCGGGCGGGATTGCCGGGGCATGCCAGTCCCATTCCAGGCTGGAATCCACAGCCGGAAATGACCAGTCGAAAAAACCGTTTGTGATCCTCATGATCGTATCGGTTCTCAGGGCGTGGGCGGTCTTTGCGGCGATCACCTTCCTGCCCATGTTCCTGGTTACCCAGGGATATGACCTTATGACGGCAGGTATCATCATGACCCTGATGCTCCTTGCCGGAGTTGCCGGGCAGGTAATGGGGGGACAGATATCCGACAGGATCGGAAGAAAAGAGTTCATGATCATCGGTCTTGCCGGAGCTGTTCCTTTCTTTTACCTTTTCTTTGCGAGTACGGGGATCGTTGCGATCATCGCCATTCTCCTGTTCGGGTTCTTCCTCTGGTCGACCTTTGCCGTCGCTGTTGCGATGTCACACGAACTTCTTCCGCAGAACGTGGGACTCGCCTCCGGCATGATGCTGGGTCTTGCAATAGGATTCGGGGGGCTTGGCGTGGCGGTCAATGGAATGATTGCTGACCATTATTCGCTCGCTGCTGCACTGGGAACCATCCCTGTCCCGATTATTGCAGCGATGCTGATTATGTTTGTTCTTCCCTACCCGTGGAAATCCCTGTCCCAACGTGCCGTGCGGTGAGACCAGCTGATCGATACCATATCCTTATATGGACGATTCACAGAAAAAGAGAGTTTGAGGAAAAAATATGGACACGATGGGAATCATCTCGGTCATCATGGGACTTGTACTCCTTGCAATCGGCGGTCTTGCACTATGGATCTTTCTTCCGGAAGCAATAATTGCGGTAAAAGGGTTAATCGGGATTGTCGTAGTGCTTGGCGGACTTCTTGTACTCATCTTCGGCCTGTTGATCGTCAATGATTAACGGCGGAAAAAATGGGAGGTACCAGGGAAGAAACCGGAAAAAATAGTTTTTATACTTTGACGACGAGGCACTGGGATCCGGCGGTCTCGAGGACCGGTTCTGCCTTACCGTAAAAAAAATTGTCAAAGGCTTTTTTCACGCCGGGGGCGGTGATGTAATCATGGGAAAGAAGGATACCTCCGGGGCTCATGCGGGAGTAGAAAAACTCAAGGCACTGCTTTGTGCTTTCATACGTATCGACATCAAGATTTACCATGGAAAACATCTTTTCTTTCACCGGATCTGATGTGCCCGGGAAGACGCCTTTATAGAAAAACACGTTGTTGTCATTTTTCAGATAAGCTTTCACGAGATCGCACGAGGCGGCAAACTTACCCTCGTAAAAAGGCCAGACCATATCTATATCCTCCACTTTTGGCAGACCTTCGAACGTATCGAAGAGATGGAGGTGCTTTTCTCCCTTTGCCGAGCAGATGATCTTTGCTGAACCTCCCTTATACACACCAACTTCAGCAATATCGCCCGGCACTTTCTGCGTCTGCCGTACGGCCATGTAGATGTTGTATGCCTCAATATCTTCCAGCAGCAGCTCCGTTTCGGACCGGATCTTTTTCAACGACTTTGCAAATTCTTTACGATCCTGGCTGCCGTAGTGGGAAAGCCGGCCCCGGTTTGCAATATCGTTTCCCAGGAATGGCTCAAAAAAAATGAATTTCCTGAATTTGAGAAGGTATTTGCTGGGGAGAAAGGAATCAAATACCAAAAAAAGATTCTTTTTGGGAAACATGCTCATGCTCTTACCAGTTTGTCCTGCTTGAATTTATAAGATGAAGGTCATATCCCCGTCAGTTTTTTTCTCATGCGCCGGTTGGTGGCGAGATATCCGGTGATGACCGCGACAACGAGAAGGATGGCTGATGTCATTATTGAGACAAGGATGGCAAGTCCTGAGATATAAGCTACGATAACGGAGATAAGCCCCAGCCCTCTACCCCGGCGGTACGCCCCGATGACAGAGATGACCAGCAGGACCGTAGGCAGGATAATAAGAAGTGACCGGAACCCGGGATCGGAATATACTGTCCCGATGATATCCCCTACTACATTCAGGATCACCGCTTCAGGATCGATACCGATCGCTGTCCAGACTCCGGAAATGAAGCCAAGACCGATAACAAACTGCCAGATATATGCCCGTGATCTTTTTGCCATAGTGTCAGTTCCGCTCATTTCCGGAAACGGGATCCGGATATCTCAGGTTAGACACTTTTTTTAATAAATGAGTCGGAACGGCTTTGTCAGGCTTTTCTTACACTACCGGATTCCGCAATGACCAGGAGTATTACGCCGATTGCGGTAAGCACTATGCCAAAACCAAGCACGGGTACATCCTGCTGGAAAAGAAGGAAGATACAAAACACCAGCCCGACGAGGGGGATCAGGGGTAACCTCCCAATCGAGAGCGGGATGCGGAAAGGCCTTGGAGATTCCGGGGAATGGTACCGCAGGAAAATGACCGCCGCATTGATCACGATGAAGGTGACAAAGAGGGTGAAGTTGGTCACGTTGGCAATAAAGGCGATGTCACCGGAGAACAGGAGAGCGATCGAGAGGACACCGCAGAACGCTATGGCAGTCCACGGGGTTCGCCTGCCCGGGTGAACACTGGCAAAGCGGGCGGTTAACCGTGACGAACCTGCCATCCCGTAGAGGATCCGTGATGATGCATACATAGACATCAGGGCGGTATTGGCCGTTGCAAAGAGGGCAACTACTGCGATAAGGATCGCGGCACCAGGACCGAGCGTACCCGATACGATATCTGAGAACGGAGCTTTGGAAACCGATAACTCCTGCCATCCCAGTAAAGATACTACGGAAAGGGCAACCAGCACATAGAAGATAACGCTGATAACGACAGCGAGGATGATCGCTTTGGGAACCGTGGTCTCAGGCGACCGTGTTTCTTCTGAAAATTTTACCATGGATTCAAATCCCTGGTAAGCAAAAAAAATCAGGGCTGATGCAGCAAAAAGCCCGGAAAAACCCCGGGGCATCTCCCAGTAATTGACACTCCCCAGATGGGGCAGGCCAAGTGCAATAATGAGGACAAGTCCTGCTGCTTCTATAAACGTTAAGATCACCGCAACCCGGGCAGTCTCTTTTATACCATAGCCGAGGAGGACGGTCAGCAGCACGAGAAGAACTACTGCAGAGATTATCAGCGGGACGCTGGTCAGGGCTGCGAAATACCCTGCAAACCCGAGTGCAACCGTAGCAGCAGCGAGGACCCCCGAAAGGAAAACCAGCCAGCCGATGACAAAGGCAAGACGTGTATTGAATGCATTCGCGACATAGTTATATTCTGCTCCGGCTTTCGGGAACATGGAGGAGAGTTCTGCGTAACTCAGCCCCGTCAGGAGTGCCATGATCGCGGAAAGTCCAAATGCGAGCCAGAGCGCATTTCCTGCAAGTCCTGCAGCCTGACCGATGAGAACGTAGATGCCGGCTCCCAGGATAATCCCCACACCCGACAGCGTTACTTCAAAAAGGCCAAGTTCGCGCTTCAGAGTGGGATTTAAGGATTTGCGGTCCATGGAGATCGGCAATCTCCCGTTTTGTTTTATGGGATTAAAAGGAATCGGGGAACAGAATACGTGAAAAATATCCTACTCAACGGATCGGATCAGCACCAACATCCATTTCCTCGAGAAACGGCATCAGCCCGGTAATGAAACGAACAGGTGTTCCGACAGGTGTTCCATATCGGGGTGACTGCATCTCCCCGGTAATCACGACCTCGATCACGAGCGGAAAGTCCCGCATAGTCCTTTCGAATGACGGGTCATTTTCACGGGTAAATCGAAGGAAACTTCCGACTGATATGTAGGGTCGTCCGTACTCCGGCACCGGGTCAAATTCTTCCAGCACGGATTCCAGGGTCCTGGTGCGTGCAAGGTCTTCTTCGAAAAACAGGTAGACTTCGACATCATATCTCCGGCTGATCTCGTCCAGCATGCGGATATCGAGCATACTTCCCTTCATGGCACCAAGAGACCGGAGCTTCTCGTCAGTTGTACTCCCGGGAAGTGCTTCCCATGCTGCATTCTTCTCCATACAAGGAGGTTGGAAGTCAGGAACAGTAAAGGTATTGGATACTTTCATATAAAACGGCAGAAGGGTGGATTTGGCATTCTGGACAATGCCGGATAACTCACTCAGATTGTAATACAACTTATAAGAATTAAAAAAAATCATATTTTTTCGTGTCTATTAAAGAGTAGATAAATAAGAACCGTTAAAGTGAATTAAAATATCCTGGTAAAGACGTCATGAACAATATTTGCAAACCAATTTGAAGCGTCACCCGCTTGTTTATTTAATTCTTCTGCCGAGGGGTAATCCGCCCGGTCACTTTTTGTCTCTGGCGCTGGATCAGGTTGGAGGGCAGTAAAGGTTGGTTTTAATATACATTCATTATTCAAAGGAATCAGCATCGTACTATAGCTGTAAGGATTTCGTTTGGGTATAAAATCAGATTCTGAGATGGTAAAATTATACTGTATTGATCTGTTGAGGGATATTGAAAAGTTGCCATTTTCGTCAGTCCTTGTATTCCTGAAACTGTCATTCCTTCCAGGAATAAAACCATCCGAATATTTCGATGGATCATAAGAAATTGTTATTATAGCATTACTCATAGGTCTGTCAATAGCATCAAACACACGACAGTTTATGGTTTGTAACTGCTTTTCGGAGATGGTTTGATTTGAGATGCTGGAAGAATTACCAGATTCCGAAGTACAGCCTGTAATGATAACAAGCATTGCAAGCAGTAATGGTACGAAAATTTTTTTCATGTTGATTCCTTTGCTTTATTTGGTTGGTCTGCGGAGCTGTATCGAAACCCGAAATCCAATTCTCCAATTATTTTTTCCGGAATTTTTATCTTTGCGTCAGGATTCGGGAAGTATACGATTTCTGTTGAAACGGGCATGAACGGGAATGATTTCTCACCCAACCATGAAAAATTGTAAAAGTACTACTGGCATCCGTAACAGGCTCTTGAGAGGCCAAGGGAGGAGTTTTCAGGTAATTGAAGCGCCGCGGGGGTGTCCCTTCGGGGGCGGTGCAGGTCATCGCAATGGCGGGATTGGCACTTCCCGAAATTACTGGATTTGTGCAATTTTTTATGAGAAATCCTCACAATATTTTTCTCAACACTCTTGGGGCTACAACACGTAATGCCTCCGCCCCCGCCGCTGTGGCATCCCTCTGGAGCGATAATTCCCGAGAAGGTAATACAACACCATCGCAAAGCGCAGGGGCTTTGGGGGGGGACAGGCACAGTCCCTTCCGATAACAGGTGATTCGCAATTTGTTGAAATCTTAGGGTTTCAAAAGAGCCACGATTCCTGAAAATTGTAGTCGGATACTGTAAGGTAAAAATGAACGGAAAACTGATTGCTGATGACTAAAAAAAGATTGGGAGGGCGTCAGCAAAAATGAACGCGTGGACAATCGTTCAGATATTTCCCGGCCCGGCCTGTTTTGGAACAAAAGCATGCCGGATAAGATCCCTGCTGAACGCTGAAGGAATCACCCCGGTCCGTGCGTAGGAATAGAGAGCCGTGACAAAGATGCCCTGCATTGCCGAAGCAACAACAGCAATAACGACAATGAAGATGAGGAAAAGGACCAGCGCAATTCCAAAGAGAATCATATTTCCGAGAGCCAGTGTTGCCAGCACGCCAATTGCGCCAATAAAACCGATTACAACAAATATGAGCATAATAGATCCGGAACCAACAATACTTTCACCCCATGTCTTTTTTATAAGTGATACGGACTCTTTTACCGAGTCCAGCACTCCCTTATCCTCAAGGACAAGGACAGGAACAACAAAGAAGGTTACCAGGCTCCAGACACCCCCGACCAGTGCGGTGGCTACCCGCCCGAGGATCCCTGCCCGCCTTTCAATGAGGTGCAGGATGATCCCGACAGTCGCAGAGATGAGTGCCCACGCAAGAATGGCGGGAAGGTGCCGCGAAGCATTGGCAATTCCTTCACCCACGGACATCTCCCTGCCGTTCAGGTGGGCATTCACGCAGCTTATCAGTGCCGTATTAAAAAAAATCACCACAAAATAACTCGCTGCATAAAATGCAAACAGGATTACCATAAAGAGACCAGACCCTGCTGTTGCCAGACCCATGAAGATTTCTGCAAAAATGAGGGGCAGCGCAAAGGTGAGGATGACAACCAGCGTCACCAGACCAGATAGTATCGGAAATACGAGTAGTTTTTTATTTTCCATCAGGATACTCCAGCTCGCCTTTACCAGCTCGATACTCCTGCCAATACTTTCAAACATAGGATCGGTGTGGGATGTGGGATGAGATGAAGGTTATTAAAAATAAGAGGTGATATGTCCCGCCCGTATACTCTATAGGGCGCTCCTGGGGGAAGGGAGGATTTTTAACGCGATTCCTGATGAACTGAAATCGGAAATCCATGCTTAAGGGAACAATACTGAAATTCCGGATCGATGGTTACACCCGGGTATAACCCTGAGGCCTGGTGATTCGGCATTATCGCACGGAATGTGTCAGATGGTGCAAAGCATCCGGTAACGTTTTCAGAATGAAACAGAAGGTTTTTCCTGATTTGTATCCTGGAAATATATCGTTTATGATTTCTCATAAATACCGGTATCAGGTTCAGACCATTACAAACACACTCACTATCCCCTGCATCCGGTTATGAAACTTCTTATAATAAAGGATAGTAACCGGGTGGCCCCGGATTTACCGGACCATCGCATCCCGGATAAATTCCCCTGCATGGTTTATCGCCTGTTCTCCTTCAGGTACCTGCCAGGCAAATGCCTGCCAGCAATGGAACATCCCTTCCCAGAGCTCAAACTGGACAGGGACACCTGACCAGCGTGCCTTGTCTACAAAAGAGGCAATATCTGATAACAACAGTTCGTGTGTTCCTGCCTGGATATAGAGCCGGGGGATGCCGGAAAGGCGGGCGTAAACGGGAGAAGCAAGGGGATCTTCAGGATTATGCCCGGCCAGGTATAGCGTCCGGATTGCATTGAGTTGTGCCGGGGTCAGCCAGTCGTTATCAATGTTCTTTGTCACCGATTCGCCGTCAAAAAGCAGGGTAACAACAGGTGACATGCAGACTCCTGCCGGCGGAAGGGGTAAGCGCTGGTCACGTGCGGATAAAAGAAGATCAAGCACCAGGGTTCCCCCGGCTGAAATACCTGCAGGTATTATCCGGTGTGACGGTAAACCGTGAGAGAGGAGATATTTATATGCAGTGAGGGCATCCTCTGCAGGAGCCGGGAATACATGTTCGGGAGCAAGGCGGTAATCGACCGAGAAGACACGCGCCTGTGCGGCTTTGGCAATCCGGGCACACAGTCCCAGGTGATCCTGTGTTGACCCGAGATTAACACCCCCACCGTGAAAAAAAAGTACTGTCTGATCTGTGACTGCTTCAGGATTGCTGATCCAGTAACCCCGCAGTCCACGGGCAATTTCTACAGACTCAGTGGCCGGAAGTTCAGATTCTTCATCCTGCATTTCGCTTATGAACGCAGAAGAATCCTGCCGTACCAATGAAACCGGCTTTCTGAAGTCCGGTGCATTTGATTTCAGACGAGTGAGAAGGTCTGCGGACTTATTCGGGATCATTATCTTTGGTTATGGTAATAAGGGAAGATAAAATGAGGGGATCAGATGCGTGGGAAAAATACCATCTGCTGAGTACATGCGGTTTACCGGGATACGGGAGTTGTTATCTCCGTGAACCTGATGCCAAATTCACGAAAAATTATACAGGGGAATACACGATCCTAACAGATGCGCATACCTGTGCGCAGAAGACTCGCCTCTCATTCCCTGAAACGTTGGAATCACGGAGTGAAGATCAATTGACCCTGGATGAAGAGTATGAGATGATGATATGGTTGAACATGCATTCGGAAACCTGATCTATACCTTTGATGCCGCTGCCGGAGAAGCACTCGGCAAACGGGAAAGTCATACCCCAAAAATTGATGCGCCGGTACGAGTAAAACCAGACGAAGCCTTTGACCTGAAAGTTACTGTCGGGCCGCACCCGAACACCGTTGAACACTCGATACGATGGATTATGGTAACTCTTGAAGAGGAGGGGAGGGCTTTTAACCCGGTAGTCCTGGCCAAGGTCTCATTAACTCCCGTTACGGCACAGCCGGAAGTTGTCCTGAAGATGAAATTGTCCAAAGGCGGAATTATCCATGCCATCGAATACTGCAACCTCCATGGCCTCTGGGCAGGGAAAAAAGAGATCAAGGTCCAGTAATTTCCTTTTTTCTTTGAAACAATGGCGGTTAATTCTGAATTTAATGCATGGGAACAATTACCCGTTCAGATTAACAATAAAGTCTGGCGGAGCGAGGCGCCGGTGCCTCGCATTATTTTATAATCACAAAAAACAGGTATAGAAGTATACTATGCCTGAAAATACTTCGAACTATCATTTAAACCTCGAACTGATAGTAACACATCCAGTAATGGAATCGGTAAAGAATTACAATATCAACGTGCCGGAGGTCTGTATTAATGCGATACTCAAGGAGATTGAGAGGTCCGAAAGTATCACCGGCGCTGTTGCTCTGACGACGGCGTCAAGGGAGATGGAAATTCAACAGCTTAAGGAGGAACTCCGTCGAATGCAGGAAAAACTGGAGAAAACTGAGGCAGAGATTAATAAACCCAAGTTCTGGCGCAAATAAAAAAACGGCTCTGTAGAAATTCGCAAAATATTTTTCTTAATGCTCTTTTTAGATCTACAGCATGTAATGCCTCCGCCCCCGCCGCTGTGGCACCCCCTGGAGCGATAACTCCAGAAAAGGTAATACGACACAATCGCAAAGCGAAGGGGAGGTTCGGGGGGACAGGCACTGTCCCCTCCGTAAACTGGTGCTTTACAATTTGTTGAAAACTCAGGGTTTCTACAAAGCCAAAAAAACGTTCCTTAAATATTCACTCATTTTACTGTCCAGGCAACGGGTGTGCCGCTGTTGAGAAAGTATTCCCTTCCCGAAACGACATACATAAGAATTCTTCGTCATGCGGGTGTCCATATAACCCCTCATACTTTTTTTCCAAAAGGACATGATAGCGGAGCATCATCGACTTGGACCTGAGTTCCCCGCCACCCGAATTAAGAAGTTTAAAATGCCATCCTCATCAGCACCTTCTTCTCAATAG
>DATEXZ010000232.1:0-14905 GCA_035256445.1 Methanoregula sp.
GTGATACGAGTCTCAAAAGAGGGTATTCTTCTCTATGCAAACCCCGCAGCGTACCCCCTGCTGGAGAAATGGGGAGTTACTATCGGAAGTGCATTGTTCGATCTTGTCAAAGGAACAGTCAATAAATCACTTTTCAATGGTACATTGATAAAGACTGAGATCGAGCCCGGGGAGAACTCCTACCTCTTCACATTCAGACCGGGAGAAGACGAAAGCAGCTTATCTGAATTGACTGAAAAAAAGAAGGCTTCAGATCTCTCACATGCCAATGCTGCCCTGAAAGAGGAAATCGCGCAGAGGAAACTGGCCGAAGCAACAACGAGAAAAACGCTGTCATTGCTTAACGCTGCTCTCGAGTCAACCGCTGATGGAATTCTTGTGGTTGACAGCAGGGGAAAGATTACCGGTTTCAACAGAAAATATGTGAATATGTGGAATATACCCGATTCAGTTATGGAATCCAAAAAACGAAGTACGGTAATCGAACATATAAAAACGGAATTAAAGGATCCTGAAGGCTACATGGCCCGCGTTAACGAACTGGCTGAACATCCGGAACGTGAGAGCTATGACATGCTGGAACTGAATAACGGAAGGATCCTTGAACAGTACTCAAAACCCCAGAAGATCGGGAATGCTGTTGTCGGCAGAGTCTGGAATTTCCGGGATGTTACCGATCGTAAGCAGACAGAGGAAAACCTTCTTGCATCCTTACGGGATAAAGAAGTGATGCTCCGCGAGATTCATCACCGGGTTAAAAATAATCTCCAGATAGTATCAGGGCTGCTCGATATGACGAGGAAACGGTCCCAGGACCCGGCAACTACCAGTATCCTGATGGATATGATGATGAAAATTGATACAATGGCACAAATACATACCCGTTTGTATGAAAGCAAGCAATTTAATAAAATTGACATGAATACCCAGATACGGGACCAGGTTTCTGCCCTGACCAACATTTATTCCACAAAGAACTGTGAAATCTCGACAATCATTAAATCTTCATCGCTCTACCTCTCCGTTGATCAAGCCATTCCCTGTGCACTCATGGTGAATGAGATCCTGACCAATGCATACAAGCATGCATTCAAGGGTCGCGAACATGGAACGATTGAAATTTCAGCATTCCAGGAAAATGGACACATGACAATCAGCATACGTGATGATGGAATTGGTATCAGCAGGGATCTCGACACCGCTCATACCCCCAGTCTTGGATTCAAGCTTATCAGAGCGTTAATACAGTTCCAGTTAAAAGGATCATTCACCATAAACAATGATAATGGGACAGAAATAGTTGCAAAATTCCCCATCCAGACAGCTGGTATCTGAAATGTCAAAAATACTTGTAGTAGAAGATGAAGCTATCATCCTGCTGCAGCTCGAAGAGATCCTGCATGCTATAGGGTATACCGTAGCAGGACTGGCTGCATCGGGAGAAGACGCCGTTGAAAAAGCACGTCGGCTGAAACCCGATCTTGTTCTGATGGATATCGTAATGCCCGGCCGGATGAATGGCATCGAAGCCGCAAAAATAATAACCGAAGAACTGGACATACCGGTTGTTTTTGTAACATCCTATGCCGACGATACCATTATTGAAAAAGCTAAAAGTGTCAAGCCTTATGGATATATTGTAAAACCGTTTAATGAACTGGTGATCAAAGCTACTGTCGAGGTTGCCTTGTTCCGTAAAACATCGGAACAAAAAGAACGGGATATGAAAAAGGCCGGGAGCAGGACGCCCGACAGCGAATCTGAATACCTCGCCCTCCCGGAAACCAAAACTGTTCTCCTGAAAGATATCTTTTCTGATATTGTCCTGTTCCTGTATACCGATAATGATGTAAAAGAGCCTATATTCAAATTCGCGATAGAAGAAGGCATAAAAAAAGGAGGGCGTAATCTTTTCTCGTATTCCCGTTCCACGATACAGAAATATTTTTTAAAAGAAATCCAGAAAAAAGAACTCTTCACTCACCGGATAAAAAGAAATGAAATACATACCCTTCTGCCCATCCTGGAAAAGTGCACTGAATCGATGCATGAAATAAAAGGGGAGAAATCTTTGCATCTCCTTATAGATTTTTCAGAAACCGAAGAATCGGAAGATATAATCGCAGTTAAGAAATTTATTCTTTCAAAAAAAGAACAAGGTGTCCCCGTATCAGGAATCATTGCAATAAATATCGGGATGATCGATCATACCCGCATCCGGTTATTTGCCGAGGGCATATCGAAAATTATTGTATCAACGGGAAAAGAAACAAACCTTTCTTTCTCTCACCAGACATTCCCTGTCGAATCGGTTTCCATCGTCCCGCAGGCAATTATCGAAGATGTAGTAAAAAAGTCTCTGGAACTGGTTGTCCTCTCACTGCTCGATAAACCGATATCCGGCAATGACATTGTCCATGAAATCCATAACAGGTATAATGTACTGATCCCCCAGGCACGGGTTTACATGCTTCTCTACGATCTTGAGCAGAACGGGTACATGGAAATCAGGATGTCCGGAAAATCCAAGCTGTACTGCCCAACCGATAAGGGAAAAAAATACATCTCGCAAAAATTAAATGACATTAAACTGGTTTTCAGGCACATATTGGGTGAGGGACTCAATGAGATCAAAGCTGATCGCACAAAAAATTGAAAATTTCAGAATTCCAGACCATTTTTTTAATACTGTCATCATGGCTTTACCAATTCGTATAATTTTTTGAAATTTGCCTGGGAAAAATCTGAATCCAAATCTGGAAAAAAATCCAATAAATCAGAGTAATCATGTTTCCTTAATTGTACATTATCATTTCAAAATATGTTTCAAAATCTGTTATTTAAGAAAGAACCTTTAAAAGCCTCTATTCTATATCGAAACGGTGAGGATTATTCCGGTATCTGGAAATTCTGAGATTATAGTGAGTTCCGACAGAGAGATTGGTCGTATCTGGGAAAATTATCGTACATCGCAGGGCAATTTCCATAGTCAGAACGCGGTGATTTTTCAACGGAATGGAACAGGATGTCCGGTGAGCGGGTGTACACGGTGTGAAGCATCTGATTGTTTTTACGCAGATTTCATACACAGCTATCTGGGTTGTGCAAAAGGCGATTGATATTTATACAGAAAAGCCGGATGGATCGGTAAAACCAGTCAGAAGGGCTATCGCCGGACAAACGAGGGAAACAGAGCAAAATCCACAAAGCCGCATCAAACGGTTTGACCCGGTATAGGGAAAAAATCAGGCTATGACCGAAGAATGCAGCGGATTTGAAGAGTATCGGAAACAAGCCCGGTGCATTATCATACATGGTAAAGTTCTGAGGGCCCGGCAATTGCATGGAACGACTGACAGATATTTCGAAGGAAGAAATCCGGAACCCGGGATTTGAGGGACTGGCTTTATCATGGGGATGATGTGATGGAGGACAGGGACAAAATATCGGAAGAGATAGCACAATTAAAAAAAGATCTTGGTGAACATATGCGTCTTGCAGAAGAGCGACTCGACCGATTGAAATACCTGCAGGCGGAATTCGACAATTATCGCAAGTGGTCTGAAAAAGACAAAGCGGCGATCATTGCACTGGCAAACGAGAACCTTATTAAAGACCTTCTCGTTATTCTGGATGATTTCGACCAGGCTCTGCCTTCCCTGGAACAGGAAAAGAATAAGGAAGGTATGATGATGGTCCGAAAAAAAATGTTGAAAATTTTAAAGGAGTATGGTTTGCAACCCATCGAGTGCGAGGGAAAAAAATTTGATCCGCATTTCCATGAAGTAATCTGTACGGAGAGATGCAATGAAGAAGAGAACACTATTCTTAAGGACCTGGGGAAAGGTTACCAGTTAAAATCGAAGGTCATCAGGCCGTCGAAAGTAAAGATCGCAGAACATGTTACTGAAAATGAAGGTGAAAACAATGGCTAAAGAAAAAATTATCGGAATTGACCTTGGTACTTCCAACAGTGAGGCTGCGGTAATGCTTGGCGGGAAACCAACCATCATACCTTCAGCCGAAGGTGCAACCGTGGCAGGAAAGATGTTTCCGTCATATGTGGCGTTTACCGCGGATGGTCAGCTTCTGGTAGGTGAACCAGCACGAAGACAGTCTGTGAGCAATCCTGAAGGAACCGTCACGGCTGCAAAGCGAAAGATGGGAACCGGCCATGTTTACCGGATCTATGGCAAGGAATACACTCCCCAGCAGATCTCAGCGTTCCTCCTGCAGAAGATAAAACGTGATGCCGAAGCTTTTCTGGGAGAACCGGTGACAAAAGCTGTGATTACTGTCCCGGCTTATTTCAACGATAACCAGAGAACAGCAACCAAGGATGCAGGCAAAATTGCGGGGCTTGACGTGGTCAGGCTCGTGAATGAGCCGACGGCAGCATCGATGGCATATGGCCTGGACCGCGGTGGAGAATACAAGATCCTTGTGTTTGATCTCGGTGGAGGCACTCTCGATGTGACCATCATGGAGTTCGGTGGCGGGACGTTTTCTGTGCTTGCTACGTCGGGTGACACCCAGCTGGGGGGCACCGATATGGATAATGTAGTATTCGAATGGATTGCCGACGAATTCAAAAAACTCGAAGGTGTCGATTTAAGAAATGACAAAATGGCAATCAACCGGCTGAAAGAAGCGGCAGAAAAAGCAAAGATTGAACTTTCAACAGTGCTGGAAACTGAGATTAACCTCCCCTATGCCACTGCTACCCAGACCGGTCCAAAACATCTCTCGATGAAACTGAGCCGGTCGAAATTAGAACAGCTGGTAGAACCAATTATCAAACGATGCATCCATCCGTTTGAACAGGCTTTGAAGGATGCAAAACTGACAAAGGATGACATTCAGAAAGTAATCCTTGTCGGTGGTCCTACCCGGATGCCCATTGTCCAGAAATTTATCGAAGACCATATCGGAAAGAAGGTAGAGCGGGGGATCGATCCGATGGAATGCGTGGCGATCGGTGCAGCAATCCAGGGTGCTATCCTCGGTGGCGAGATTACGGACATGGTACTCCTCGATGTGACACCCCTGACCCTCGGTATCGAGACACTCGGCGGTGTCAGGACCCCGTTAATTGAAAGAAATACAACGATTCCTACCAAGAAAAGTCAGATATTCTCAACCGCAGCGGATTACCAGACATCAGTCACCATCCACGTGCTCCAGGGTGAACGCCCTATGGCAGGCGACAATGTGAGCCTCGGGCAGTTCAATCTCGTCGGTATTCCTCCCTCACCGCGGGGTGTCCCTCAGGTAGAGGTCTCCTTCGATATCGATGCATCGGGGATTCTGAATGTATCAGCAAAGGATCTCGGTACAGGAAAAGAACAGAAAATGACGATCACGGCTTCGACGAAACTTGCAGAGAGTGATGTCAAGAAGATGGTGAACGAAGCGAAACAGTATGAAGAACAGGATAAGCAGAAGAAAGAAGAAGTTGAGGTTCGCAACGCTGCAGATTCTCTGATGTACACCGCGGAAAAGACAAAATCCGATCTTGCCGATAAACTCAGCTCAGATCTGGTCGATAAGCTGAACGCGGCAATCGTGGCAGTTAAGTCCGCTCTGGAAGGAAAGGATACTGCAACGATCAAGTCAGAGACAGAAAAGCTCCAGAAAGTCCTGGGGGAGGCCGGAACTGCCGCATACCAGCAGGCTGCCCAGCGCCAGGCGCAGGAGCAGGCCGGTTCGCAGGGAGGTGCTGCCGGGGGCGAACAAAACCGCCAGGAAGCGACCGGTCCTGGTGGAGAGAAGGTCGTCGACGCTGATTTTAAAGTCAAGGATGAAAAATAATCATTTTTCCAGGCACTTATGGCAAAAGGGGATTACTATGAAGTCCTGGGCGTGAAAAAGGACGCGTCGCAGGACGAACTGAAAAAGGCATTCAGGCATCTTGCACGAAAATACCATCCGGACCTTAACAAAGGTAGTAAAGAGGCCGAGGAAAAATTCAAAGAGATCAACGAAGCCTACCAGGTACTCTCGGATCCCCAGAAAAAATCGCAATACGATCAGGTGGGACATGCAGCATTCAAACCCGGTGATTTTACCGGGGCAAAAACTCCCAGCTATGATGATCTTTTCAGGGATTTTGGTCTTGGTGATATCTTCGATGCCTTTTCCACAGGTTCCCGAAGGACACGGCGCAGGGCCGGAGCAGATCTCCGGTACGATCTGGAAATCTCTCTTACCGACGCATTTTACGGCACGAAAAACACCGTTGCAGTCCCCCATGATGTTGAGTGCGGAAACTGTCATGGCAGCGGTGCACAGCCCGGTTATGTGAGGACATGTCCCACCTGTAAAGGATCAGGTGAGATCCGGAAGGTTCAGAAAACCGGAAACCGTTCAACGATGAACATTGCCCAGTGCCCGGAGTGTGGCGGCAGCGGGACTATCATTGAAAAACCCTGCGAAGTCTGTCATGGCAGAGGAACGATACAGAAAACACGAAGGATCGAAGTGACCATCCCACGGGGTGTAGAGGACGGGCAGTTCCTGAGAATTGCCGGCGAGGGAGAACCGGGTGAGAATCAGGGCCCTCCCGGAGATCTGTATGCAGTTGTGCATGTTAAAAAGCATGACATCTTTGAACGACAGGGTGCCGATCTCTATAGTACTGCAGTAATCAGCCTGGTAACAGCCCTTCTGGGAAGTGAGATCAACGTGCCGACGATTACGGGGACCGCAGTTTTGAAAATTCCCCGCGGGACCCAGAGCCATACGCTCTTCCGTCTCCGGGAACAGGGTATGCCATACCTTAATTCCGACAACCGGGGAGATCTCCTCATAAGAGTAATGGTAAAAATTCCGGAAAAACTGACAAAAAAACAGGAGGAACTCATGAAAGAGGCTTTTGTCGGTTAGAGAGCAGTGTCGGGAAGGTGGTGGTAATCCTCCTTCCTGTCATAAAATTGTGATGATGAAACAAGGAGGAAACAACATGCAGAAGATTGAAAGCAGCAAGAAGTATCAGAACGGGATCCAGATTTTCTGGACAGAAGAGGGAAAAGAACTTACCGATTTTTTCCCCTACGAGGAACTGATAGATATGAAAATCAATGCACTTGACTTGTTGAATAATCCTGCCATCTACAGGATTGATGCGAAAAAGCACAGGATCGAGTCATCCGTATAAACACCATAAACAACCGGAGATGCATCCTGGTATGGTTCATTGGTGGGAGTTCCAGGGAAATGTCAAGAACCAGAATCATCTGGATACATTTCGCCCCGAAAATCCCGGAGATCAGGAGAGCATCAGAGATTCTGATTTTTTTGATACGATTCGCACTAACCATTCAGAATGGTTCAAAGGAGATCAAAGATATGCCGGGTAAAAATGAAAAAAAGCACGGGTTTAAAAAAATTCCGTCTGATGACCTGAAAACTACGCTGACGAACAAATACAAAGAAATGTTCGTCGATAAACTTACACAACAGGATCTCAGGGAACTCCAGTTTTATTTAAAGAACCAGTTCGATGAAAAACGCAATCTCAATGCAGAATACAAATTAAAATTTGAATCCCGGTTAAGACAGTATTTTCATGAAGAGGTCATGAGGCGTGAGATTATCAGTATCGAAACCCTTCTTGGACTTTTGACGCCAGGAGATGTGAAAAAACAGGAATAAACCGATTTCATCATTTCAGAATTTGTTTCAAAAAATGTTTTTCAGGGAATAGTTGATAAAATTCTCTTTGTAATACGCGTAACGGAAAAGGGATAGTGGGATTCGGGAAAAATCTCTGTAAAGTTCGTCGATATAAGAAAGCGGCGGAATTAGTGAAAAAATCATTTCGGACCATTGTCCCTTACCGCGTAAACTTCCCGGTATATCGTTAAAGAATTTCCCCATTTGATGGTAACCACATCCAGGGCGGGAAAGTTCCTTCCACCGGGAAATTACGGAAGGGGGATACACACGTGGTCAGATGGTACTACCGGTCGGTTTTTGATGAACTTGAGGAAATGAAACATTACATGGACTCTTTGTTTCACGAGATCTATACGACCAATCCGACAGCACTGTTACCGGCAGCATATGGCACCAGTACGAAATTGTTACCTGCACAGCGGGCTGATTTCCGTGTTGTTGTGACCGAACAAAGCGATGAGATAATCGTTATAGTGGATCTCATTCCCGGTGTCTCTAAAAAAGATATCACCCTTTCCCTTGTCAACCCAAAGGCACTCGAAATCTCCTGTGAACGCAAAGAAGAAAAAAAAGAGGAGAGTGTGGAGTATTATCTTCATGAGCGAAGTTTTGGATCCATGACACGGTTCGTCCCGCTTCCAAAAGCAGTCACTGAAGACGGATCGACTGCATCGTTCAGGAATGGTGTACTCGAAGTTCATCTCAGGAAATCCACAAAAGAGGCGAAGGGAAAAATTCTGATTGAGTAATTTTCCGCCGTTTTTGCACCGGTTCCCCTGAACAGGAATGGACCAGTGAGGAAAAAAGGCAGGAAAACCGATCAACAAAATGACGTCAGAGTCAAGCAGATCAATTTCAGAAACGGGGGTAAAGAACATGGACAAATTTGAACAGATGATGAAGGACGTAAAGGGGATGTCCCCTAAAGAGCTGGTGGCGGCAGAAGAGAAATTCAAGGGTATGT
Source organism: Methanoregula sp. (assembly GCA_035256445.1). GTDB lineage: Archaea > Halobacteriota > Methanomicrobia > Methanomicrobiales > Methanospirillaceae > Methanoregula. The sequence continues at coordinate 8,642 of DATEXZ010000232.1, forward strand.
GCAATTGCCCGGGTTGTCCGACGCACAATAAATGTGCGAAGAATGCAAAAGAACTGCTCTTCTGTATAACGGGAAAGAGTTTTATGTGTATTTCTGAAGATAAAAGCTGCATCTGCCCGAGTTGCCCGGTTGCGGCTGAATTCGGACTTAAGAATAAATCCTTCTGCCTTAGAGGGGCCGAGAAATCCCAGCGTTATGAACATGCGTTATGGGGAACCAAGATGGTATAAGGAGATTGTGACAGGAATGATCATGGTAAAAAAACGGGATGGCAGGAAAGAGCCATTTGTACCTGAAAAAATTATCGTGAGCGCAATAAAATCCGGTTCACCTCCTGAGTATGCAAGAACCATTGCGCAGGATATCGAAAGAAGCACAAAAGATGGTGCCACAACCCAGGAGATCAAGTCAAAGGTCCTCTCCATGCTGAAATCCAAAAATCCGGAATGGGAGAGAAACTGGGTGGTTTACGATACTGCGGTGAAAAAAAGGGCAGGTTGACGGCGATAAACGAGAGCAAACCTTTCATTAATAAAATTTTCAAAAGTGAGATAAAAATAAAGTGGAGATGTCGTTCATGGATAGTACTCAAGACAAAATTCCCGCGCTCGTTAAAGATCTATCAGACAGGAATGAAGATGTACGGTGGGCTGCAGCCTACGCCCTTGCACATATTGGCACACCTGCAGTGGATTCCCTCACCCGCGCTCTTGGCGACCGTGACAGCGTCGTAAGGCTGAGGGCAGCCTGGGCACTTGGCCGGATCGGTGATCCCCGCCCGACTGACCAGTTAATCGCACTGCTGCGGGATGGGGACTGGGCGGTAAGAATGCGGGCAGCTGAAGCGCTCGGGAATCTCCGGGCACATAAGGCAACGGATGCGCTTATTCTCGCATTAAGAGATGAAAAAACCGATGTCAGAAGGCACGTGATTGCCGCACTTACGAGAATTGCTGATCCCGCCTCTGCTGACCGTCTCGGTGATTTATTGAAGGATGCCGACTGGCGGGTGCGTATGGGAGCTGCCCTTGCCCTCTGAGCTATCGGAACCGAAAAGAGCCTGGATCTCCTCAAGGCAGCGACCTGTGATGAGAATGAATACGTCCAGAAAATTGCACTTGCGGTGACGAGTAAAAGAGGAGAGAGTTGCGAACCGGTAAAAAAATAAGGATTCCTGTTGTCCTGTCTGGTGCACTGCAGAAACCAGGATCTCCATTGGAAAGAAGGTAATCTTCAATCCTTGTATTATTTCCATGCACCTCTTTTTTGAAAATTTTTTTTTATCTGCAGATACATTTCTTTTTAGGTTTGGAAATATCAGAAAGACATCGTTATGCAGTTATGGTTGCATTCAATATCGTCATTTCAGGAGATTTGGTTCTTAAGTCGATAATTTTCACGTCATTTTTCTGAAAAACTAACAGGCTAAACTTCAATTTGAATAAAAAGTTATATAAATTAAAAGATTATTATATGGGAATATACATTTGTAATGGGAGTAAGGATTCCATGATTAGCCCGCGTGAGAGATATGAGAGAGAAGAATTATGGGAACTTGCAGATGAAATTGGAATGACAGATATTCATACTCATACTCAAACATTTTTCCATAGGCTCTTCAGAAAGAATGACGAATGGACCGGAAAGAAATAATCACTTTTCGATCATGATATTTGATATAAGGTTTTGACGTAGAATGAGTTACGCCCCGGCCGGGACTTGAACCCGGGTCAAAAGATCCGCAATCTTCTAGGATGTCCACTACCCCACCGGGACAAAAACTAATGGCTTTTCTGCCTTACTAAAATTGCCTTCATCGCATAAATACCTCACCGTTTATCCGTATACGAAAAATCGCATCGATTCAATCGACACAATACAGGTTAAAAATAATAAGAAAAGATAGTGGTGTTGTCTGCCTTCCTGCGTAGTTATCCATTCCATGTCGGGGTAGGCGTTGCTGTGACAAATGGAAGGTCGTCCCTGGGCCTTGGTCCGAAATAGGCACAATCTGTTGTGGTATTAAATTGCGTTGGATCATCGAAATTTCCTTCCGGTTTCACCCATACCATTGCCTTTGCAGTAATATTTCTACCACTGAATTCAATCTGCACATTATCCCGGTTCAAAATTTTGAGCGTACGGTTCAGGTACGTGGTATATTTCTGAGTCCCGAATCCGTCCTGAAGATAGATCTCACCGGTTGATTTGCTTAGGACCTTGACAACAAACGTAGAAATCGGGCTGTATGTATCGATAGTCAGTACTTTTTCGACTTCGTGCATGGACAGCCCTTCCCCTTCCCAATCGGTTGTGACTTTCTTGATTGTCACATTCGATGGTTTGACGGTATAATTAATATACATCGGAGGGTTCTGGAGATTAAATACAACAGCTGTTGTATTATCAGTATTTACCGTCGAATAAATGCGACAGAAGAGATCCCCTGGGACAGGGGTGGGGGGAATTGTACGGTATTCGCTTGTCGGAGAAACCGTTGCGAAGGGTGTTACCTCAGTAACATAGCTCGGGGTCTGGGTCGTCTGGGAACCAGGCTGGTCTGGATTATTGATGTTCCCGTTTTTGGTTGCCGTAGCGTTTTCTTTTGGCGGCGCAACACATCCCGACGCCATCACAATAAGGATTATGGAAATACAGCAGGCAACACGGACGATGATCTCTTTCATAAATCAATAGTATAATAATTCATAGTAAATAAAGATTTCCAGTTAGAATTATTCCCTTTTTAATTAAATCTCAAAAATCTCTTCAATGTAATTATGGTGAGATTTAATAATAATGAGAGAAAAATGCGAGGGATGGGATTCGAACCCAAGAACTCCTGCGAGATCAGGCCCTGAACCTGACGCCGTTGACCTGGCTTGGCTACCCTCGCGCTTGTATAGATTATGTATGAAATTACATAAAGATAGGGGGTCACATCCCCTTCCCTGCATTATTTCCATTTAAGGATTTCTTTACCTCTCTGTCGCGAAGCTCGTTACGCTTGATCTTTCCCGATATGGTTTTGGGGAGTGAGTCGACAAATTCGATCGCACGCGGGTATTTGTAGGGAGCAGTGACCTTTTTCACGTGGTTCTGTATCTCCCGGATCAGCGCCTCCGATGGTGTGACGCCCGGTTTGAGTATCACGAATGCCTTAACGATAAGTCCACGGATGTCATCCGGTGATCCGACAACTGCCGCTTCCTGGACTGCGGGATGCTCGATCAATGCACTCTCGACCTCGAATGGCCCGATGCGGTACCCGGATGCCTTTATTACATCATCGTCCCTGCCGATAAACCAGAAATAGCCGTCCTCATCCCTGTATGCCTTGTCACCGGTGTAGTAAAATCCATCCACGAATGATCTTATGTTTTCTTCCTGGCTGTTCAGGTACTCCCTGAAAATGCCAACCGGACGGGGGTCCAGTCTGATGGCAATCCGCCCTTCTTCATGCAGACCGACAGCTTTTCCCGTATCATCATGCAGTTCAATCTGCCAGCCCGGTGACGGTTTTCCCATAGAACCGAATTTGGGAGTCATGCCGGGGAATGTCCCGATACAGAGAACGGTTTCGGTCTGCCCATAGCCTTCATAAATCGTCAGGCCGGTTGCATCCTTCCATGCTTTGATCACTTCAGGATTCAGGGGTTCGCCAGCACTCGTGCAATGCCGGAGTTCGGTAAAATCGAACTTGTCAAGGTCGGCGAGAATCAGCATCCGGTAGATTGTCGGGGGACAGCAGAAGGTAGTAATGCCATATTTTTCTATGAGGGGCAGGATCTCCGTCGGATTGAATTTACTCCGGATATCATACACAAAGATGGCAGCTCCTTCAATCCATTGTCCGTAGAGCTTACCCCAGGCACTTTTTGCCCAGCCGGTATCAGAGAGGGTGAAGTGGACATCGCTTGGTCGCAGATCGTGCCAGAACCTCGCAGTAACAATATGACCGAGCGGATAACTCTGGTCATGCACCACCATCTTGGGTTCACCTGTTGTTCCGGAGGTAAAAAAGATAATGAGCGGATCGGTGCTTTTTGTCTTTTTCATAACCGAAAGGTTCACAAGTTTTGCTGAAACGGGTGCAGGGTATTCCAGCTCTACCGGGTAGCTGATCCATCCCGGTCGTCTGCCATCAACCATCATCCTGCAGGAAAGCGAAGGACAGTCTTTTATGATCGCGTCGAACTTATCAGCCTGCTCCTCATTCGTTATGACCATCTTGATATCGGCAACGTTAATCCGGTATTTCAGATCTTTTGGCGTAAGCATCGTGGGTGCCGGGCAGTAGACTGCACCACGCTTGATCAGGGCAAGAGTAAAGGTCCACCATTCAGGAACTCTCGGTAACATGATCAGTACGCGATCGCCTTTGTTGAGACCGAACTTAATCATCATGTTTACGATCTGATTGGAAAGGCGCATCAAATCCCAGAAGGTATATTTTTTCTCCACACCTTCCTGGTTTACCCAGATCATCGCAAGCTTATTGCGGTCTTTTTTTGCCCATGTATCGACAACGTCAAATCCGAAGTTAAAATACTCGGGAACATCGATCTTAAACGAACGGTACATGGCATCATAATCGGGCATGTTATGCTTGTTATGATCCCCCTCTTGACCTGCAGGGACAACCGGTATTGCACCAGCTGTACATGCGCCGGTAATCGAAGTGAGGTGTGTGGTGCACGCCTCATTTATCCATTCAGATCGCGAAATCTTTCGTTTTTCACACGATTTGTCGATGGTCGCTGTCAGGTCATCATCCATCGTAACCGAATATCGCACCATTCTAGATCGGTTTGCTGGTGCACCAGATAGGTTTTTCGATTATTATGGACCCACAACACAGAGATTTATAACCCGAGACTATCCAGAAACCTCATGAATGATTCACTATTTTCTCCGTGGAGGGAGATGATGACAGTAAGTGGTGCAGTACCAATCCGGTTTGGTATTTTATGCTCTGCCAGCCGCATTTCACCCGGTGATTTCCGCAGGTAGACGATGAAACGATACCCCACATGCTTGCTGACATTGGTAAAATGATGCGCCTTGCTGTCCGGTGTTTCCCGATTCTGAAGGTTCTGCCACATCTTTTGGGATACCAATGCACTAATTGCAATACTCCTGTGTGTTTTCTGGTGATCCCTCCACTGCTGCACCACAGGCAGAAGGGTGCACATCAGCGGGTTTTTCCACCAGGACACAGGCACCTCCGATCCTGATCGCGTCCCGAGGGTTATCAGACGACGACCCAGGATCCCCGTCCGGACATGCCCCATTCCCGGATCTGAACCAGATAGTGACGAATTCTGAACCTTTTTCCAATATTACCCGGTTTTTTCAATAAAATTCCTGAAGTATTCGGGGTAACCGCGGATTACCAGCCCCGGTTTACCGTACCAACTGCAGACCAACTATTTCACTTTCCGGCCCGATGATGGTCCGGGGCGAAAACAGATTTTGATCTACTAGATGGGAATGGAGAGCAGGGAAGTCAGTTCCTTCAGACAGTAATTTCTCCAGGGTGTGAGACCTGTTCTTCTTCTGCACCCGGATCAGTTGGCAGATTCCAACGGCTCCAGCGCCGTAAGTATAGAAGATAACAAGGAAAAATGGGATTATTAAACGACTCATCCCGGCAGATGCCCAATTCTGGGAACCTTTACCGAGAGAACATAAAGATTGTCCATTAGTATTATGATTCAGGGAAAAGCATAGTATAGTGGATGGCAGATAAAAAGTACGAGTCATTAAAAATTGAGAATATTGTCGCATCAGGAGTTATTGCCGATTCCATAGATCTTGCGGATGTTTCCGGTAAGATTAAAAGCTGCGAGCTCAACACGAAACGATTTCCGGGCGCAGTCTACCGAATCGAGAACCCGAAGATTGCATCCCTGATTTTTTCCTCAGGAAAAGTTGTCCTGACCGGTATACGGGATAAAAAAGCGCTCACCGACGGATTGAGGATCATCATGAGATCTCTCAAAGAGGCTGGTGTTGATACGTACACAGAACCCAAGGTAGCGATAACAAATATTGTCTGTTCCTACGATATCGGGAAATACATTAACCTGAACAAGGTGGTTATTACCCTCAACCTTGAAAACATTGAATATGAACCGGAGCAGTTCCCCGGGCTTGTATACCGGATTAAAGATCCCAAGATCGTCGCGCTCCTCTTCTCATCAGGTAAAATTATTCTTACCGGTGGTAAGAATCTCGAAGACATCAAGAAAGGACTTGATT
>DATEXZ010000233.1:0-3519 GCA_035256445.1 Methanoregula sp.
GCACATTTTTATCACACGAAGGATAATGCGGAGGAAAGTTCCCACTCCCAGGAGCAGTTTGAACATTTTTTCAGGGATATCGGGTATGAATATGATTATTCAGGGAATTTTGAGTCCCGGTGGTTTGAGGGCATCGGGGTAAAAATCTGCTGACCGGACTCTGAACAGGCCTTCATGACCCGCCATGCTTCGAAGAGTGACCTGAAGCGGGTGACCCTCAAACATTTTTCTGATTTTCAACCTCTAGAAGCAAATAGTCATGACCTGAACTATTAAACGAGAATTTTCGGATATGCAATAAAATAGCAGATCACTATTATTATCATGAAGGATGACCGCCGCCGCCCCCGAAGGGACGCCCCCGCGGCGGATCAGTTACAAACAATGCATCAGAAACATTCCTGCCACGCCGTGCTCATGAGGGACCCTGAGGCTGGTGACACTGATAAATCGTTTTGATTTTCTCGAAAACGCATGAGCAAAGAGGTCCGAGTCATTTCTCCACATGCACTGCCATTCTGACTGCAGGGTCATTAGCCGATTTCTTACCAGGATTGCTACCGGGCTGCCTGGTATCCGTCCTCACCCGCTGGTATCCCACCAGGTAACCCTTCGTGGTTCTACCCGGGATTACCGTAGCCATGCTCCCCGTTTGCCATGCAATGGCTCCCTGAATAGTTAAAAATGACATGATTAAATACCGTCTTTCACCCAACCATCTGTGAACAGCGGCAGGTTCTGACCGGTATGACGGGAAAATATAGGGACAGGAAACCGGAGGACTTCCGGAAATGGTTTGAATTATTATCCCGGACGTTCGAGGAGCTTAATAATTTTCCTCCCGATGGCGATCTTTACCAGTTCATAGGAGGGACCCTCAGGCATCTTGTTCCGGAAAGCACCATCATTCTGGTCAATACGTTTGATCAGGATGCAAAGACCATCACCCTGCACGCGGTTGAAGGGCTGGAGCTACGGCAGCCTGAAATCGAGAAAATTCTTTGCCGCCCCCTGAAAGGACTGACATTACCTGTTCCCGACCAGGTACTTCCTGAAATGATCAAAGGGGAATGCAATGAGATACCGGGGGGGTTGACCGATCTGTCCTTCGGCTGGCTTCCGCGCGAGACCTGTGAGAAAATTGAGACACTGCCTTTCTTTGGAAAGGTATACGGTACCGGCATCAGCTGGAAGGGAGGACTCAAGGGTGCTGCCATATTCATCCTCCCCACGGGAACCGAGCTTGAGAACCATGACCTGATAACGTTCTTCATCCGCCAGGTTGCCGGATTTTTAAGCCGCCGGGATGCTGAGGCGGCCATGAGAGAAAGTGAAGAGAAATTTTCTGCGGCGTTCCATTCCAGTGCAGCGCTTATGGCGATCTCGACAAAACATGACGGAAAACTGATTGATGTAAATGAAGCGTTCCTTGACACGCTGGGTTTCTCCCGGGACGAGGTCATCGGGAAACGGGTGCTTGAACTTGACATTTATCACCGGCCATCTGACCGGGAGCATGCCCTCCGTGTGCTGGAGGAGAGGGGGAAGGTAAGAAACATGGAGGTCCCGGTTCGAGCAAAGGACGGCTCGGTCCAGTACGGGTTGTTTGCCATGGACAACATCATGATCGGAGAGGTCCCCTGCCTGCTGACAACAATGGTGGATATCACCGAACAAAAAATTCTCGAAAAAGAGATGGAGTTCCATGAGCAGGAAGTCATGCAGTTCTCCCGGTCGCTTGACATGGCCATACGGAAACTTAACCTGCTGTCCAGCATCACCAGGCATGATATCAACAACCAGCTGACGGTGCTGATGGCATATCTTGAGATACTTGAGATGAAGCAGCCTGACTCCTCACTAGAAGAGTATTTCCGGAAGGCTGCAACCGCTGCACAGCGGATCTCCACCATGATCCAGTTCACCAAGACCTATGAGAGCATCGGTGTCATGGCCCCCGTCTGGCAGGATATCCACACACTTGCAGACATTGCAGCAAAGGAAGCCCCGCTCGGGAAGGTCATCCTGAAAAACGATCTTCCTGCAGGTGCAGAAGTGTACGCCGATCCGCTTATTGTCAAGGTGTTTTACAACCTGATGGATAATGCGGTGCGATATGGCGGTAAGATAACGACCATCCGGTTGTATGTTGATGGGCAGGGCGGTAATCCCGTCATCGTGTGCGAGGATGATGGCTATGGTATCCCCGCAGATGAGAAGGAGATGATTTTCGAACGGGGGTTTGGAAAGAATACCGGCCTTGGGCTCTTCCTTACCCGTGAAATTCTTGGCATCACCGGCATCACTGTCCACGAGACGGGAAAACCGGAAACAGGGGCACGTTTCGAGATTACGGTCCCAGAAGAAGCATACCGCATCACATGAGTGCATCAGGCCCTGCTGCACCAGGGATGACTGCCCATGTCACATTTCTGATCCCGGTGGTTTCCTGCCTGTCGCTTCGTCTGCCCGGGATGATATTTGTTCAGGGTTTTAACGGTTCAGTGCAGGGCTGGCAGGCTGGCACTGCGATTATGTTCAGCCGATTCACCCTTGAGAATGCCACTCTTTTTCATGCGTGAGATATTCCCTGTGAAATCAATACTGATCGGGGAGTTCATAGTATTTTGTGAGATAATCAGGTAATGCAACATTATCGCAACAGGGGGGCGCTTTCGTGGCGGGGGCAAAGCCCCCCGGGAATATCTTCACATTGAAAAACAGAAGAAATTCTTTGCATTAGCTCCGCAGGAGGACCAGATTGCGGTGATCGTATTCGGATAACACCTTGTTCACATTTTTCCCAGAGAGCGAATACTTCTGAGTACACCGTCAAAGGACTTCACCTCAATCACCGAACGGGCATGGTTGCGCCTCAGTGCTTTCATCACCGGGGCAAAATCTATCGTGCCCTCCCCGACAGGGCTGTGGGTATCTCTTCTGCCGTCATTATCGTGGATATGCATATGGGAAAACCGGGTCTGCAGGAACTCCGGCAGGCAGTGATTGATGTGTGCATGGCCGGTATCGAGGGCAAACCCGCTTCCTTCAATACGGTCGAGATCTGCAGGAGTGCGAAGGTTGAAAAAATTCATGTCCCCCATGTTCTCGAACCAGAAGGTCAGCGAGAGTTCCCGTGCAGCGTTACAAAGCTCGTGCAGGGACTTTTTGAACTGCCGGTCAGCCTGCACACGCTCCTGTTCCCAGGCAAAATATCCCGGGTGCATGACGACGCCTGCACCAACCTCAGCTGCAACCGAAAAGCAATCGGTCATGACCTTTACGCTCGCCGTGCGGATGGCTTCAAAGAGCGAGGCTATGTTCATCCCGTGGTAGGGTGCATGGAAAACAAAATCTGCAGAATAACTCCCGAACAGCGAGGCATCATGCACAAAATGGGGGCCTTCGTCCACCACCTCGATCAGGTTTGTGATGGCAGATAGCCGGTCCAGTGCTTCAGGAAGCGGTTGATCCAGAAGACAATATGTTGAGATGCCAACCATCACCAGCGATTGAGTA
>DATEXZ010000234.1:0-17127 GCA_035256445.1 Methanoregula sp.
GATCCCCCTTAAAACCCCGGTACCGGATGGCACGGTAATAGTGAAATACAAAAACCGGTACGGGACCGGTGTGGTAAAAGACGGCTCTGTCAGGGTAAAAGAACTCCTTACCGTTATACCCAGTACGCCCAAAAATCCCGGATGGGATGTCGCTGTCGAGCAGAACCGTTATCATTTAAAAAACCTCGAACGGAACGCCATCCGCAGCATCAAACATCATATTCATGATCGCCCGACGGCAAATGTATCGTTCTCGGGTGGCAAGGACAGTACTGCGGTCCTTCACATTGCACGAAAGGCCGGTGTGACTCGTGCATTCTTCATCGACACCGGCATAGAGTTTCCTGAAACGGTAGAATTCGTACGATCTCAGGGTGTCGAAGTCATCCAGAAAGCAGGAGATTTCTGGCAGGCGGTTGAGAAGGCCGGGCCACCGGGAAAAGATCACCGCTGGTGCTGCAAGCTCCTGAAATTGCACCCGCTCAAACTCTACCTGGCCGGTATCGGCCCCTGTGTCACCGTGCAGGGAAACCGCTGGTATGAATCATGGAACAGGGCTGATCTGGACGAGACGAGCCAGAACCCGGCCAATCCCCTTCAGCTCAATATTTCCCCGATCCGGAACTGGCGGGCACTGGAGGTATTCCTCTACCTCTGGTGGCAGAAGGCAGAGATAAATCCGCTCTACGATAAGGGACTGGAACGAATCGGGTGCTTCCTCTGTCCTGCAATGCTTGAAAGCGAATACGAGGAACTGAGGATCATCCTGCCCGAATATGCCCGGCGCTGGGATGCATTCCTCGAAAAATGGGCTGATAAAAAAGGGCTTCCGGGTGCTTTTTGCACGTGGGGCCTCTGGCGCTGGCACGCGCTGCCCCCGAAGATGCGGGAATTATGCAAATTGAAAGGCATTCCCGTGAATGATGATTATACCCTGAAGGCCGGATCACCGAGGGTTAACCAGAAGATGATAGATCCAATGGCAGGGAAAACGATGGAAACGTTCTTGGAAAAACAGGCCGGGACCGGTTTTGCGGTCAGCGAGATCCGGAAGGACTTCCCGATTCTCGGGGATATCATATATCTGGACAATGCAGCAACAAGCTTTTCACCTGATCCTGTTATTGATGCAATGGTCGAGTTCGAACACCAGTACCGTGCGAATGTCGGACGGGGTGTACACCGGTTTACGCGGATTGCATCGCAGCGTTACTGGCATGCCCATGAGAAGATAGCGCAGTTCATTGGCGGAAGCGAAGGGACCACGGTATTCACGAAAAATACCACTGAAGCTATCAACATGGTTGCACAGGGTCTTGCCTGGAAATCCGGAGATCGCGTGATCACCACGATCCTTGAACACCACTCAAACCTGTTACCGTGGAGGAATCTTGCCCGGCAGGGTGTCGGGCTCGATGTGATCGGTATACATGAAGACTATTCGCTCGATCTCGCTTTCCTGGAAAATGCGATCACTCCTTCGACCCGGCTCGTTACGGTTACTCACGCTTCGAATGTTATCGGAGTGATGACCCCTGTCACGGAGATTGCAAAGATCTGTCATGATCATGGGGTTCTCCTGCTTGTCGATGGTGCCCAGTCAGTTCCCCATATGCCCGTTGATGTAACCCGCCTTGGCTGCGATTTTTTTGCATTCTCCGGCCATAAGATGCTCGGGCCGACCGGTACCGGCGTGCTCTGGATGGAAGAGCCCGTGCTTGAACCGGTACAGTTCGGGGGCGGGATGGTGGAAGTTGTATCCGGGACGGGCTTTACTACGTCGGAAGGCTACCAGAAGTACGAAGCGGGAACACCGAATATCGGTGGAGGTATCGGCCTCGGTGCCGCCGTGGAGTATCTTGAAAAGATTGGTATGGAAAAGATCAGGCACTATGAAGAAGCGCTTACGAACCGGTTAATTGACGGGCTGGTCCGGATTAACGGCATACATGTATTCGCCCCCGGCCCGCAGGTTCCTCGTATCGGCGTTGTTTCATTTACGTTAGATGGGTTCCACCCGCATGAAGTTGCCCAGCACCTGGATGAGACGGCTGACATTATGGTACGATCCGGGCACCATTGCTGCCAGCCGCTCATGGAACGGCTCAGATTACCCGAAGGAACAGTCCGGGCCAGTCTTGCATTGTATAACACTGAGCATGAAATCGACATGCTCATCGCGACCCTGAAAGAACTCGCGGGTTGACCTGAAGGGCGGAAAGAAACCGATTTTTATTTTTCCTTCCTGAGTTCCTCCTCTTCATCTGGCACGATTTAATAATTCCCCGCCCCAATATTTCCGGTGGTATTGTTGTTCAGAAAGAGAAGAAATGAAGACGGTGAACGGTGATGAAAAATAAAAAATTTTCTAATATATTTGCCGACGTGCGTGAGAAGCATCCGCTCGTCCATCATATAACAAATTACGTCACGGTCAATGATTGTGCGAACATCACAATCGCAACAGGTGCCGCCCCGGTTATGGCTGATGCCCCGGAGGAGGTCTGCGAGATGGTGGCTGTCGCTGGTGCCCTGGTCCTGAATATCGGCACGCTCAACAAGGGACAGGTAGAAGCCATGATTCTTGCGGGAGGAATGGCAAATGACCTGCGGATACCGGTTGTTCTTGATCCTGTTGGAGCCGGTGCAACCCGGTTCAGGACCAGCACAGCCCTGCGCCTCATCGATGAACTAAAGATAACTATCCTCAAAGGCAATCCCGGGGAGATTGGCGTTCTTGCTGGCGCAGAAGCAAGTGTCAGGGGAGTGGACTCCGGCGGGATGGCCGGAGATCCGGTAAAAATTGCCCGGAAATTCGCCGCCCTGTCGGGCATCACGGTTGTTGTAAGCGGGGCAACCGATATAGTTACTGATGGCAAACGCGTGCTTCTCATCGGAAATGGCCATCCGTTGATGGGCTGCATTTCCGGTACCGGTTGTATGGCAGCATCCGTAACCGGGGCATTTGCTGCAGTATCCGATGATCCTGTCATGGCATCCGCAGCAGCACTCGCAACTTTCGGGATAGCAGGAGAAAAGGCAGCAGCATATACACATGCTCCGTATTCGTTCAAAACAGCACTTTTCGATGAACTGGCTGCGCTGACTCCCGAAGATCTTGCATCCTGCGCGAAGATTGTGACGAAATAATTATCCCCCTCATGAACCTCGAACTCTACGTTATAACCGATGAAGAGATTTCTGGTGGGTTGTCCCACGCAGAGATAGCACGGCGGGCTCTTGCAGGTGGTGCAGATGTCATACAGTTGAGGGACAAGGCGTGCGGGCCCGGGGATCTCTTACGGATCGGCCGTGTTATCCGCGAAATCACCAGACAAACGGGGGCCCTTTTCATCGTGAATGACCGGCTTGATATCGCGCTTGCGTGTAATGCGGATGGTGTTCACCTGGGGCAGGATGACCTGAGAGCCGGTGTTGCCCGGCAGATCGCACCTCACGGGTTCATCATCGGAGTATCGGTGGGAACCCTTGAAGAAGCGATCCAGGCCGAACGTGAAGGGGCAGACTATCTCGCCATAAGTCCGGTGTTTCCCACCGCTTCGAAATATAATGCCGGACCAGGTCATGGTCTTCGGGTCTTACAGGATATACGGTGGAATGTTTCAATTCCCATCATCGCCATAGGGGGCATCAACACCGGAAATGTGAATGATGTAATTGCAGCAGGAGCGGACGGAGTTGCGGTAATTTCCGCTGTTGTCGGGAGTCCGGATATTACGGCAGCGGCAAGGCAGCTCAGGGAATTAGTCCGGAAGAGCAAGATGAAGATGAGATCATGATTAAGGTTCAGTTTCTTGTGCAGTTCAGATGATAAGTATCCAGTTAAAAAATTTATGTTCAGTCGAAACCCTAAGTTTTCAACAAATTACAAAGCACCTGTTTTCGGTGGGGACCGTGCCTGTCCCCCCGAACCGCCCCCGGCGCTTATCGATTATGTTGTATTACCTTTTCTGGAGTTATCTTTCCCGTGGGGGTGCCAAGCGGCGGGGGCGGAGGCGTTTCATGCGGTGGCCGCAAGAGCGTTGAGAAAAATATTTTGAGGATTTCCCATGACAATTGCAAATTCAAGAACTTTCGGGAAGTGCCAATCACGCTATTGCGATGACTGCGCCGCCCCCGAAGGGACGCCCCCGCGGCGCTTCAATTACCTGAAACTCTGCTCCTGACCTATCGAGAGCCTTTTACGTATGCCTGTCGTACCTTCACAATTTTTCATGATTAGGTGAGAACCATTCCCGTTCATTCCCGTTTTCACAGAACCAGAATTTAGGTAAAGGCAACTATATCCTGTCTGGTCAGGAGTGGGAAGCCTCTTAACCTGCCGGAATTGGTCGGCATTTTCAGAGGGTAATATTTTTCATTGCACCTGTTTGATTTATCAGAGACGATAAAAAAATCAGAGCCGGGTATAGGTGACCGCGACCGTATCGATCAGATCTATTTCATCTGTCCTGATGGGAATGTAACTTGTCAGGATCACTTTTTCACCGATGACCAGCCGCTGGTTTGTCGGAAACTGTGCGACGATCTTGCCGTCTGACCACACGTTCGGGGTAACTGTATAATTCGCAGGACTGAAATTCGTTGGATCAAGGACGATACGTAGTTCCATAAAGTTCCATGTGGGCTCTGCGGTGGCAGACCCCATGCATACTCCGAGCGTTTTGAGCCGGGTATTCTCGGTCCCTCCTTCAGTATATTTCCGGAGGAAATACTCGTATTCGTTCTCGGAAATGGCATAAAGATATGGCTTGACCTGTGTTATACCGTAGCCGGAGTCATTTGCCAGGGACGGGAAGGCGTCCTTCATCAGGCAGTTGGGGAGAGGGTTGACAAAGGTCCTTTTCCGGATATTGAGATATTCAAGGTACGGGTTATCGGACGCGATCCGTGTAGTCGCCACGGTGGTGACCCCGACTTCAGGAAGGGAGGGGGATGATATCTTGTCATCCGGGGTTTCCTGTGTTGCGGAAGTAGTGACCGGAACAGTGGATACGGGACTCACCGGTACTGTAGTTTCTGTTCCCGTGTCGCCCGGTGATGCGGGACCAGTACACCCCGCCGCAAGGATAACCACCGACAATAATAAAATAACGATAAGATATTTTTTCTTCATCATTTACCGGTTGCCCTGCAGAGACCAATAAACTCTCTGGTGGTGAGTAAACACATGATCATACACAAGGGTGAGGACACGATGTCACGTAAACTCTGGTCGGTATCCTGATGCACTCGCAACTTTTGAAAAGGCACCGGAGATCGGCTGGATTATGCCGATGCACAAAAAAACCGGGAGAACGCGCTCGGGCTGAAGGGGGAGAAACCCTGAATGCCCGGGTTTTTACGGTTGAAACAGGTTGCACGTGACGGGGATGATGGTGGCAGGGAGGTTTTTTGTCCGGCCATGGATCGGAATTGTGATAATCCGGGACAGGACAGAGTGATGCATGGAAGGACGGGCGGAGGACTACATCACCGAGGGGGTTGATCGGTTCCGGCACGGCATGTATTCCGAAGCACTCGCGCTGTTTGACCGGGCGGTTTCACTTGACCCGGGCTGCACCCGGGCATGGAACGGCCGTGCGGCCGCACTTGGCAACCTGGGTCATTTTGATACTGCTCTCGATTCCTGCGATACGGCGATTGCCACGGACCCCGTCTACTTCCGGGCGTGGAGTAACCGCGGGTGGGTGCTCGGGCATCTCGGCCGCAATGCCGAGGCCCTTGACTCCTGCGACCGGGCTATTGCCCTGCGGCCGGATTTTGCCGAGGCCTGGCATACACGGGGGTGGGTGCTCACGAACCTTGGCCGGGACCTGGAAGCCCTTGATTCCTGCGACCGGGCAACGGCTCTCAGCCCGGATGACGTTGAAGCGTGGAACATGCGGGGGAATGTGCTCATGAGCCTCGGGCGGCATACCGAGGCCCTTGACTCGTACGACCGGGTGATCGCCATCAGCCCGGATCTTCCCGGTGCATGGTTCAACCGGGCAAATACCCTGGCACAGCTCGGGCGGCATACCGAGGCTCTTGTCTCGTATGACCGGGCGGTTGCCCTCCGGCCGGAGTATGCCGAGGCCTGGAACAACCGTGGG
Organism: Methanoregula sp.; assembly: GCA_035256445.1. GTDB lineage: Archaea > Halobacteriota > Methanomicrobia > Methanomicrobiales > Methanospirillaceae > Methanoregula. Next base: position 6,117 of record DATEXZ010000234.1, read on the forward strand.
AACACGTGCATGCATCTCGGCCGCCCCGAAGACGCGGCAGATTCGTATTTTACCGCAGTCTCCCTGCGGCCGGAGTACTCCGAAGCGTGGTACAACCACGGGTCCGCACTGAGCGATCTCGATCGGCATGACGAAGCTGTCATTTCCTACGATGTGGCGACAGCCCTCCGCCCGAAATATGCCGAAGCGTGGTACAACCGCGGCGTTGCACTCGAAGCCCTTGGCAGGTATGCCGAAGCGGTTGCCTCGTATGACTGTGCGATAGCCATCAACCCTGATGATGCCGAGGCGTGGTACTCCCGTGGACAAGCCCTGCAGTGTCTTGGCCGGCTCGAGGAAGCAGATGCCTCGCATGATAAGGCCGTTGCCCTTGATCCCGGACGCAGGGCAATGAACGGTCCCGGGCATCCCCGTAAAAAGAATCCGGGGTAACTCCGTCTGCCATCAACCCCCTGGAACGCGGATGTCTGATGGAACAAGGTTCTGTACGGGATCAGGTCAAACCGGGACATATCATTAATACAATGTTTTAGCATACTTTCAGCGATGAGAATGCTCACAGGTACCTATGCTGTTCACCTGACGGTCACAAATGCGGCGGAATCGAATTCGGAATTTCAGGCCGGGCATAGGTACCTGACCCACAGGAGTGGGGTACAGGTATGAATCCTGCATTCCTCAGTGTGGTGATCATCACCGCGCTCCTCTATTTCTTCGTGTCGCCGGACATAGTCAAAAACCAGTATATCAAAATAAGAGCGTGCTATGCCATAGCAGCAGCGGTCGGCAGTTTTATCCTGCTATATATCATCCAGCTCCCGTTCACCGGGTTCAATCTGCTGCTCTGGTTCTCAATCAACGCTGCAGTAGCCCTTAGTCTGAACAGCGCCCTTACCAACTATAAGAACGGGGCGATAGTTTCGGGTGTTGCCCTGGGAGTGATCATACTCTTCTGGATGGGCGGTATCACCGTTCTTTCCGCCATGACTGCTACCCAGCTGGCTGCGGCACCGGACGTGACGGTTGCTCGCGGCCCGTCCGAAATTATCAACAGCAGCCATATACGGCTGGTCAGCTACGAGACCGCCCAGTGGCGCAGTGACAAGGTCATCGGCTCGCTCGGGTACAAGTCGCAGATTGCTGAACCTGATATCCAGACCCTGAACGGCACCCTTGTCTGGATCACCCCGCTCGATTACGCCGGGTTCTTTATCAAAGCATGGTCGTATGCGGATGAAGGCACGGGTGGTTACGTTATTGTCAACGCCGAGGACCCAAAAGCCGAAGCGCAGATGGTATCCGTCAACCGCATGATCTATACACGCGGTGCCCTTCTGGGGAACAAGGTCAACCGCCGCGTATGGGAACAGCATCCCGAGTACCTGCAGATGGAAACCTCGTTCCAGCTTGACGAAAAGATGCAACCGAAGTATGTCGTCCAGCTCGCAGAACCTATGCTCTATGGGTGTATCGGGGAACGACCGGTCGGTGTTGCCACCATCGACCCGGTGAGCGGTACTGTGGACTTTTACCACCTCGGCGAACAACCTGCATGGATCCAGCGTGTATGGAGCGAGACCACAACCGAAGAATGGATCGGGTGGTGGGGCCGCTACCAGCTTGGCTGGTGGAACTCCATCCTCGGACAGCGTGATGTCAAGATACTCTCCGGTATTGACGAACCTGATGTATTTCTCGTGAACGGCAACGACGGCAACCTCTACTGGTTCGGCACACTATCGAACCCCGGGACGGACACGTCCATGGTCGGGTACATGCTGACCGACGTCAGGACCGGCAAGTTTACGTTCCATGAAACACCGGGCTATTATAACGACCAGGGCGCAGCGCAGAACGTCCACCAGCACCCCGAAGTTGCCAAGGCGCCTGAGCTACAGGTAGTCCAGCCGATAATGTATGTGATCGATGGGCAGGAGATATGGATCATCCCGGTCATTACGCCGAGCGGTGAACAGACGCTGGTCGGCCTAGTCGAAGCAAGGAGTGGTACTACCTACATCGGGCCGGATTTGCAGAACGTGCTTATCCAGTGGCGCGGGACAACAGGCATCCTGGACGACGGATCCGCCACGGAGAACGCTACAACGTTAAAAGCCAGGATCGCACAGATCCGGAAACTGCTTGACGAGATTGAGGCAGAGGCAGGGTTGTAGAAGCATGACCCCCCCTGCCCACTCACTTTTATGAATGTGAAAAATTTCATCGACCAATTCAATTTCCTGAAACGGCCGGCTTGAACTATCCCGTGAAAAATACCAGAAAAATAAGGGTGGATTGTAAACCGCTGTTCTGAAGCCGCCGGAGGGAATTGAACCCTCGACCTGCTGATTACGAATCAGCCGCTATGCCGCTAAGCCACGGCGGCGCGATACCTCACAATATCGACCCTTGCCGTAATAAAATATGTGTATCAGGAATACCCGCTCAGCGTGGTAACTTTCTCGGCTCCGTGAGCCTCTTTCGGTGGTGAGATGGCACCGAATTTTGACTCGTAATCAGCGACCGTCTTTGTCAGAACCGCGAGAAGGTTTTTTGCATGGGCCGGAGTTATTGACACAATCGCCTTCGCCCGTGCCTGGTTCACCTGCGGGAGCTGGTGGAGAAACATGAAGGTGAACTCGTCGTCCTTATACGCGATCTGGATCATATTGCTGTACACCGGATCGAGTGACGGGGGAATATTAACCGATATTTCCTGTCCTGTCATGATGATCAGATTTGCTTCACCTGCATGAAATAGGTTGGCAATTAACAAATCTGGACCCGGATCACTCATTTTTCGGCGAGGAAATTTGAAAAGGTATAATCCTTCGGGTTCCCTATTTCTGCAGGAGGAATAATCCTGAAGGAGTTTAAGGAACATATAGCGATTTCGGATGTAGTACGGGTGAATGCATGTCCGGTCCGGTTTTATTACGAGCGGAATCATCACTTTGTCGAATCCGAACGGTATATGATCTGCAAACAGATTTCCTATCACCTGGGAGGGTTTCTTGAACCGGATGTGATATGGGAAGAAGTGCTGTCAGTCTGCCCGGGCATCGATGCATCCCTCCGGCCATTTCTTGAAACCTGCATTGCTTCCTGTAATAAAACCGGATGGAAACCGGCGGCTCAGTCGGATGTGCGGGTGTTCTCAGAGAAACATGGTATGGCTGGCATGGTGGATCGCATCTTTGATGACGGTAATTTTTCCATTATACGCGCCGCCGGGTCCATGCCGTTTGGTACGTATGCCGCGGACCGGTTGCGGGTCGCCGGCATCGCATTTTGTATCGGGGAGATGACCGGCAACGAGATTTCCGGTGGGAATGTGGAGTATATCCCTGACGGTGTGTCGCGATTCCATACCGTCCAGCCACGGGACAGGAGACATGTCATTGCAGCCCTGCATAAAATCCGGGAAATACAGAGAGGAGAATTACCCCGTCACCCCCTCAACGCTCCCTGCAACCGATGTACCTTCAAGGAGAAGTGTGAGCGCAGCACCGGGCGGCGGTTGTCAGATCTGCTGTAATCCTTTGTCCACCAGAGTCCGCGAAATAATATACTCCCCCCGTGCTTCACGCGTGGTCCCGACGACAAGCCAGAGTTCATTGCCATGCTGCTCGCAGATTCCACAGGCTTCAATCGTCTCACCGGCAAGCGCCTGGCCACTGTAGGTATGCGTGAAGGAAAGGACCCGGCTCACTGATTCGTGTTTCACCTCGTATACTGCCGGGCTGTCAAATGCAAGCGATGCATCCGTGACCGTTGCCTCTATCACCATTTTTCCCATTATTATCCCTCTTCCGGTTGGTGCACTTTTGAGATCGTCGTACGACCGGGTATAAAGGATATCAAAGTAGGTGCCCTCAATCTGGCCCCGGTTCCATTTGCGCAGCTCGTGGAGTACGAACTGGTCATACGATATTTCAGGTCTGCGTTTTTCATAGACCTTGCGCCACATTTCAGGGGAGAGCCCCTCCATTTTACCTTCAAGAATTCCCTGCCTGACCAGTTTTTGTGCAGTAAACCAGTGTTTTCCGTATACAACCATGTCAATATCGGAAGCCTCGATTTCCAGCCCACAGAGAAGTGAACCGGTGCATCCGATAGTACCTGCGGGAAGCCCGAACAGGTCAAGGAGTTTTTGAACACGCGGGTGGCTCCGGGCGATCCGCAGAATCTCCCGTTCGGGCTTAAAGACTCTCTTTACATCGCGGTGCGGGATGCGCTGAACGAGGTCTGAATACTGTGGCTTGTGACGTGCAATAAACGCATAGGCATCTTCAAAATCAAACTTCCTGTACCGCGTGCCTGAACGGCTTATCCGTTCTCCCCGGGTATCCGGAACATACCGGAGTACGCAACCGACCTTTTCAGTATTGTCATAGGTCGAGACTGCATAAAGCCAGCCATCAATATCCTCGATAAAATCACGCAGGCGTACGGGCAACATAATACCTTCAGAGTTTTGCCAGGAATGCCTCGACCGCTTCTGCCCGGGCCCCTCTGCGCAGAATTTTCTTATTTTTAAGGTCTATAACGGTGCTGGGTATGCCCGACAGGCGCCCGCCATCGATAAAGAGTTCACGCGACACTGTGCATTCATCCGGGATCTGCGGATCTTTTGCACCATGAAGGTTGGCACTTGTTGCGGTGATGGGGGCATCAAACCGTTCGATGATCTGTAATGCAGTTTCATGTGCCGGCATCCTGATGCCTATCATGCCGGTACCCCCGGTCAGGATGTCCGGCACCACTCCCTTTGCTACAAAAATTATTGTCACCGGGCCAGGAAGAAATGTTTCAATAAATTCCTGCATCCATGGCTCAATACGGGCAACAGCGGTAAGCATGTCAAAATCCGAAACAGCAATGGAAATGGGCAGGCCCAGGGGACGCCTCTTTGCTTCGTAGACCTTTAAAATTGCCTCATCTGAAAATGCATCGGCACCCAGTCCGTAGACCGTTTCAGTAGGATAAATGATTATACCGTCATGCATCAGCACTGAAACGGCTTTATCGATGATATCCATCAGAATTCACGCCCGCGGACCCGGTTAATATCAAAGACCGCCTTGCTGCTGATATGCATTACCGCAAAAACCCCTGCCTGGATGGGATCGGTGACCACAAGGTCAGCATGTTCAGGCACCGTTCCGGCCATCTTCAGCGCGATGACCGGTATTCCAGCTTCCCGGACCCGGTCCACCGCTTTGGAAATCTCCCCCCCCATGATTGAGCCGGCAAGAACAAGTATCGAAGCCCGGGGCAGCCTTGCAACGGCATCAACAGCGAGGGCAAGCGTTCTTTCACCGACAAGAGGGATGGTATCTACCGAGATCCGCTCGCCGCGGATATTGTGCCGGTCTGCCTCGTTAACTGCACCGAGCGCAACCTGTGCGACCTGGGCACCACCCCCGATTATGATGACCCGCGAGCCGAAGATATGGCCAAACGGCTGGTATGCCCTGACATCCCTGATTGATGGAATATGACAGAGATCTGCGATCAACGCCTCGCGGTCCCCGCCATCGTTAAAATCGTACTCGAAATAGAGTTCTGCCATGCCGCAAAAGGGTCCTGAGTCGAAGACTTCCTGGTTTATCATGACGATATTTGCTTCATGCTCAGCAACTATCGTCGCAATATCCCGCAGGACACCTTTTCGATTCTCAGCGATAATCCGGATTGCGCAGCGTTCGGGTTCCATCTTTTTGTAAAACCGATGCGATAACCGGGGATCGAACCCGGGTTAGAAGCTTGGGAAGCTCCTGTCCTACCGCTAGACTATTATCGCCCTGTATGCTTATGCTCTCTAATATTGCGTGATTTTAAAGATAAATATAGTGTTTTTCACGAACCATTCCGGACTTATAAGAAAAGGCAGTTCTCCTAATTTAGAAAGTTAGGTGTTTCAAAGCACGGGAGAACCTGATAACCTGTTACTGAATCCGGTGATCCCGCTGGAGGAAATCGTTTAGAATAGCACGTTTCTGGATAATTTATTCAATTTTCTTCTTGGACGTTCGATATTTTTAAGAAATACACGGCAGTATATGTACAGTATATTTATGCCGGTTTTGCTGTCCTTTCGATCATGACCGAAGGAGTGATCGGCGTGTTTTACCATCAGAAACTGACCATACTGGAGAAATCCTATGACGATTCGAAAAAAATTTATGTACCTGATCATCGCGTTCTGCCTCCTGGTATTGATATCCCCCCTGCAGGCTGCTTCCGATGACAATACGGTTAATGTAATTTATCAGACTTCGTTCAGTGCAGATCCCAACTGGGTAACCAATAATCCGACTACCAATTTCTGGGATCCGAATATGGGAATGTACCGCTTTTCGATTGAACCCAGTACCGGCAGCTATGCCTATACGGAAGTTGATTATGAAAGAGGTTCATTTATTTTTGACTACGATCTCATTCTCACCCGGTTGGATGAGGGAGCGACGTTCAGGTTCGGGCTGTCAGGAGCCGAGATGGATCCCTCAAAAGGGCCTAATGTCCTTACGCAATTTACCAATGCCAAATTCGGCAGGATCATGTGGCTCCATCTGGTTACACCCGGCAATAAGATAATGGAAATGAACAGTCAGTCCGGAGACACCCTATCGAGCGGACCAGCGGCATACAGCGGTCCTACGGTGAAGTACGAGCTCAACAAAACGTACCATGTCACGGTAAATTACGATGATGATCATAAAATCCTCAGTATGAGAGTTAATGAGAAACTGACCGGAAAGGAGATATGGGGATATTTCATTAACACGGGCGAGAATCTGCACGGGATGAACCGGGTATATCTCGGTTCCAAAGGGGATTATGGTGCGATGTACGTATTTGCTGTGGGATATATCGACAATGTCCGGCTCACGACTCCCGCACCAGTAACGACAACAACCGACCAGGTAACGACCGTCACAACAATGACAACTAAAACGCCAACTCCGAAACAAACCAACAGTTTACCTACTCCCTATCCAACCGATACACCACAGTCACCCTCACCAGGTATCCTCGCGATAACAGCGCTTGGTATTATCGGTGTATGGGGCGTTCTTTGCAGGATAAAAAAGAATTAATCCTATTTTGGCTTAGTAGAAATCCTCAAAATATTTTTCTTAACGCTCTTTTTTGGGCTACGGCATGTAATGCCTCCGCCCTCAGCCGCTGTGGCACCCCCCTGGAGCGATAACTCCAGAGAAGGTAATACGAAACAATCGCAAAGCGCAGGGGCGGTTCGGGGGGACAGGCACTGTCCCCTCCGTAAACAGGTGCTTTACAATTTGTTGAAAACTAAGGGTTTCTACAAAACACCCATTTTCTTTCTTCTTAAAAAATAGAACTATTGTAAAATTATTGAAAATTCAGGAATATGCGGGAGAGATCAGCAACGGTCACACCTGTATTCATCCCTGAGCTGAGTCGTGCGCATATCCCCGCTGATTGATTTTTTTCCGCCGCTGACGAATATCCTTTTGCACTTCGCACAACGCTTGGGTTTGATCCGGTCCCAGGTATTCATCGGAATCTCGAGCCGGAATCCTGTTTCGGTCCATTCTTCAGGTGGTTTCTCAGCATTCTGCTCATATGCAGAGACAAATTCCATGATCTGGTGGGGCGGTACTCCAAGGTCGACAAATTTCTTAAAGACAAAGTAATTAAAGATAAGCCACGAGAGGTCAGAGCGGTCGAGGATCCCTTCGTATTCCCCGAATGTCTCGTCAAAATCCTCGAGTGAACACCCGCACAACGGACATTTTCCTGCAACGAGTTCGTCAAGAAAAACCTCTTCCTGGCACCCCGGGCAGGTTGTGTGAGGGGATTGCATACGTGATGTCATGGTCTCTTTTGTTCCGAATTGCTGCTGATAAGGATATGATCTGAAAACTGTTACTGGATTATTGGTTGTTTTTAGTATTGATCGGGTCTGCACATATAGGTATCACCAGTGCATGTGCTCATCGATAAAAGGTTTTGTTCCGGGGCAGAAGTCAGGCTGCGGAAAGATCTTCCTGCTCCATGACCAGCGAGCCGAAAATTACTTTTTCAAGCACCTGCGCGACATACTTGATGTGCATGGCTTTTTCCAGATCTTCATTCCGGTGAACATCTGCATAGAGCTGAAGTCGCAGAAGGGAGAACCGGAACCTGTCAAGGGTGTCATCGTCAAGTTTCATCGCTTCCCGGTAGATAGGCTCGAGCAGATCGGGGAATGCCAGAGGATTTTCAAGACAGGCGATTACTCCGGAATAGATCGGGAGTTGAGGTTCCTTTCCTGATAAAATCCGCTGAAAGTCCATTCGTTATCCCTCAACGACCCTGATGAGAGCTTCCATCACTTTGTCCACACATGCCCATGTCGGACTATCACCACGCCGTATTATAAACGGGCGGCCTTCGTCCCCTGCCTTGCGCATTTCGATATCAAGGGGAATTGAACCCAGATAGGGAACACTGAGTTCTTCGGCTATCTTCTTACCGCCACCCTTCCCGAAAAGATCAATCTCTTCTCCGCAGTGGGGGCAGATCATTCCGCTCATGTTTTCGATAATTCCAAGAACAGGAATTTCCAGTTTCTCGATAAATTTTACAGACTTCCGCGCATCCAATGTTGCAACGTCCTGGGGAGTGGTGACGATCACTGCACCCCTGAGATTGGGTGCTATCTGTGCGATGGTGAGTGCTTCATCCCCTGTTCCCGGGGGAAGGTCGACAACGAGATAATCGAGTGTACCCCAGTTTACTTCTTTCAGGAATTGCTGTATCGCAGCCATCTTCATAGGGCCACGCCAGATTATCGGTGTACTTGTGTCAGGCAGAAGGAACGCCATGGACATAACTGAGAGTTTCCCGGTAACATGAACGGGCTCAATCAGTTCACCCATTATAGCGAGTTTGTGATCCTCGATACCCAGCATCTTAGGAATATTGGGGCCATGCATGTCAAGATCCAACAGCCCGACCCTGAAGCCATGGTTTGACAGCGAGTATGCGAGGTTCACAGAAACAGTGGATTTGCCCACTCCGCCTTTCCCTGAGAGAACCATGATGACATGTCGTACATCGATGTCAGATCTCTTCGGGAGGTTTTGCCCACTCTGAGCAGATGCGCATGTGGAAGCTGTCGGGCAGCTGGAACACTCCTTTTCGCACTCCTCATTATCAGCAGTATTTTTCTTTGTATTCTTTTTTGTCATGGAAGCCTCTTGAAAAATATAATTTCTGCACTCTCATCAGTTATCCCCCACATGTCATAAAGATGTGGAGATTACTGCAAAACAGGTGATTATTCCTTTATGCAGTCAATGCCCGCGGAGTAGGGTTTGATGTCGATCAATGGGGTTCCATCGAGCGCATCAATCCCCTTGATTATCATCCTGTTCCGGTCACGGTGCAGGAGCTTAACCACGCAAATCCCGATTGGGTTGGGACGATTGGGGGATCGGGTTGCAAACACACCCTGTTCCCGCCTGTTGGGATCGTGGGGGGAATTGCTTTCAGAGCTGTACGATCTGCGCGGTCAAGCCAGTAAAGCAGAATCAGAAAGGGTGAATGTTCGATATCCTGCAATCCTTCAGAAAACCGGTCTGAAATCTCAATGATGCATTCCGTTTCAGAAAATCTACCCTGATGCGGGGCTTTTTCCAGGGTTTGATACGGAGTGTGTATTACACCAACAGGGATCAGTTCCATCGGTTGTTTCTGAATATTCTTCATCCGGCATCACCTTCAGATTCATCGCCCATGGTCAGCGATTGATGACAGGTTTTGAGCAGCTACAGATTAATAGTATCCCACGTCATGGTCGTAGTATGAAAAACGTCGTTGTCTCGATGGACTTTCTTGAGTTCCCGGTGATGTATACCTGCGACGGAGGGAATCATTCCCCGCGCCTCACCCTCAAAGGTTTGCGAGCTGCATCAGTTGCCGTAATGGTGTTCAATCCATTTGAAAAATCCTGCTGTTCATTTACCCCATGGATCATCTGGAATATCCCCCCTGTCGGGGTAATCCCCGAAGATATTCCCGCGGAAGGCATTGTCACTGCCCCGATTCCTGCAACACAGGGAGTGAATGATTATGGGACCATCGGCTATAAAGCCCCCTGTCCCCCCCATGGCCAGATGATCCGGTACCAGTTCAAGGTATACGGACTGGATACGATGCTCGGACTGGATCCCGGGTCTGACAAACGCCAGCTCATCAACGCGATGAAGGGGCATGTAGTCCAGTTTGGTGTAACTGCTGCAATCTGTTCACGATGATGGGACGGTGTCGTCCTGTGACCTTTGCATTACTTTTATTATGCCACGTGTATATCATCCCACTAGTGGAGGTCTGAACCTATGGAAGAACTCAAGATAAAAATTTCAGTAAAAGTTCTCCCCAGTGATTACACCTGCGATGGCCAGGACATATCGCCGGAAATTGATGTCGGAGGAGTGAACGAGAAGATTGCCAAATCCCTTGCCATAATCGTCAATGATCCCGATGCTCCGGGCGGTGGTGGTTTCGTTCACTGGATCGCATGGAATATGGAGCTGGTCAGGATGATCCCGGAAAAAATTCCCAAAACGCCGATAGTTACTTTCCCGATCAGGGCCGTGCAGGGAAAAAATAATTTTGGAAAGATCGGATATAACGGCCCGTGCCCGCCACGCGGTCAGACTCACCGGTTTTTCTTTAAAGTCTATGCACTGGATGCTGATCTTCCGCTGGCCGCAGGGGCTACGAAGGAACAGCTCGTAAAAGCGATGGAAGGACATGTTGTCCAATATGGCGAGACGTATGTAACCTACGGGAGATAACGATAGAATCGCGGGGAGCTCCTGAAGGGACAGGAATCCACCTGAATGCTCCTGCCTGGCATTCCCTTTAATCACCCCCGCATTTTCAGGGTTCCTTTGTTTTTCGTCACTTTTAAAAGGATCAACTACAGAGTGACGTGCGGTATGAGTAAACCAGGTACAGGGCTCGACAGAGGACT
>DATEXZ010000235.1:0-5903 GCA_035256445.1 Methanoregula sp.
ATGATGTACAACCTTTTGTCAAAAAGGAGACCGGTTTTCTCATCCTCGACGATTCAACCTTGGATAAACCCTATTCACGGGAATTAACACTGGTTTATCGGCATTGGAGTGGCAAACAGCATAAAGTTGTAAATGGTATCAACCTGATAAGTCTGGTCTGGACCGACGGGGATGCAACGATCCCGATAGATTTCCGGATTTACGATATCGATAACGATGGAAAGACCAAGAATGACCATTTCAAGGAAATGCTTGCTGTAGCTCGGACCCGAGGATTTTCTCCGAGATTTGTGATGTTTGACAGTTGGTATGGGAGCATCGGAAATCTCAAACGGTTGAGAGAATTTCAATGGCATTGGCTGACACGTCTGAAAAAGAATAGATTGGTAAACCCGGACTGGAGTTACAACAGACAGATTCATGAGATTGAGATCCCACCCTCTGGCAGGGTAGTCCATCTCAAGGAATATGGGATGATCAAAGTCTTTTGTATCATTCCTCCGGATGATGTGAAGGACTTCTGGGCAACAGATGTGCTTGATTTAGAGGAGAAAATCCGATCTGAACTTGCACGAAAATCTTCAAAAATTGAACAATATCACCGTGGAATCAAGCAATTTTGTCGAATCGAACGCTGCCAGGCTCGAAGTGCCACTTTGCAACGAGCACATATCCTTATGGTAATACGAGCATTTCTGCGATTTGAGATAGCACGGATCTCCACGGGAAATTCCTGGTTCGAATTGAAGTATTCGATTATCCGGGATGCTATCAGATCGTTTCTGGTTTCTCCGAAGTATTCTTTACCGAGTGATAAATTCTCAAAATCTCACGGGTGTTAATTTTTTTCGCCCTTCAACCGCGTAAGTCCTAAAATCTTAAAAATGATTTGTGTATTTTATATCGGCTTATAACCGAGAGCCTGCACAAGGGCAATCATTTCTCCAACCTGCTCTTCCTGCTCTTTTGTCAGCCTGCGGTTTTTCTGGATTAAACGCCCCATCCTGATAATCTGAAGACGCTGGTCATGGGAAAGTGATTCGGAATGACGGGCCCACTTGATCAGGCCCAGCCATTGCCTTCTGTTAAACGAGAAGGAAGGACCGGGAACCATATCCCCATAGGTTTGAGTTTCACGTACGTCCTTATCGGGTTCTTCCACCCCTTCAGACTCATCAGAGACATCCCCTTCAGATTCCAGATTTTCTGGTCCCGCTTCTGGATATACGAGCCCGGGTGATACCTCCTCTTCGTGAATGACTGGCGAGGGTGAAGGTTCCTGAGCAGGCATTAACGCTGGTTCATCTTCTTCGAAAAGGTCATCTATGCCGGAAATATTCTGATGGCGGGTGACTGTTCCCGATGGTTTGTCTTCTGCTGAAGACTCATGAGAGACAGGTTCATTTGCCGGAGCGGGAGGGGTTTGTTCTTCGGCGTGATTTACCAGCTCCAGGGAATGGGATGCAGACTCAATTTTCACGGGAAGAATCGGCTCTTTTGCAACAATTTCCTGCACCTCCTTTTTTTCTGTCCCGGCCAGGTCTGCCTGCGAGAGGGATTGCTCCAGCCGCTGTCGTTCCAGGACGGCAGCCTCAAGGCGTTCGTCACTGGTCATGTGGTCCTCCCACTCCTCGGCAAGCGCAGTTCTTGCCTGTTCAAGCTCAAGGGTGAGGGCCCGGACCTTCTGCTCAGCCTTCACCTTTTCCTCATTCAGGACGCTTACCTCTTCTTCCAGGGATTTTTGCAGGTTACAGACAGTTTCGAGATCTTTTTTAAGATTCTGGAACTTTTTTGCCCGGTCCTGTTCCTGGTTATCCCGCTCTTCGGTCAGTGCCTGAAGTTCCTCTTCCAGTTTTTTCTTCTCCTGGACTGCTATATTGGACTTCTCTTCAGCGATCCGGCGGCTTTTTTGTTCGTCTTCAAGTCTTGCTTTAAGTGAATTCAGCTCATCAGAAGAGCTACGGAGATCTTCTTCATAGCGCTGGCGGTTCTGCTCAACTGCTTTCAGGTTTTCGTTTGAGGTCCGGTGAAGGTGCTGCTCAGTCTCAAACTCTCCCTTTAACCGTTCAAGTTCGCCAGTAAGCAGCCGGATCTGTTGTTCGTAGTGCTCCCTGCCGCTTGTGGCCGTAGCCATCTCCTTTGCATAAGCCATATTCTGCGTTTTTGCAGAAGACAGATCGCGTTCGAGCGTTCGCCGGCTTGCAAGCGTTTCGTCGAGATCGTGTTTTAATCGTATGAATGTCGTTTTGTACGACTCCATATCCGTTTTAACCTGCTCTTCAGTTTTTTCCTTTTCAAAGACCGCGGCGGCGAGGGTTTCCCTGAGTGACTGCAGCTGGCTTTCTTTCTTTTCAAGTTCTTCTTTTGACTGATCCAGTTCAGTCGTCAGGGAACTCATCTGTTGTCCGGATTCCTCTTTTCCGCGGGACACGAGGGCCAGTTCGTCTGCATATGTCCTGGCCTGGGCCTTCGCGGCGTCAAGTTCCGCTTCAAGTGCCGAACGGGTCGCAGCAGCCTGCGTAAGAGCCTGGTTCAGATCTGCAACCGATGTATCGTACGAAACCTGGGTTGCTTTCACCTGTTCTTCGGTTTTTATCTTTTCCGCAACAGATTCCGCAAGATCCCTTTCCAGTGATTTTATCTGGTTCTCTTTGGTTTCAAGCGAGGAGCTGGCGGTCCTGTATTCCACCTGAAGGGCTTCCACCTGCCCATTAAAATTATTGATGGTGGACTGAAGGGATGATTCCCGTTGTTCATTTTCCTGCCTGAGTGATTCCAGCTGTTCCTGCCGGGAAATCCGCCCGCTTCTCTCGGCCTCCAGTTCTTCTTTCAGCCGTGCCAGATCCGCAACCTTCAGCTGGATGGTCTGGTCAAGACCCGTGATTTTCTCGTTAAGTTCCTGCTCGGATTGTGCTCTGGCCTGCATCAATGCCCGGATTTCCTGCTCTGCAGAATTCAGCCGGGATTTGTCGGCCTCGAACGCAGATTTCAGGTTTTCGTGTTCAGGCATAAGCGAATTCAGGGTCTTTTCTGCCAGATCTTTTTGTGCACTCAACTCCGCAAGGGTGGTCTCCAGCGAGACACGCCGGGTCTTTTCTTCTTCAAATGCAGATTTCAGGGTTTCATGTTCAGGTATGAGCGAATTCAGGGTCCTTGCCGTCAGATCTTTTTGCGCACTCATCTCCGCGAGGGTGGTTTCCAGCGAGACACGTCGGGTCTTTTCTTCTTCGAACGCAGATTTCAGGGTTTCATGTTCAGGTATGAGTGCATTCAGGTTCCTTTCCGTCAGATCTTTTTGTGCACTCATCTCCGCGAGGGTGGTTTCCAGCGAGACACGCCGGGTCTTTTCTTCTTCGAACGCAGATTTCAGGGTTCCATGTTCAGGTATGAGTGCATTCAGGTTCTTTTCTGCCAGATCTTTTTGTGCGCCCATCTCCGCAAGAGTCGTCTCCAGCGAGATACAATGGGTTTTTTCTTCTTCGAACTCCTTCTGGACAGAGTCTAATCTAACTTTTGAGGTGTTGATCTTGGTTAACAACCCGGAGACCTGTTGGCGGAGAGCGTCAGTTTCCGAGAGGTGAAATGATTCGATCTCCTCTTTTTCCCGGAGCAGGGTACGGATGTTTTCATCTTTTTTGGCAACGAGAGCCGTATTCTCTTCGAGTTTTTTAGTAAGAGTCCTGATCTCTGCTGTTTTTTGAGCGAGGGCCCGTTCCTTATCTGTACCTTCGCTGCTCAATGCGACAATTTTCTGATCCTTCTGTTTGACAGTAGCATTCAGGAGATCGATAACACAGGTATGTTCGGTGACACTTTCTTCGAGAGTTGCAGCAGATTCGGTCAGCCTTTGAATTTCCAGCTTCTGTTCGGACAGTTCAGATGATTTGTTGACGGCAATCTCGAAAGAGGAGAGGAGAAACTCGAGGATTTTGCGCCGACTGGCGGAAACGACGTAGATCCGGTCGTCATGGTTGATTTTGAACTGCGTTTTGATGAGTTCGGGAGTCTGCCGTTCCACCGGTGTTGAGAGCATGGTATCTATCAATGAGAGGCGGTAAGGAAGGTCGGAGGGATACGCGAGGAAGTTATCCGCGTTACAATCGAGGACATTCAGGAGATCCGCAAGTGTGGATGCGCTGGTAAAAATCAGGACCGGGATGACCCAGAGATCACTATCTGCCTTGATCCTCCGACAGACCTCGAATCCGTCTTCGACGGTCGTCGTATCGCAGATCAGGAAGTTTGGTTTTCCTTCACGAAGTATTTCAAGCAGGCGTGTACTGTCAGAAAAGAGGGTGATCCGGTATCCTTTCTCTTCCAGATGCTCCGTCAGCTGCGGGGCTATTGATTCACTGATACTTAAAACGAAAATATCGATCATACTCTCGTTTCTATCCAAAGGTGGCTCATTCATCGCATTCTCCCTTACTCGATTAAAAGCTCAAGAAATTATATACTTGTTTATATGTTCTCCTATACTCAATTATAGCATTTCTGGTCAAACGGGACATTCCAATGGCTGATTAATGATAAAACTGCGTTCATGAATACTTTTTAAAAAAAGAATCTTACGAAAAACAATTTTCCTGTGCTCATTCCTTCATAACTGGAATGTACCAGGTTTGTCAGGCTTATTTTTGAAAAAATGGTAATCGGTTATACTATACCAGGGGATCGGGCTGGTTATCGCCAAGAGCTGGTAACCGGGTGGGTTTGACCAGGACCTGCTCGTCTGACTGACGGATCTTTTCAAGGATCAGTAGTTTCCCTTTCCGGGTCATGGCAAAAATCGGGATCGTGACACCGGCCTGGAGAAGGGCTGCGGCCCCGGCAATGTCCCGGATGGTCCGGGATGCACATGAGGTGACAAGGTCCGAAGCTGAAACGAGCACTTCGGCATCTTCACGGGAGAGCCCGGTAACATGGACTGCAAAAATGAAGGTATCGGGATGTATCCTGCGAATTGTTTCTGCCATCCCGGGGCTGGCAACCGTGACAGCAATGTTCCGGAACCCTTCTGCCACTGCAAGTGCCACTCCCGCCAGCTGATCGATCCGTGCATGCTCACGGTCAAGGACAAGTCCACCGCCCTGCTCAATCCGCTCAATAACAGCTGTGTGGGGAGATGTTTTTACAAGCCCGGACATCCTGCCCCCGATTCCCTGCACCATTTCGGGTTTTGTCGCAATGACCGTGCCGGCGCCATCACATGCAAGCACCACAGCATCGATAAGACCAGCACGAAGACCGAAACTTAATAATTCCGAAGCCCCGAATCCGACAAATTCACGGGTATCACAGACTTCACGGCCCGGCACGCACATGCCAAACGCCTGTATCCGGTGCTCAATGTTTGCCTTTATGGCATCTTTTGTTATTGCAGGAATCGGGAAAGCAAATCGTTTAGCCAGAGGACAGTCGGAAATCTGCGGCTCTCCAACTTCAACGACCCTGCCGTCCCGGATAACAATGCGACTTCGCCCAATCGCTTCGATGATATGCTCATCACTTTTTTTTACCATATGCGTCCATCCTGAGAATAGAGATACAGGAATATTTTGATTCCCCGGTTTAAGGAATATTGCACACCTGCAAAACCAGACAGTTACGGTCCCGTCCAAACAGATATGACGTTCCAGTGCCGATGAGAGTATATGAATGCAGTATCACGGTACCCTGAGATCGACATGGTCCGAGGTATCGCGATTCTCATGATGATTTTTTTTCACACCGTTTTTGATATCAGTTTTTTCGGGGTTTCCCCCATCGACATTTCGACCGGGTTCTGGAAGTATTTTGCATTTTCAACAGCATCACTCTTCCTTCTTGTTGTCGGAATATCCCTGACTCTGAGCTATGCACGGGCTTCAGCTTCCTTATCAGGATATCGGCTGGCACGGAAA
>DATEXZ010000236.1:0-4071 GCA_035256445.1 Methanoregula sp.
AGGAGACGTTGGTGTAGTTCGGCAGGAGCACTCCCATATAGGTATGCAGCACGCGATCTGTCGAGTTGGTGGCGGCGTTATAGCGCTGGTAGGCATTGCGCGGGTTGCACATAATCGCCTGGTTCAGGTTCTCCAGCAGGAGATCGGTCGTTATCGTCCTGCGGGGATAGCAATCGGTTCCCCTTGAACTTGCACGAAGCTCGACTGATTTTCCCGACACAAGATCCTCGATCACATGCGCCCCGCCATACTCCTCTTCGCGGGTATCCGACTGCTGGGTCGCACCGATATAGGTGTCGACCGCTGCCAGTCCCCCGTATGCTTCCACGTTATTCAGCCAGATTCGTTCCATCCGGATAGGCGGTTCAGCATGCCCGAAGTTGATGAATGCGCCTGAAGAGCACATCGCCCCGAAGGTCCCGGTGGTAACCACGTCCACTTCCTTAAGCGCCCCTTCCTCACCCAGCTCGGCAACGATCACGGGCATCTCCTCGGCGGTGACTACGCGTGCAGTACCGTCACGGATCCGCTCGTTAATCTGATCGATGGTCTTATGCATGACCAGAAATACGCTTTTATGAATATTTAAATTAATTGTTATTACTACTAGTAATATATGATATTTTAAGCCCGGATGACTATACCCTTCTATGCATGTGCGTGCCTTCATTGAAGAGATGGAGCGGCTCGCTCCTCCTGACCTTGCCGAGGATTTTGATACGGGAAAAATCGGACTCGTGGTTGAAGGCAGGGAGGATATCGTACGGGTATGTTGTGCGCTGGATGCAACACCATTTGTCGTACAGCAGGCGGTTATGGCCTCAGCCGATATGCTGGTCGTGCATCACACGCCCCTGTGGACACCGGTCACTGCCCTGACCGGGCGGACTGCCGGGCTGATGCGTGCCCTGCTCTCCGCTCATATGAATCTCTATGTCATGCACACAAACTTCGACCGGGCACCGGAAGGTGTCAATGACGCTCTCGCAGAGCTGCTCTTGCTCACGGACATAGAACCCATGGCATCAGGAAGTATCGGCACCTGCACCCTGTCTCCTGCAGAGATCTCCCGGCGACTCGGAGGAAATCTCCGTCTGTGGGGAGAGATAAAGAGGTGCAACCGGCTCGCGATTGTCGCCGGCAGTGGTTTTGATCCTGCACTCATCGACGAAGCATATCGCAGGGGGGCGGATGCCTTCCTGTCGGCCGAGATCAAACACTCGGTTGCCCGGGCGTCCCCTCTTCCGTGTATTGAGGCGTCCCATTATGCCCTTGAAGCCCCGGCAATGCAGCGCCTTGCCGGGAAAAAAGGGTGGTTGTATATCGATGACCCTCCTCTCCTGCAGATTATTCCATGAGCGATCTCTGGCAACGTCTTGGTGAAAAAAAGGCTCTTGATGCTGATCTCCGCTGCGAGATCGAAGAGACATTTGGCAACCGGGGGAAAAAGGCACTTGCTGCCCTTGATGCAGGAAAGATAACAAGATACCTGGATTTTTTTGTTGTTACCGGGAGGACTGCAGAATATGTGGTTGACGAGGATTTCTGTACCTGCGGGGATTTCATGTTCAGGAACAGGACCTGCTGGCACCTGCTGGCAGTCAGGATAGCGCAGGTGACCGGGATATTTGAAAGTACGGATACCTGGTACCAGGACCGGTGGAAAAAGTAAGCTGACAACCATACACTAATTACCGTTCGTAATCAAACTGTACTGACGATTAAGTGATTTTGCATGCTTGAAGAAGAATACCAGCTCGAATATTTTAAGACACAGGGGCTGACACGCAAGGTCTGTAAAAAGTGCGGTTCAGCATTCTGGACGCGCGACAAATCGCGTGAAATCTGCGGGGACGCTCCCTGCGAACCCTATTCATTTATCGGCAAACCGGTCTTCAGGACCCATACTCTCGACAGCATGCGGGAGGCATACCTTTCCTTTTTTGAAAACCATGGCCACACCCGGGTGGGACGGTATCCGGTTGTTGCACGCTGGCGGGACGACATCTACCTGACCATCGCCTCGATCGCAGATTTCCAGCCGTTTGTCACCGGCGGTATCGTACCACCGCCGGCAAACCCGCTCACCATTTCCCAGCCGTGTATCCGGCTCAATGATCTCGACTCCGTCGGCAGGTCCGGGCGTCATCTTACCACATTCGAGATGATGGCCCACCATGCCTTCAACACTCCCACCGAAGAGATCTACTGGAAAGACCGGACCGTCGAACTCTGTGACCAGTTCATTGCGTCCATCGGGGGAAATATCAATGACGTCACGTACAAGGAGCATCCCTGGATCGGCGGTGGCAATGCAGGCCCCAGTGTCGAGGTGCTCATCGGCGGGCTGGAGATCGCGACCCTTGTCTTCATGAGCCTCGGGAGGCAGAAAACCCAGGAACCGGGATACGAGCTGAACGGTGAGATGTACTATCCCATGAACCTCCGCATCGTCGACACCGGCTATGGGCTTGAACGGCTTGTCTGGGCTTCCAAAGGTTCCCCCACGATCTATGATGCAGTATTCCCTGAGATGGTCAGCAGGGTCATGCGTTCTGCCGGGCTCCTGCACATTCTCGACAACAAGGAATATACAAAGATCCTAGCGCTGAACGCAAAATTCGCCGGGCTCATGGATATCTCCGGCACGAACCTTTACCAGCTGCGCAAGAAGGTGGCTGCGGCGATCGATATATCACCGGAAAAACTCGACAAGATGATCACGCCTATCGAGAAGGTCTATGCCGTTGTCGATCATACCCGCTGCCTTGCCTATATGCTCGGTGACTGTATCGTTCCCTCCAATGTCCGGGAAGGCTACCTCGCACGTCTTGTCATCCGAAGAACCCTGCGGATGATGAACGAGCTGAACATACAGGAGCCCCTTGCCGATCTGGTCGAGGAGCAGACGAAGATCATCGGCATGACCTCATTTGAACAGGATATTTCCGTTGTCCGGGAGATCGTTGACCGCGAAACCGTGAAATTCGCGTCGACCCTTGAACGCGGGACGAGGATTGTCCAGAAGATTGCAAAGTCATACAAGGCAAAGAGCCAGCGTGTCCCGCTCTCTGAGATCATGACGCTCTACGACTCCCACGGCATCCAGCCGGAGATGGTCAGGGATATCGCGTCAAAGGAAGGTGCCGTCATAGACCTGCCCGACAATTTCTATTCAATGGTTGCGGATATGCATTCCGAATCGAAAAAAGAGGTTGCAGAAGACAAGACCTCGGGTTATTCCGGGCGGATCGCAGGACTTCCGCCGACCAGGAAACTCTACTACGAGCAGTCATCCGATATTGAATTTGAAGCGGTGGTGCTGGATTTCTTTGACGGGTATGCAGTTATTGACCAGACCCTGTTTTACCCGGACGGTGGCGGTCAGCCGGCTGATACCGGAACCCTGGTCAGTTCCGACAGCATGGTCAGGGTGGATGGCGTGATAAAGATCGGTGAAGTGATCCTCCACCATATTACCGGGGGTATTCTCCGCCGGGGTGAACGGGTAAAGGGGATGGTTGATGAAGAGCGGCGATGGTCCCTGATGCGCCACCATACCGCGACCCATATCCTCCTCCATGCCGCAAAAGATGTCCTTGGAGCACACATTCACCAGGCAGGAGCACAGAAAGGAAGTGAGAGTTCACGGATAGATATCCGGCATTTCAAGCATATCACTCCTGAGGAACTCCGGAATATCGAGACAAAGGCAAACCGTATGATTATGGAGAGCCTTCCGGTTGAGATCTCGGTTGAGGACCGCACGAAAGCCGAGCAGAAATACGGTTTTTCCCTGTACCAGGGAGGAGTACCCCCGGGCAGGGATATCCGGGTGGTGAAGGTTGCCGGCGACATCGAGGCCTGTGCCGGCACCCACTGCCGCAACACCGGTGAAGTGGGCGTCATCAAGATCATACGGGTCGAGCATATCCAGGACGGTATTGAACGGATCGAATTTGCCGCCGGAGTCGCCGCGATCTTTTATATGCAGCACCTTGAACAGATTGTCGCATCTTCTGCAGAAATCCTGTCAGTCCAGCCGGAGAATCTCCCGTCAACGGTCCAGAG
>DATEXZ010000237.1:0-14068 GCA_035256445.1 Methanoregula sp.
TCCCGCTATTGCGATGACCTGCGCCGCCCCCGAAGGGACGCCCCCGCGGCGGATCAGTGTCTATAAGTATATTTGTAAACACCGCACTGCCCCGCCGTGCCTCGGAGAGGCCCTGAGGCGGGGAGCCCTCATAAAATTACAGGGTTTAATGATTTTCATGCTTCGGGTGCGAACTCCCGTTCATGTGCGTTTCAACAGAGCCAATAGATGCGTATTTTTTATGGGGACTGTTCTGCGGAATCCCAAAGGAGTTCTGCAAGATGCTGTATATATTCGCAGCCTTCGAGTTCTATTCTCCAGCGCCCGGGAACAGCACCAAGTCCCCAGTATGCACCGGCAAGTGCTCCGCAGCACGCACCTACGGTATCTGCATCCCCCCCCAGGTTTATTGCAGAAAGGATCGCCCCTTCAAGGGTCCGGGCATGCATGAAACTGACAAGTGCCGCATGCGAGCAGAGTACGGCATCAAGAGATGGATCCACCGGATAATTCTCATAATTTCCTAGAACTGCATACACTTCATCCTGCGTGCAGAGTGAACGGGCATGACGGTATGCCATTGAACGTGGGACGCCACGGCACATATCGCTCACCATTACGTTCAGCCATGCTGAGCAGTGTGCTGCGACCGGATCAAAATGAGAAACCTGCGAACATGCGAGACTTAATTCATACACTTTCGATGAAGGGTAGCGGATGCCGAGGGGAAATCCGCGCATAACGCTCCCGTTGCTCCGGCTGCCGCGCCGGCGTTTGTGCACGATCCTTGCTGCGCGTTGCGGCAGGGTACCGGATTTGACCAGATCGAAAAATGCAGAAGATGTTGGACCATACCATTCCGGACGCATTTCATATCCGGAAATCAACCGTGATATAAGGTCTTTTTGGTCAAATTCCCCGCATGCGACCAGCGATTCTGCAACTGCCATTGCCTGCAATGTGTCATCGGTAATCTGACCCCTTTTTCGGAAATGCAGCCCGCCTGGAAGCATTTCGGTCACCCAAACGCTGGGTTGGGCAGATCCTTCAAGGGGCGCACCCATCGCATCCCCAATTGCCAGCGCAACGAGCGATCCTGATGCCCGCGGGTTTCCTGATATAAATATCACCAAAAAGGTATATGTGCATCACAAGAAAAAGAATCAGCTTGGAGAAGGTGATAGTGTGCAAAAAGAAGAGTTGCTGCATTTACACATGCTGATGATTCACATCAAGAAATACTATGAAGGCGTCACCAGCGAAGAAATCGAAACTGACCGCTACAATTCTCTTGAAATTTCCCCGGTTCACATTCACAAGGATAAGAAAGCCCACAAGGATGCTCTTCTCACCCTTGGAGATGAGATTGTTACCCATATTCACGGGCACCGTCTGCCTGTGGTGAACTATTCTTCAGAGTCTGCATCTGCTAAAGTTGCAGCCGAACATTAATTGTCATGGATGAGGCGCTGGCGTTCCGGGAGATGATCTCCCGTATCCTCACCCTTCAGCCTGGCAAAGAGACGATCGTTGCAGTAAAGATCGACATCTGTCGTAAGTACGGGCTGCAGGCAGTTCCAAAAAACTCCGCAATCCTCGCGTTCGCTTCCGCTCAGGACCGGGAGATCCTCCGCAAGATCCTCCTCGTGAAACCGACCCGTACGTTGTCAGGAGTAGCTCCTGTTGCAGTGATGACATCGCCTGCACCCTGCCCGCATGGCAAATGTCTGCCCTGTCCCGGTGGGCCAGATCATCCGTTCAAATCCCCGCAGAGCTACACGGGAGAAGAACCCGCCGCGTTGCGTGCGAGGGAACATAATTACGATCCGTTTGCACAGGTGCACGCCCGGCTCGAGCAGTTCGAACTGCTGGGACACCGGGTAGATAAAGTGGAGCTTATCGTGATGGGCGGAACGATGACGGCACGTACACCGGAATACCAGGAGGAGTTCGTATCTCGATGCATTGAAGCGATGAACACGTATCCTGGTGGCATGGCAGCTGCGGAAGTACGGAATTTTGTCACCGTTGAGACTGACAATGAAACATCCGCTATCCGCTGTGTTGCAATAACCTTCGAAACCCGCCCGGACTGGTGCCGTCGCGAACACGTAGACCGGATGCTGCACCTTGGCGTAACCAAAGTTGAACTTGGGGTGCAACATGTGGATGACGCCATCCTTTCATATAACCGGCGTGGGTGCAGCGTAGACGATACCGTTGCAGCTAACACAATCCTTCGTGATGCTGGTATGAAAGTGGGTTTCCATGTGATGCCCAACCTTCCTGGCTCGAGTATTGACCAGGACAAAAAAATGTTCGAGACGATCTTTTCTGATCCTCGGTTCAGGCCGGATTTTCTCAAGATCTATCCTACCCTGGTCACCCCGGGATCCGAGATCGAAGACCACTGGAAGCGGGGGCTGTATATGCCTTATAATGAAGAGGACCTGATCGATCTTGTCGCTTATGCGAAGTCTCTTATTCCGGAGTACACCCGGCTCCAGCGAATCCAGCGTGATATTCCGGCGAAACTGATCGTTGCGGGTTCCCGGCACTCAAACTTCCGGCAGCTTGCCCAGAACCGGCTGAAGGCAAACGGCAAACGCTGCCGGTGTATCCGGTGCAGGGAGATCGGGAGACTTCCGGCCCTTGCTGAATCGGAAATACGAGCCCTGAAGTATGAATGCTGTGGCGGACAGGAGCACTTCATCTCTGCCGTATCTGAGGACTCTCTCATCGGGTTTACCCGGCTCCGTTTTCCGTCAGCCGCGTATACACCCCTGCTTGAGAATACCGCACTTATGCGTGAACTCCATGTCTACGGCAGTCTTGTCCAGGTGGGGAAAGATGCCGAATCTGATGAATGGCAGCACAGGAATTTTGGTAAAGTACTCATCGCCCGGGCTGAGGAGATTGCATCTGACGCCGGATTCACTTCTCTTGCAATTATGAGCGGTATCGGGGTTCGCCCTTATTACCGGAGACAGGGCTATGAACGCAAAGGACCCTATATGATCAGGGAGCTGCCATGAACCCGGCGACAACTGAATTTCTCCGACAGCGTTTCACGGATTATTATAAAAAAACCGGTCTTGTCGCGCCGTCCTCGCTTGAGCAGCGGGAGTGGGGTTTCGTACTCTTCAATCCCCGTTCGGATGCAATGCGGATGCGCAGGCATATTGGTTTTTCCGGCCGGGATGAGTTATTCCAGTATATCAAAAATCTCATTCCACAGCATGCATACTATTCAACTGCTTATTACGAGAAACCGGATGCCGGTACCATGGCGGATAAAGGCTGGTGCGGGGCTGATCTGATCTTCGATCTTGATGCAGATCATATCATGCGGGGCCCCTATGACAAGATGCTTGCCAGGGTCAAAGAGGAGACAGAAAAACTCATTGCAATATTCATTGATGAGTTCGGTATGGATCCAAAGACCATCGAACTTGTCTTTTCCGGTGGCCGGGGATACCATGTTCATATCAAGGATATCGCATTTCGCGGATGGGGGAGTGCGGAACGACGGGAACTCATAGACTATGTCTGTGCTATCGGGATCGACCCTGCTGCGATGCTGGCCGGTAAAAAACCCACAACACCCGGCTGGCACAAGAGATACCGGGAAGCCCTCCTTGAATATCTACGCTGGATTGGAACCCTGTCAGAAGGAGAAGCAATGGCGCATCTTACCGCTATTGAGGGTATTGGCAGGGAATCAGCCGTCACCTTCCTGAAGAGGCGTGAAGAAATTACCGGAGAGATTGAACGCCATCCGACGAGTATGATTTTAAAGAACCGTGTCATTAACGCGATCCTCTCGCAACAGGAGGGAGAATTCAGAAAACGGCTCCTTTCCCGGGCCGCTCTTGCAGATGAGCCGGTTACAACCGATACAAAACGACTCATCCGGATGCCCACCTCGCTGCATGGGGGGAGCGGAATGCGGGTGCAGCCGGTTGAACTCCGGGATCTCCCCGATTTTAATCCCCTCATGGATGCAGTGGTATTCTCCCTGCGGGATGTCAGGGTTGACATTGCACATCCGCTCACGATGCCAATGCTCGGAAGTACTTATGAACTCCAAAAAGGCATCTCTACAGTACCGGAAGCAGTTGCAGTATTCCTGTGCTGCCGCGGCATGGCAGAAATTACCTGAGGGGGATAATGGGGCCACGGGGGCTTGATGATCTGCGCAGCATCCTGCTATCTGAGCGGGAGACGGGAAGGCTCACAGCGGTTGCTCCCGATCTTTTCGATCGCGGGCATACAGAACTGGTTACCCTTATCAACAAAGTGTACGATTTTGAAGACCCCCTCTCTGAAGAAGCCCGTTCTCTGATAGAAGAAACGCTCGCGATAAAAGAGACTCTGCAGGAGCTTTTTGCCATACGGTCACGGAAGATTCTTGCCCTTACTATCCTGCATGCCGAAGGGAATTATTATGACCGTGAAGAAGTGAAGCGGATGATTCCGGTGGAGAAGGAGATGTTTGATACGGCCACTGCCAGCGTCGAGCATTGTAAAAGTATCCTGCTCCATAATATGCCTCATCGTCAGAAAGTTGCTGTGCGGCAGGATACTGAAGAAAGTGATGTACCTGATGTGGGACTGGCAGAAGATAGTTGCGAACCCTCCGGCGCGGACGCAACACCAGAACCAAAAATGCCCCTGCTCCCTCCCTGTGTCCTCGTACGGGTGCTCGAGGATATGGAATCTTTTATGGGGATTGATGGGAGGATTTATACTCTCTCAAAAGGAGATATACTGACGCTTCCGGAGCGGAATGCGGCGGTCCTGAGTGAACGCAACATAGTCTTAAATATCAATCTTTGCAAATAGTATTGGTATTCTATATCCAAATTATCGGTGAAAATTTTATGAAAATGCCAGCAAAATTCAACACCTATTGCCCCCACTGCAGGAATCATCAGATGCATGAGGTCGAGAGGGTAAAGAAAGGCAAGACAACCGGCCTCCACTGGATCGACCGCCAGAAGGCACGCAGGGGAAAAGTAGGCAATATGGGAAAGTTCTCAAAAGTGCCTGGTGGCGACAAGCCGACCAAAAAGATTAACGTGCGGTACCGTTGTATCACCTGTGGGAAGGCACACCTGAGAAAAGGTTACCGGGTCGCAAAGTTCGAGCTGACGGAGTGAGTGGATAATGGTACGTGAGATTCGGGAAAACCGAAGTAAATTTTTCAAAGTGAAGTGTCCTGACTGTGAGAACGAGCAGACAGTATTTGAAAAAGCAAGTACTATCGTGAAGTGTGTTGTCTGCGGGCACGATCTTGCGCTTCCCACGGGTGGAAAGGCAAGTATCAAGGCTGAAATTATCTCAGAACTCAAGTGATTTTTCCCATGCTTGACAGAGAATGGCCGCAGGAATCGGAACTGGTTGTCTGTACCGTACAGAATGTCAAAGACTTTGTTGCGTTTGTATCTCTTGATGAGTATGGCGGTCGTCAGGGCCTGATCCCCATTTCTGAAATTGCAACCGGCTGGATCAAGTATATCCGTGACCATATCCGGGAAGGCCAGAAGATCGTCTGCAAGGTTCTCAATGTCGATAAGAGTCGTGGACACATCGATCTTTCATTAAAAGACGTTAATGAACACCAGCGACGCGAAAAAATCCGTGAGTGGAAGAACGAGAGTAAAGCAAGAAAGTGGATAGGCTTTGTCGCGGAACAGACTGGCGAGTCTGCTGCTTCCCTGGAGGATCTGATCTTCAAGAAATACGGGGCATTCCATCCCGTTTTTGAAGACCTTGTTATTGACAGCGAGGTGACGCTCAAAAAACTCGATCTTCCCAAAAATGTTGCCGACACGCTTCTCCATGTTGCCCAGGAGAATGTGAAAGTTCCGAGGGTTGAAGTAACCGGACACCTCGTCCTCACCAGCACCCTCCCGGACGGTATTTCTGTAATCAAAAAAGCATTGAAAAGTGCTGAGCCGAAAATTGCCGGTGTTGATATCGAACTCCTGTATCTTGGTGCCCCGATGTACAGGATTAAAGTAACTGCCCCTGACTATAAAAAAGCGGAAAAAGCGATCGAAAAAGCAGCAAATGCGGCGATTGCTGTCATGGAGAAGTCAGGCGGCGAGGGCAAACTCATCAAGAAACCGAAATCCGGGAAGAGTCAATGAGCGGTCGCATCCGTTGCTGTAAAACAGATCATACCTATACTCTTTCTGCCACATGCCCGGTGTGTGGCAAACCAACGGCAATTGCTCATCCGGCACGTTTTTCTGTTGAAGACCGGTATGGAAAATACCGGAGAATGGCAAAAAATGATTGACGAAATTTCTGTCCGTTATTTTGATTGTATCAGGGACTCTCCGCCGGTTAATCCCATTC
This sequence comes from Methanoregula sp., assembly GCA_035256445.1. Classification (GTDB taxonomy): domain Archaea; phylum Halobacteriota; class Methanomicrobia; order Methanomicrobiales; family Methanospirillaceae; genus Methanoregula. The sequence goes on from DATEXZ010000237.1 coordinate 6,346, forward strand.
TTATCGAAGGGCTCCCGGGTATCGGACAGGTTGGAAAACTCGTCGCAGAGTACATGATCCATATACTGGGTGCCGCAAAGATCGGGGAGATCCATTCAATTTATTTTCCTCCTCAGGTAATCCTTGAAGAGAATGGTCTTGCCCGGCTGGCACGAAACGAACTGTATCTTTATCGTGGGGAAGGCAGGGATCTTGTTTTCATAGTTGGAGATCATCAGAGCACGTCAAATGAAGGACACTACCTTCTCGCGGACCAGTACTGTGCAATCGCGGAAGAGCTGAAGGTTCAGCGCATTTACACCCTGGGCGGTTTCGGTGTCGGGCACCTTGTTCATGAGCCGCGGGTACTCGGTGCAGTAAACCGTACAGATCTCCGCCCGGAACTGGAGGCAGCAGGTGTTACGTTTGACAGGGATGAACCGGGCGGCGGGATCATCGGTGCAGCCGGGCTCATGCTCGGGCTTTCTGCACTCCGCGGAATTGATGCAGCCTGCCTGATGGGCGAAACCAGCGGCTACCTGGTCGACCCGATGAGCGCTGCGAATGTGCTCGCCATACTTTCAAAACTGATTGAAGTCCCTGTTGATCTTACCCGCCTCAATGACCGTGCGTCCGAAATGGAAAAGGCCATCGAAGGACTGGTCGAAGGAAGCCGGATGCAGAAGAACGAAGAGCTGAGTTATATCGGGTAAATATGCTCGCGAATGCCGATCTGCATATACATTCCCCTTTTTCCATGGCTGTATCAGGTGCGATGCTGCCGGAAAACCTGCTTGCTGCCTGCCTTGTAAAAGGTATCGGGATTCTGGGCACGGGAGACGCGCTTCACCCGGTATGGAAGAAAAGGTGGGAGCCTTTTTTAGAAAATGATGCCGGTGTCACCATCATTCCTTCCGGAGAGGTCGAAGACGAACACCGGGTCCACCATCTGATTCTGGCAGAGGAACTGGAGCAGTTCGATCAGATCCGCGAGGCCTTCACAGGAAAATGCAAAAGCTTCGAAACAAATGGCAGGCCGTATATCCACCTGAGCGGCTGTGCAATTGCAATGGCTGTTCATGATGCCGGCGGGATGATAGGCCCTGCGCACGCATTTACCCCATGGAGATCGATGTTTGCATATTTTGACCATGTTGCAGATTGTTATGGCAGTGAACCCGTCGATTTCCTTGAACTGGGTCTCTCTGCTGACAGTTCGTATGGTGCTGCGATCCCGGATCTCGCCGGAGTCCCCTTCCTTTCAAATTCGGATGCCCACAGCCCACTGCCAGAGAAAATCGGACGCGAATTCAACCAGCTCCGGCTCAAAGAACTTACCGTGAAGGGTGTACTGGAGAGCCTGAAAACCGGAGCCATAGAGATGAACGCAGGTTTCTTTCCGGAGGAAGGGAAGTATAACCGTACCGCCTGCGTCCGCTGTTACACCCAGTACTCTCCTGAACAGGCTGCACAGTATTCATGGCGTTGCCCGGCAGATGGGGGGCTCATCAAAAAGGGAGTATTCGACCGCGCCCGGGAGCTGTCTTCCGGAGCCACTCCAGGCAAACGACCCCCCTATCTGCATATCATACCCCTCGGCCAGATTATTCAGACGATTGAAGGGGTTTCATCACCCCATACGAAAAAATGCCAGGAAATTTACCATTCTTTTATCAGCACGTTTGGGAATGAGATTGAGATTCTCACCAATATTCCTATAGTGGAGATCCGGCATGTTCATTCCGGGGTCGCTGATGCGATTGATATGCTGAGAACCGGGAAGGTGATCCTGCACCCGGGTGGCGGCGGGAAATACGGTACATTTTCACTTTTGTGAACAGTCTTTTTTTAAATATCCTGTCTCCCCCAATCGTAAATATTAATGAAACAGGAGACTAACATGATCACTCAATGCTCAAAGTACATCGGGATATCTGTGGATATTGCGGATGTTGTGTGTCAGTCTGCCCGGAAGGTGCCCTTGAACTGATTGATGCGTATCTCTGCGTTGAGAAGAACTGCACGAGCTGTGGAGTCTGTGCAAAAGTATGCCCTCTGGGTGCTCTGGAGGTTGCAGATGAAAGATGAGTATGACGTACTGGTCATCGGGGGTGGTCCGGCAGGAGCGATCGCAGCAAAGACGGCTGTTGAAAAAGGTCTCTCTGCATGCATCGTTGAGAAACGCCCCGCAATAGGTGCACCTGTTCGTTGCGCCGAGGGTATCGGCAAGGAAGCTCTCCACGAGTTCATTGAGCCAAATCCCCGCTGGATCTCTGCCGAGATGACCGGTGCCGCTATTGTTGCTCCGGATGGCTTTTTAATGAAGCTCGAATCCAAGTTTGCGGGTAATAAAGTAGGGTATATACTCGACCGGAAATTTTTTGACCGGGAACTGGTCTGGAGGGCAGCTGAAGCGGGAGCAGATGTTGCAGTTAAAAGCCGTGCTTCAGCGCCTATCATGGAAAACGGCTGTGTAAAAGGCGCAAAGGTTGAAAGCTGCGGGCAAATAACGAAGGTCAGTGCCGGTGTTGTTATTGCTGCTGATGGTGTCGAATCCAAATTTTCCCGGTGGTGTGGAATTGATACCACAGTACCCGTCCGCGAGATCATGAGTTCTGTCCAGTATCTGATGGCTGATATCGATATTGACGCTCACACCACGGTCTTTTATCTGGGAAATGAGATAGCTCCCGAAGGCTACCTTTGGATTTTCCCGAAAGGTGAGCGGTGCGCGAATGTCGGGATAGGTATTTCCGGTAAAAAGAGCGGGGAGGGCCACCGGGCAAAGGACTATCTGGACCGTTTTGTAAAAAAGACGTTCCCCCAGGGGAAACCGATTGAATATATTGCCGGTGGTGTTTCTGTCTGCCAACCCCTGGACTGTACGGTAGCAGATGGGTTAATAATTGCCGGCGATGCTGCCCGCGTCGTCGATCCACTCACTGGTGGCGGGATATACAACGGTATGTATACCGGCAGGCTTGCTGCAGAGGTTGCTTCTGAATGTATTGAAAAGTGTGACGTCTCCAAAACGGCACTCATGAAGTATGATAAAACCTGGCGGGCATCAAAAATGGGTAAAGCGATTGAGCGCAACTACCATATCAAAGAATACCTTATCAGGCAGCCGGATACAAAGCTGAATGAGATTATCCATTCTGTCTCAAAACTGAATCTCAGCGATTTTACCACACTGTCCCTGATAAAAGAAATTATCCGGGTAAACCCTAAACTGATGCTCGAGCTGGGGACCCTCGCTGCATCAATCCGATGATTTTTTAAGTTGTTTATTGAGGAGCCTGAGGCAGTCATCTTCTGCTTCTTTTTTCGTGAAGACGGTGAAGATATCATTCGGCTGGATCCTGACACTGCCGCTCGGGATGATTAACTCACCCCCCGATCTGCGGATTGCAATGAATACAAAATCTTTTACCTTTAGCTCACGGATTTCGTGACCGACTATCGGTGCACCCTGCTCGGCAACTATTTCAAAGATTGTCCCACCGGGAATCGAGGCAAGCTGCTGGAGCTGGGGATTCTGCGTCCAGTAATAGAGACGTGATGCCACAAGTTCATCGGGATTTTCACTGATCCTGACCCCCACCTCCTTAAAAAAATCTGAATGAGAAGACTGGTTGACGATCGAAACGACATTGGGAACGCGGAATTTTTTTGCGAGCCAGCATGTCATGAGATTGACAGAATCATCGCTCGTGGTTGCAATCAGGGCATCGGCACGGTCAATGCCGGCCTCTTCGAGGGTCGTCTTGTCCGTCGCATTGCCAGTTACTGCCAGCACATCATAGTGTTCAAGGACTTCGCTGCACCGGGCTTCATCCTGGTCAATAACGACAACATTATTTGCATGTTCGATTGCCTGTTTTGCCAGATTTCTCCCGATTCCCCCGAGCCCCACTATGATAATGTACATGACTACCGGTTACCATCACCGGCATTGAAATAATTTGCGCATTAATCAATGTACATGATCTGCGGGGTGGACGAGGCGGGAAAAGGGTCCGTTCTTGGGCCATTGGTGGTTGCTGCTGTCGGCGTCTCCTCGGAGGATGTTTTTACTGATCTTGCTGTGAAGGACTCTAAACTGCTCTCACCCGCTGTGCGGGAACACCTCTATTCAGTCATCAGAAAGCGGTTCCGGGTAGCAACAGTGCGAATCGACGCGCACGAGATCGATGAGATCCGGAGGAGCATGACCATGAACTCCTGTATTGCCCGGGCACATGCACAGGTCATTGGCAAGCTTGCCCCCTCAAAAGCCTATGTCGACGCCTGCGATGTGAATGAGTTCCGGTATGCAGAAATGGTAAAATCCCATCTTGAATGTACCTGTGAGATCATTTCCGAACACCACGCCGATGAGACCTTCAAAGTGGTTTCCGCCGCAAGCATTGTTGCAAAAGTTGTCCGGGACCACGCGATAGCGACCCTTTCAAAAAAGTATGGAACTATCGGGAGCGGATATTCTTCGGATCCGGTGACAATCGCATTCCTTTCTGCATATATCGATGAACATAAAACTCCCCCGCCGATTGCCAGGAAAAGCTGGAAGACCGTCTCCCACATGATCGGGGAAAAAGAACAGAGCCATCTGTCAGAATTTTTCTGATTTTTATTACTCCCGTCGGAATATACCGAGCCATTGTTTTATGTGGCCTGCAATGCAATAAATAACGAATGGACTGGATCTTTCCGATCATTTTTCTCGTCGCTGTCTACACAGCAATAGCGTATTATATTCATTCCCGGAAGCTCTGGGAGGATCACATCACTTTCTATGGTCCGATTATGGCTATTAAAACGAACCGGATCGGATTTTTTGACAAATTTGCGGCATTCCGCAGGTTTTTCCGGTTATACGGGTCGGCAGGGGTTATTGCAGTTATTATCGTATCGGTTTTCATCACCATCATGCTCTTTGTTTCGGTGCGTTATACCCTGCTTGTCCAGCCGGAACCCACCGGGATCTACGAGCCTCAGAACATCCTGCTCCTGCCTGGTATTAACGAATATGTCCCGTCCACCCTTGCGGTCTGGCTTGCATTTATCATTACCATTGCTGTTCACGAATTCGGGCATGCGATCCTCTGTCGTGTTGAAAACATTAAAGTAAAGACGATGGGGGCACTTGTTGCCGTCATTCCTATCGGGTTCTTTGTTGAGCCGGATGAAGAAGAACTTGACAACACCAGAGGAATGGCCAAGATCCGCATGTTCGGTGCAGGGATCACCAACAACCTTGTCGTCGGTTTTTCCTGTTTTGTCCTTCTCATTCTCTGCATGGGACTGGTAATGCCGGTCAGCGAGCCGATCATCCATGGGGTCTACAAGGATTATCCCGCGGATCGTGCAGGTATCTCTCCCGGATCGATAGTAACAGCAATAAACGGTGTCCCGGTCACCACCCGGGCCGACATTTCAGTTATTCTCAACGACACAAAACCCGGAGACGTGTTGATTCTTTCCGCAGAACATGATAAAAATGTGAAGGATTACCCTCTCACCCTTGCTGCATGGCCTGCTGAAGTCACCGACAGGACCAGTGGATTTATGGGGGTAGAATACTATGACGGCACAGCTGTCATGGCTGTTGTCCGGGGGTTGCTTTCACCCGTGGGATTTTTCCAGTTCCTGATCATTCCCTTTGCAAGTGATAATGGTGCCCAGTTCCTCCGTATCCTTGCTTTCGAAACTCCTGATTCGACCTACTACTCAGTCCCGTTCGAGGGTTTCTGGGGTGTTGTGCACCTGCTCTTCTGGTGTGGCTGGATTAATCTCAACGTCGGCATTTTTAACGCAATCCCGATGATCCCGCTCGATGGGGGGTATATCTTTAAAGAAGGAGTGGACCGCCTTCTCGACCGGCGCGGACTCATAAAATATTCAGGATACGTCAGCAGCGGTGTCAGTTACCTCATGCTGATTGTACTGGTGTCTCTGATCGCACTGCCCTATCTGCTGCATATCTGATACAACAGCAGGGACGGGGGAAGATTTTTTACTGTTTCCCGCTCCTGAACATCGTCAGGTGGTAGTAAAAAGCCGGATCTACCGTTTTTATCCGTGAAGCTATTTTTTTGAGCGGGACTGTGTCAACCCGGGAACCCTCCAGAGCCACCATACAGCCGAAGTTACCTGCAACGATTTGTTCGACTGCTGCTATCCCGAACCGGGTTGCGAGAAACCGATCGAATGCTGTTGGCGTGCCACCACGCTGGACATGGCCAGGTACTGTTACCCTGGTCTCAATGCCAAGCCGGGATTCGAGGTGCTTTGCCAGCAGGTTTCCCACACCCACGAATTTCTCATGCCCGCAATCATCACGGTTACATTCAGGGACCTCCGCACCTGCGATGTCCTCGTGATGAGTCCCTTCGGCAACTACCACAATTGAGAATTTTTTCCCTGCTTCTAACCGGGCTTTAAGATTCTGGCAGACCTCGTCCATGGTGAAATGTATCTCGGGTATCAGGATTGCATCAGCCCCCCCGGCTATCCCTGACATCAGGGCAATCCAACCGGCATTGCGTCCCATTACTTCGACAACTATGATCCGGTGATGGGATTCTGCTGTCGTGCGGAGCCGGTCGATCGCTTCGGTGACAACGGTGACCGCGGTGTCAAAACCTACAGCCAGATCGGTGCAGAAAATATCGTTGTCGATTGTCTTTGGAATTCCAACGAGCGGGATCCCCTTTTCTGAAATTTCATATGCTGCAGAAAGCGTCCCGTCTCCTCCGATAACAACGAGTGCATCGATGTCAGCATCCCGAACGGTTTTTTGAATTTTCTCCATGTCAGCAGGATCTTTCAGCGGATCCGTCCGCGATGTCCCAAGGATAGTTCCGCCCCATGAGATTATTCCGGAAACCGAAGAATCCTTAAGCGGAACCAAATCACCATCAATCAGCCCTTTCCACCCGTTACGGATTCCCAGGGTTTCCAGGTTATATCCCAGACCCGATTGTACAACCGCCCGGATTGCCGCGTTGAGTCCGGGGCAGTCTCCCCCGCCCGTCATGACTGCAATTTTCTTCATAGCTCTGTCTTTTCCTCAGTTCGTGTGATCCTGCCCGGTCCTGATTTCACCGGAGAAATTTTTCACCATCCGGTATGAACCCCGGGCAGTTGATCCCCAATGGAGCGCACTCTTATCTTTCATGTCGTGTGTATCCTCTTTTTGGTTTGAGCGCATCCCCATTCAAGTCTGTTACCGATAAGTCTCTATGAAAATGCGGCGGTGGATAATGCGCCAGCAGAGAATCAGCTGTGCGAGATCACCTGCCGTGACATAATTCCGGTGTTTAAACAGGGAGATCGGATGAACCTGTGTCTGCTGCTCGATACTGAGTTCAAGCTTTTTCACCACATGTTCGCTGAGTTCACCGTCTGCTATCAATGCTCCCATCCTGTGTCCGTTATGGTCGCTTGTCAGAAATTCAAGCGAAAAATTTCTCTCGGACAGTGAAAGGATAGAATAGAGGTCGAGGGAGAGATCGATATTCTCAATAGTATGCTTCATCCTGCTCTGGGAGAGCGTGATCCGGTAGACATTGCGTTCCTCTCCAAGGTGACGCCCGTATTCTGAGTAGTCTATCCCGATGACAGCATCTGCATACTCTTTCTGGGGAGCAATATAACGTTCGTATTCCGGTTCCCTCTCGGCAATCTCCCGGATGACATCATCACGGGTATAACCGCGTTTTCTGATATCCCTCCGGATCTT
>DATEXZ010000238.1:0-2588 GCA_035256445.1 Methanoregula sp.
CAGATCATCTTTGCATCGATTTTCTTTGTCTCGCTCGGTATACTCGCAGACTTCCACGCCCTGACCATAGAAATCGTGGTATTCTTGTTTGTACTGACCATTGTTGCAATAGTGACCAAAGTTATCGGTTGTGGAATACCCGCCAGACTTGCCGGACTGTGTTCCAAAGATGCATTAATCGTCGGATTTGGCATGGCTCCACGGGGAGAGGTTGCAATGATCGTCGCCCTTATCGGGCTTGAAGCCGGTATCATCGGACAGGGAGTCTATGTAACACTGGTTCTGATGAGTCTGCTCACCACGCTGATCACACCTATCGTGTATCGGAACTGGTTATATCGCGGCGAATATTGCGGCTACGATGATAAGGGAGTCGCAATTTCTGAATCGCAAGATCCGGAAACGGTGACGCGTTTATGACATTTGAGAGAAAGGTTGCGCAATTGTTCATGATGGACGATACAACCTGGATCCGCCACGCCAATCCGTGGAGCGGGATTCTGCGCAATACAGCACTCCCTCTTCTCATCATAGCGTTCTGGAGCCGGCTTTGGCTCGGGTGGTGGGCTGTCATCCCTGTTGCCCTTGCTCTCCTGTGGACCTGGTTTAATCCCCGTATCTTCCCGGCTCCCAAATCGCTCGATCACTGGATGTCAAAGGCAGTGCTGGGGGAACGGGTCTGGCTGAACCGTGATGCTGTTCCCGTACCGGCATACCACCAGAAGGTCCCTAACGTTCTTTCAGCAGTCGCTGCTATCGGGTTGTTCTTTATCCTTTGGGGTGTTCTCGTATTTGATCTCTGGTCTACTCTGTTTGGTACCATGATGGCGTATCTGGGTAAATTGTGGTTTGCTGACCGGATGGTATGGCTCTGGAATGACATGCAGGATGCTGCACCACAATACCGGAGCTGGCAGATTCACAACAAGGAGTAACCAGGTTACCGGCACAAGGTCGTCCAATGCTCCGAAAAAGTGCGGTTCCGGGTATCGCATTTTTTACTGTTCAGCACGATGCCCCGCCGGGTTCTATGGAAAGATCGCACGCTATCCGTGAATATTTTCGTGGATTCTCATCAAATTTCTTCTTACACCAGTTGCAACAGAAGTAATATTTCAGGTTTTTATAGGAACTGGTAAATTTCGCATCATCTTCATCAACAATCATCAGACAGACAGGATCGGTGGCCATACACAAACCTCGGGTTATTACATACACCATTCTAACGTGGCAGGTAAAAAAGCTCGTACTTCCAAAAAACGGGTAACCCCTCAGCTAGGAATTTTCTCCTGCATATCCTTTTCATCCGATTCCCTGACATCATCTCAAAGAGGCGGCGCTCATCCCCCATATACTTGTCATTAAAAAATTACGGTTCCTGATGTAAGATCGGTATTTATTCCATATAGGTCCAATCGTTTGGTTGAATAAACCCGACACTGCGTATTCTTATCGTGTATGCAACGGCCAATGCTCAACTGCCAGGATCACCCGGCAATTTTTTTTATATAATATTTGCTCTGTAGAATCCCTCTTTATCCCTGATGCCTCCCTTGGAGGATGCTGGAATATCCCCCGGCCGGTGCCCGCCGCGTCCCAAACCACATCCCATCCTGCTTTCGGTCTTTGTAACATTGCTATATTCGACCTCATCCGTTCCCGTCGAAAATCGTTGAATAATTCCGGCCCGGTTCCGCATTTTTCCGAATTATGACCTCTAAAATTCGGGGGGTGGGGGAAATGAGGTATAACCGGGCTCGTAGCAGGCTCCGGTGTACCAGAGTTCTCACAGGTGTTTTTTGACGGGAAAAATAGCCCCAGATGACAATAACATCCGGCCTGGTCTTCGGTGAGATTGCTCACTAAAACAGGATTTCCCATGAAATTAAATTAAACAGATGTGAGGAATGGATTGTTTATTCCTCATAATTATTTGCGATGAACCCCGCCGCCCCCGACGGGGCGCCCCCGCGGCGGATCAGTGTCTGTAAGCATCGCTTCAGTGCACTTTTCCAGGATGGGCAGATTTGTAAACACCGCACTGCCCCGCCGTGCCTCGGAGAGGCCCTGAGGCGGGGAGCTCTCATAAAATTATAGGGTTTAATGATTTTCATGGTTCGGGTGTGAACTCCCGTTCATGCCCGTTTCTACAGAGCCATAATATTCATACTCGTTCGAATTGATGATTCCATTTTGAAAAGATGCACACGTTTTACACAAGTCACTGCCCAATTTTTACTTACCGCACGCAGTGAAAATTGATCAAATCCTGTTGTCAGAATGGCGTTATAACCCCAAAAAATGGGATGATATTGTCAGCTTTGAACGGATTCCGGCGTTTCTTTCGAAAGGAAATAACCAAGTACCGTCCTGATTACCACGACAACGGCAAGGTTGATTAAATCCTGCTGGGTCGGGGAGAGCAGTGTGGAGAGAATGTCCCCTGCGATGAGAAATTCCAGCCCGAAGACTATCTTGTCGGTAAATTCCCGCCTTATCTGGTTATAGGTAAACGCCGGTCTGGAAAATTCAAGAAAGAGTACCCTGACGATTGCCCGGAACCCCCCGTAGATGATCAGAACCGCCCC
>DATEXZ010000239.1:0-4667 GCA_035256445.1 Methanoregula sp.
ACCAGGGAGACCCTGTCGAATAAACCGGTAAGGATGATTCCGAAAATTTTTTCAGAATATTGTGACAGAAGAAATTGAACCGCCCGGGAGCGAAGGCCCATACCCAGGAACGGAAAGAAATTTCAGAAGAAAAAGACAATAATGCAGATCGGAAAAGAGTTCCCTGAGCTGCAGAATCCCCTCTGATCCTTTTTTTATTTTCTCCCGTTAGCCGGTATGCATCAGCAATTTCCTTGACAAAGAAAGCCGGGCACCGATGATCCCCTTGTGTTTCAGGATCATCTCCGCACAGAAGGGTCCCACTCCACCGCTGAATCGTGATCATCGTCATTCCCTATCGTAAAAAGGGACTATTTTCGGGACAGAGCAGAACAACCACCAGACGGTTTTCTCCGGACCAAAATTCTTATTTCAAAATGGTTATTACTCTCTCATCTACGGAAGCCGGGGTCTTTATTGATGAAATGGGTAATGAAAAAATAGATGATTTCCGGTTACTCCGGCAGTATATCTCGATTTATCCAAGATACCTGGCGATACCGGCTTTCAGCTCGGAAAATGAGACGGGCTTTGTGAGAACGCCAAGATTCGGGTCCTTCATTTCCTTCATCTTTTCGTCAATCAGTGGTGAAGCGGTAAACAGGATGACCGGAATAGAACGCATTCCGTATTCTCCGCGGAGTTTCTCAAGAAATTCCCACCCGTTAATAGGTGTCATCATAATATCCAGCAGGATAAGTGCCGGTGGCTCCTTCTGTACAAGTTCGAGCGCCTTAAACCCGTTCGCAACAAGGATCGGCTCATAGCCCAGTTTCCGGATCAGCATATCCATCAGATCGAGGATTGGCTGATCATCCTCCACTACCAGAATTTTATGTACCATTGTACTCAACCTCAGCAGGTCTTTTCTTCGGAATATGAATGCAGAAGGTAGTCTCAAGGTTTAAGATACTGTCAACGCTGATGTATCCCCCGTGCATTTTGATGTATTTTTTTGCGATGGCAAGTGAAAGTCCGATTTTATCGAACTTCAGTGCCGTTCCGGATTCCGGAATCGGGAATGGTTCAAAGATCTCATCGAGCCGGGCATCCGTGATTCCGATACCGTTGTCCCGGATGGAGAGGCGGTGCATGGTGTCATTCGGTGAAGACCGGTAGGCGATATTGATCTTGCGGGGATGGGTTGAGTACTTCACAGCATTCGAGATCATGGTGTCCAGTACCGTTGAAATCTTGTTCTTGTCGGCATCGAAGGTAAGATGAGCGGGAACATCGATGGTGATGTCTGCATCTGCAGCGTACCCTCCTGCGTTAATAATAGTCCTGACCAGGTCCGGAACTGAGAAGGCCGAGTATTCGAGGGGAATCTTCCCGGCATCAATGACGGAAAGCTCAAGCATCTGGTTGATTATCTGGCGCTCGCGGTCCACACTCTTTGCGCAGCGGTCAAGGATTATCCGGGTCTCCTCGGTGACCCCGTATGTTTCAGGGTCCTGCATGAGCAGGTTGATATATCCCATAATCGGCTGAAGAGGTGTGCGAAGCTCGTAGGCAAAGGTACTGATAATGCCCCGTTGTTTCTTATCCTGCAGGGATCGTCCTTTTACATTTTCCTGTTCGGGAATATCCACCAGGTTGATGAGCACCGAATGTGATCCGTCCTGCAGTATCCGCGTAAAAAAAAGGGTGGCAGGGCGTATCCTCCCGGATTTAATGAGAAGATTGGCATCAGCCCTTCCCGGAGGAGATGACCCTGTTTCTGCGAGATGGCAGGACTGCAGGAAATCAGCCTGGTCATCCGGATGAACGAGCGTGATGGGATCCCTGCCGAGCAGCTCTTCAGGAATGTAACCAGAAAACACCTCAAATGAGGGATTTGTATACACAATCATCTGGTCCCGGATAATGACAATGCATGTCGGAAGGCTGTCAGTTACCTGCTTGTACTGGGCATCAATTTTATCAGCGGCGAGCTTGGCGAGTCTGAATTTATTGATATCAACAACAGTACAACTCAACAGATTTTCCGTGATCCTGCTCCAGGAAAGGTTTACCCAGACGGGCTCTTTTTCCCGTGTCAGAAAAACGGTTTCGAAGGAACGAATCTCCTCCCCCGAAGCGATCGATTCTTCAAACCTCACCTTGTCTTCAGGCGTAGAGAGAAGCTCAGGAAAGGTCATCCTGGCAAGGTCTTCGGCAGTATAACCGATCATGTGTTCAAAACGGGTATTGGTTAACCTGATGGTATAGTCGTTTTTGTCAAAGAGGATGATGCCCATCGGAGATTTTTCTACAATGTTCCGGTTATGTATTTCGCTGGCATGGATCTTCTCGCTGAAATATGCCACCAGGGCACTGATACAGACAAAGAGGAGCGCCTGACCGGTAACCAAAATCATACCGCCGATATCGGGAAATACGTAGAGGTACGCGAAGCATTCATATACCACAGCACAGGCGCCGGCGAGATAGAGTCCCTTCCTTGGATAAAAATAGGTCGCGTAGATAACAGGGAAATAGAAGAGCTGTGCATAAATGGTCCCAAGATTTCTTGACAGGGAGTAGGTAATGATGATGAAGCACAAAAGCGTGAGGGATGCAATAATAACGAAACGGATAAGATCGGTAGGTGATATAGAATATCCCAAAAGCCTGTTCAGCCGTTTCATGAATACTTTGTTTTCAATTTCAGAGTTTATAAATATACTATTTTTGTTGTTTGAGTGCGAGGATTGCTTCGTTTCCTTCAGAATATTTTTACTCTCTGCAAAGTGCGGCTTTTTCAAAAACGCCCCCCAGATTACCAACCCTCACGGAAATATCAGGTACAGAGGGGGGTGAGTTTAGCCACGACCCGATTTACCTGACTCTCCGATGTACCGATGTAGGAATCGGGATTGAGGAGCGCAGCAATATCGGCCCGGGAACAGTACCGTAATACTTCTGAATCTCTCCCCAGCACATCAGCAAGGGGCTTTTCTTCGACGAGTGCCTGCATGCTTGCCACCCGTATCCGTTCGTGAGAGTCCTGGCGGTTCATACCTCTCCTGGTGAGTTCGATCATGACGGACTCTGCCATATTGATACCATGAAGGAAGGCAAGATTCCGGCGGATTGCCGCACGGTTGATCACCAGCCCTTCGAGCACCGTTGCCATCAGGCGAAGGCAGTGATCCGTGAGGATCGAAGCCTCGGGGAACAGCACACGCTCACAGGAGGAGTTTGTCAGGTCGCGTTCGTCCCAGAGCGTATTGTTCTGCAGCGCCGGCTCGACTGCTGAACGCACAATACGGGCAAGGCCGCAGCACTGCTCGGATTTTATAGGGTTGCGTTTATGCGGCATGGTGGAGGAGCCCACCTGCCTGGCACCGAATGCTTCTTCGACCTCCCCGATCTCGGTCCGCTGGAGTGTGCGTATCTCAATGCCAATCTTATCAAGAGTTGTTGCGACGTTTGCACAGAACATAAAATATTCCGCATACCGGTCACGGGAAATAACCTGGTTGGATACGTCCACAGAGCCGATTCCCAGGATCTCCATCATCGTTGCCTGCACTTCCATCGCGTTTGGTCCAAGTGCTGCCTGGGTGCCTGTTGCACCGGTCATCTGCCCGACAACGACCCGGGGACGAAGCTGTTCAAGACGCTCGATATGTCTCCCGATCTCACTTGCCCAGATTGCAAACCGCAGGCCGTACGTGGTCGGCACCCCGTGCTGACCGTGTGTCCTGCCGATGCAGACCAGGGACTTTGTTTCATCAGATCTTTTTAACAGCACCCTGAGGAGGATACGGAGCTTCTTATCGATCAGGTTGAGCGTTTGTGCGAGCTGCAGCCCGGTCGCGGTATCGAGTATATCGTTACTCGTCGCACCATAGTGAACCCATCGTCCGGCATCGCCGGAGACTTCTGAAATCGCCTTGACGATTGCCATCATATCGTGGCTGATCTCGAGCTCGATGGCCTTTGCCCGTTCCAGCGATGCGGTCTGTGCATGCCGTCCGATCTCAGCTGCTGCTTCCGGGGGTATCATACCATGTGCCGCTTCAGCCTTTGCCAGCGCCACTTCCGTTGCAACAATACAGGCAAACCGGTTCCTCTCACTCCAGATGGCACGCATCTCGGGTGTGCCATATCGCTCCTCTATGGGGTGGACTGCCATGAAAACAGATCTGTTGTCCGGGGATATAGTGTTTAATGATCCGAAAGGGTTGGATGATATCTGAACATTCTGTATTTTTTGTGATATTTTTTAGCGGTTAAATACCTGAGTGCCACCACAGTTCTTTCATACGTACGGTATTCGGGTATGAAAGTTTACGATTGATTGAGAAGATCCAGAATTATATTCTGATAACAGGTAATACGGCATTATCGCAATCTGGGGGATGCCATAGTGGCGGGGGCGAAGCCCCCAAGAACGTCGGTCACACTGGAAAATAAAGAGATTACTTTGCAAAAGAAGTGCTGTTCATCAGTTCTGCGGGATTTCTTGTTTATAATGGCGTTTATTTCGATAACCGCATCCGAAGAATTCATCTTATAAATAGGTGAAATCCAAAGCGCGGGTAGGATGATGGAGGTGACAGTGCCTGTCCCCCCATACCGCCCCTTCGCTTAGAGTGATTACGATGTATTACCTGTTCTGGTTTTATCGTATTCGGGGG
>DATEXZ010000240.1:0-6042 GCA_035256445.1 Methanoregula sp.
ATCGCTCCGGGAGGATGCCACGGCGGCGGGGACGGAGGCATTACATGCCATCGTCCCAAAAGAGCGTTAAGAAAAATATTTCGAGGATTTCTTACTCAGCAAAAAATCAGGTCTCGGGAAGCGGTTCCCAGCGCTTCGCAAGTTCTTTTTCAACTCCCGGGAGGGTGGTATATTCCATCTCCCCGAGTGAGAGGCGGTGTGGTTCGAACGGTCCCTGGGCCCGGATGAGATCGGCGATTTCATTGCACCGTGCCCGCACCCGATCAAACCCGATATCATCAAACATGTCGGCCGGACCGATAAGTTTTCCGTCCGATACCTGGAAGCCCATGCAGATGACACGCGGCGGACCGTCGAAACGTGTGCAGTTGGCATCACACAATCCGACCGGCATGAACGGACCGTGGTGGGATCCCCGCATCCAGCCTGCCACAAGAACGGGGGTACAGAACGGTTCGATGACCTCTCCCACAGCGGGAAAACCGCTCTGGGCCCGGACAATCATGACAGGATCATCCTTACCCACATACCTCCCTGCCAGCAGGGCAAGGCGCTGGGTACTCGTCGATGCACCAATTGTGCCATCCTTTTTAAAGACGTGCTTGATGACGTAGCGTGAGGGTGCGCCGATGTAGGCGAGCAGGTTGTATATCTCTTCCGGGCACCTGAACATGATACGGCGCTTTTTGAACAGGTCGTGTACTTCGAAAATAAAACCACTGTGCATCGACGGGTCGATCACCAGACCTGCCGTGTTGAACGGGTCGGCAAAGATCTTGTACAGGAAGAAGTTCCATGCCCCCGGCTCGGTCTTGTCTGCCATGAAAACAAGGACGGGATCGCTGCCCCGTTCCTCAAACTCCATCTCCGCAACACCGGGGCCCATTCCTTTGACATTTCCCGCAAACGCATCGGCGAGCATGTCCTGTCCGGCACCATAGAGTTTCAGGCTCTTTGCAATTGCCGTGCATTCCATGAACACATCCCAGGCAAGTTTATGAATCTTCTCATTGTCGACACCATGGGTGTGGGTCATGATCAGCTCGAGGTCATCGCCACAGTGCGTAACGAAAGAATCAATAAGCAGCTTGCCTTCCTGGTCCTTGAGCATTTTGGATGCTTTTTCCAGAAGCTTCGGGTGCGTGCGGGAGTGGCCCGGGAAACTTCCCACATCAGCTTTTATGACGGAAATCGTAGTCTTTGCCATAAAAATTCACAGTATGAGATATATCCGTGATATTAAAATATTACGGTGTATTATTTTTCAGATACGTTCTCACCCGGGAAGCAGAACCGTATGACCCGAAAGCCCTGAAGAAGACAAGGCTTTCAGCATATGCCATCGCCTGGATAGCCTTATCGGTATCTTCACCGACAGCATACAGGTCCTTGAAAAATTCCTTTATGGCAAACTTGCAGTTGCCATCAAATATCTGGCTGTCTTTTTTCCCGGGATTTGCCGCCCGGTAGGTTGCCAGTGTCCATTCCTGGATTTCTTTGTACAACGCAGGTTCATACACCTTCAGCGTCGTAAACACCACGTCCTGCCAGAAGGTGCCGACATTTCCCTTGATGATATCTCCCTTGGGGAAATGCAGGTTGATCAGGTCCCGGGGAGTACCGGTAATACCATGCTGGGCGATGCCAACATGCAGGTTGTTATCCCTGAGGGCCTGTGCGATTGCCCGGGTCTGCGGGATATCGATGGAGAGTTGTTCGACGACGTTGCCGTTTTCATCATACGTATGGCCATGGGTGCTGCCATTGGCAATGGCAAGCACCTGGGGATATATCTCATTTTCATTGAGGGCACGGATGAATTCAACTGCCTCTTCCGGCTTTGTCAGGATCAGCCCGTGCCCGTCTTTTCTTCCGATCTCCCCCACTTCCACCTCAAGACCGAAATCCTTTCCCTTCATCCTGTTTTTAATAAACAGGGCCAGCTCCGTTGTTGCACGGATATTGGGCTCCAGCTCTTGCCTGACCGTCTTGCCCTCAAAATCAAAGAGATGAGAGGCATCGATGGCAAAGGAAGTATATCCGGCCTTAATCTGTGCCTCTATCAGCTGTTTTGTCTGATCGATCTCGGATGGAGAACCGGTTTTTACCGTGATATGATCCGCATGAAGGGCCCAGACATCACACTGTACCTCACTCGCGGCTTTCCTCATCCTGTCTGAAAAAGCCTGCGGGGTTAATCCGGTATACCCCCCTTTCAGGTCGCACTCTGACCGGGCAAGTTCGAGAAATACTGCAGAACCGGTATCTTTTGCTGCCTTGAAAATTCCCTGTGCTACCGTGGCAATTCTCGCGTTCGCTGCCATTACGATTGTTTTCTGGCCGGAGACACCATGAAGAATCGCTGAACCGGGGATTGGACCGTACTCTTGTTCTTTCATAGACTACATCCCTCCTCTTTTATCATGTTCTGCCATACACGTTTCAATCAGCCGGATCTCCTTTTTGCCACCCACATAGATGGGAGTGACCTCGTCGATTGATTCCGGCGTAATATTGAGGATATCAGATCTCCCGTTGCTGATTGCCCCGCCTGCTTCATGTATAATCTTTCCCATGGGATTTGCCTCATATAACAGTCTCAGTTTTCCCTTTTCCCTGCCTTTGAACCCGGGGTAGGAAAATACTCCGCCTTTGTGGAGGATCTGGTGCACATCTGCGACAAAACAGCCGCTGAACCGAAGCTTATATCCTGCATGTTCGAGATTCCCGATCCATTCTGCATGAGCCGGGAGGTAATCCTTTCTCAGGGCACCGGGGGCATAAATTTTCCCTTCCGGAATTTTAATGTCCCTGTCTTTGAGGACAAATTCGCCGGTATCATTCAGGACGAATTCATGCACTCCCTTTCCCACGGTAAATGTCAGGACCGTAAGTGGTCCGTACAGGATGTACAGGGCAGCAACCATCTTTGCGCCCTTTTCAAGCACGTGTCCGGGATAGATGCCGATGATGGATCCTGTGCAGAGGTTCACGTCAATGAGCGAGGATCCGTCCAGAGGATCGATGACGACCCCGAAATTACATTTCGGGTGATCTATCTCGATAATCTGTTCCTGTTCTTCGGTAGCCACGTACCGTGCGAGGCGGGTTTTTTTCAATCCAGAAATGAAAACATGGTCGGCGTATTTGTCAAGCGCCATCTGCTCTTCGCCATAGACATTTTTTGTGCATTCATCGGAAGGTGTTTTCATGCACGTGGCTAAGAATCCTTTCTTCACCAGCTGAGCCTGAGTACTCAAAAAGAGAATTAATTCTTTCAGGTTTTCATCTGTCCCGGAACTGTCCAGAAAATCTTTCAGTATCATGTTTTATCCCTCTCATACCGCTTACGGGCAAATCCAACCGTTCTTTTTTTAATTAGTGTAGTCGTTTGATCCAGAGGTTTATCAGGATTATTATCCTGCAGCAGGATATGCAGGCATGAAAACCAAAAGGAAGATAACAAGACCGGGCTGTTCACCCCTTATCGGGGGACTGTCATGGGTTTCCGGGACCAGAAAATGCGTGGAAAACAGATCGCTGTTCAGGATCAGGTGTTCCTGAACATCAGCTTTCCGTCTTCCTCATCAACCACGATCTCCTTGTCTTTATTTACCTTTCCTTCCAGGATTATTTTCGATAATTCATTCAGCAGATTTTTCTGGATCACACGTTTGATCGGGCGTGCACCGAATTGCGGGTCAAAGCCCTGATTTGCGATGAACCGGATGGCTTTCTGTGTTGCCGTGAGCCGGATATCATTCTTCCCGAGCATTTTCTGGATGGTACCCAGTTGAATCCCGACAACCGTCAGGATCTCATCCCTCGTCAGCGGTTTGAACATGATGATCTCATCGATCCGGTTGAGGAATTCGGGACGGATGGTCTTTTTCAGCAGTTCAAAAACCTGTTGCCGGGTGCGGGCGAACACCTCGTCACGGTTCCTGTCGGTGATATTCTCCAGATTTTCCTGAATGATGGGTGAACCGATGTTCGATGTCATGATGATAATGGTATTCTTGAAATCCACCGTACGGCCTTTGTTGTCTGTCAGACGGCCGTCATCAAGAACCTGCAGCAGGATGTTGAAGACATCCGGGTGTGCTTTTTCGATCTCATCCAGCAGTACTACGGAATAGGGCTTTCTCCGGACAGCTTCTGTCAGCTGCCCGCTTTCTTCATACCCTATGTATCCCGGAGGTGCCCCGACAAGTCTCGAAACGGTGTGCCGTTCCTGGTATTCCGACATATCGATCCGCACCATGTTGTTCTCGTTGTTGAAAAGGAATTCTGCCAGGGCTTTTGCCAGTTCGGTCTTTCCTACCCCGGTCGTCCCCAGGAAGATGAAGGATCCGATCGGACGTTTTGCGTCCTGCAACCCTGCACGGCTTCGGCGGATTGCATCGGAGACCGCCCCGATGGCTTCATCCTGGCCCACGACACGCTTGTGGAGTTCGGTTTCAAGACTCAGGAGTTTTTGTTTTTCGCTCTGCAGCATCCTGCTGACAGGAATGCCGGTCCAGCGCGAAACCACTTCTGCAATTTCTTCTGCATCCACCTCCTCGTTCACCATCGCGGAATCCTTTTGCAGCACGGTCAGTTTTTCCTTAAGCTGCTCGATAATCTTTTCGATCTCCGGGATACGACCGTAACGAATCTCTGCCACCCTGCCGAGGTCGCTTTTGCGGAGTGCACCTTCAGCCTCGAATTTCAGGTTTTCGATCTCATTTTTACGCGACTGGATCTGTTCAACAAGGTCTTTTTCTGATTGCCACTTTGCATTCAACCCGTTTCGTTCCTCGGTCAGGTTCCCGATCTCTTCATTTAAAGACTTCAGTTTGCCCTGGTCCTTCTCACGCTTGATGGCTTCCCGTTCGATTTCCAGCTGGCGGATCCTGCGTTCGATAATCTCCAGTTCCTCCGGTTTTGAGTTGATCTCGAGGCGGAGTTTTGATGCAGCCTCATCGATCAGGTCAATAGCCTTATCCGGGAGGAAACGGTCTGAAATATATCGTTGCGAAAGTTCAACGGCGGCAATGATTGCTTCATCCTTGATCCTTACATGGTGATGGGTTTCGTATTTCTCCTTGATTCCCCGAAGGATGGAGATGGCATCCAGCGTATCCGGCTCAAGCACCATCACCGGCTGAAAACGTCGCTCGAGTGCCTTGTCCTTCTCAAAATATTTCTGGAATTCTTTCAGGGTTGTTGCGCCGATGACATGCAGTTCTCCCCGTGAAAGAGCGGGTTTGAGGATATTGGCAGCATCCATTGCACCTTCGCCTCCGCCGGCCCCGACCAGGGTATGGATCTCATCAATGAACAGGACGATCTCGCCTTCGGCGGATATCACCTCCTTAATCACGCTTTTCAGACGCTCCTCAAATTCTCCCTTGAATTTAGCTCCCGCAATGAGTGCTCCCATGTCGAGGGCATAGAGCTGCTTGGTTTTCAGGTTATCCGGTACATCCCCGTCAATAATCCGGTGGGCAAGACCCTCAGCGATTGCTGTTTTTCCTACACCAGGTTCTCCGATAAGGATCGGGTTGTTTTTGGTCCTCCGTGAGAGGATCTGCAGCACCCTGCGGATCTCTTCGTCGCGGCCGATGACCGGATCGAGTTTCCCGTTCCGGGCAAGATCGTTCAGGTTCCGGGCATATTTTTCCAGGGAATTATAGGTCTCTTCTGCGTTCTGGCTCTTCACAGTCTCACCTTTCCGCAACTCGCGGATGGCAGTTTTCAGGTCTTTTTCCGTAACCCCCTGCTCCTTCAGCAGCCGGGAGGTGTTATTGTTTACCGAAAGAATTCCCAGGAGAAGATGCTCCAGGGAGACAAATTCATCCTTTGCTTCCTGGGAAAGGGAAGTTGCTTTCTGGAGGGCTTTTGTGGCATCATTCGAGAGGTACTGCTCCCCGCCGCTGACTTTGGGATAAGCATCGAGGATCCTGTCGAGTGCAGGGGTGAACGCATCAAGGTTCACATTCAGTTTCTTCAGGAGGTAAGGAATGACATTCTCGTCAACAAGAAGCATTCCTTTGAGTA
>DATEXZ010000241.1:0-4237 GCA_035256445.1 Methanoregula sp.
AAACAGTTCCGACCGGTTTTTCTCAATAATCGGGGCGGCCCCGGCCTCCAGGTAAAAACTCACCATTGATTCAGAATCCTTCCGGGTCTGGATTCTCCTGATGTCGTCTTTCAGGGATTCAATGACACGATGATCGTCGTTGGCCGAGAGGAGAAAGAGGGTATTTCCTTTTTTCCTGTCATTGGTATGGTCTTTACAAAATACTTCGAGAACGGTATGCAAATTTTTTGAAAAATCATGGTTATTTTCCGGGTGTATTCCCCGGGAAACAAACATACGCAGGATTTGTAATCCATAATCTGCGATTTCGGGATCCTCAGGTAATAATGTTACAATTTCATCCAGCTGTTTCGGATGTAACCGGTATTTTTCTTTATACCGGATCAGGTCCCTGAACGCAGTTTTCTGAAAAATGATATCCCCTTTGGCCAGGCCTTCAACAAGAGCGTCAATATGCTTTTTTCTCTCGACTGCAATGGCAAGATCGATATATTCGGCCCTTCCATCGGTATCGGAATACCCCAGGGCGCTGACTTCATCATCGGTAAGACGTTTTATTTTACCTGATGCCATGAGTTGCTTAAGTCGCCGGTACAGCGTTTCTTTGCTGTAGCCGCGTCCGATTTTATGAAGGTCCCGGATGGTCTCAATAAGTTCTGTGGTACGCACCGCACCATGAACCGAAAGATAGTCGATGATCTCATGTTCAATGTTCATGTCAAACACACCCCAGAGTTACTGTCATTTTACCGCAATCCACCCCGTCGTACGCACCGCACTTTGAACCGAAAGATGGTCGATTCTCTTGTTGTCATTGTTCATGCCATGCACCCGAAGGTTGCTGTCATTTTCTTTTAATCCCCTTGTCATACTCACCGCACCATGGACGGGACAGGCGATGATCTCATTGTCAATGTTCATGTCAAGGACCCCAAAGGTTGCTGTCATTTTCCCGTCATCCTCCATGTCATACGCACTACAATATGAACCAGAATATTGTCGATGATCTCGTTGTCAATGTTCATGTCACGTACCCGAAGGTTTGCACTTAATAAATGTCATTATTGCTGTCAAAGTATATGTTATTTATCCAAATATCACTGTCAATTTCTCGAAACTTAATGTCATTATTACTGTCAAAATAGGTGTCATTTTAGGGTTCGATACTCTGAAATGACGACGGGATATGATGAAAACCTCCCGGTCATCGTTTTATTACCCGCATGACAACAGGCACGGGTAAAAGAGTTTGAAAAAAATATGATATCCATGGACTCCGGTAAAGACAGTTTACGGGTTCCGAAATCACGTTTCTCTGCGACAGGTATTGTAATCCGTCCTGCCTTTGTATCGGTGCGAAGCTATATGAGATCGCATAATAATCCTATCAGTGCCCTGAAACCTTTCCAGTGTTATTGTGTTCCCCCGCAGAGTCGTTCGCGCAATTCAGGGCAGAAGGGGTAGTCAGTAGAGTGAGGTGAGGAGACATGCTGTTTATTCTGTGGTTCAAGTTCGAACCGGAAAATACCCACAAGGTGATCGAGCTCTGGAAACATTTCAAATATCCATCGGAAATAAAGCTCATCAACCGGTACCTTCTTATCGGAAGGCACACATCGCTGGCAATATTTGATGCCCAGGATGAAGAGTCCCTGATCAAGGTCGTCGGGCCGTTCGCCAATCTGGGCGTTGCCCATGTCACCCCGGCTATGAAGCTTGAAGAAGCGCTGAAGGTCACCTGGTAACAGTTCTTTTTTTAAATAAGTCACCCCTTTTTTGTCTTCGTGCAGCGAAGATCGATAGTGGCAGGGATGCCTCTTGGGAACGTCTTTTAAGGAGATGATAAATTCCAGGTAGCCGTCCGGACACCTGAGGCTAGGACAATTATTTATGCCAGTATCCCAATTAGCCGTATTATTGCTTGATCCGGGGAGGAATGATGTATTACCGGGACGGGGATTGAAACAAAAAGGGATTATGACCTCATCGTCATCGGCACGGGAAATGCCGGCATGGCGATGTCACTCGAGGCACGGCATGCGGGCTGGAAGGTCGCGATCACCGACGAACTGCCCTATGGCGGGACCTGTGCGGTGAAGGGGTGTATCCCGAAGAAGGTGCTCATCGGGGCAGCAGAAGTAATCGAACGGGCACATGCCATGAAGAATAAGGGGATCTCCGGTGACCTTCGTATCGTATGGCCGGATCTGATCCGGTTCAAGCGGACATTCACCGACCAGGTCCCCGTAACCAGGAAAGAAACATTCGCAAAAGAGGGAATCGACACCTTCCACGGTCATGCCCGTTTTGTCGGGAAGAACACGCTCCGGATCGGGGATAAGACCCTGAGCAGCCGGTTTATCGGGATCGCGACCGGGGCAGTCCCGGGGAGGCTTGGGATCCCCGGCGAGGAGTACGTGAGCACCAGCGACGACTTCCTTGCGATGGAGTCTTTGCCGGAACGGATCCTCTTCATCGGGGGAGGTATTATCTCGTTCGAGCTGGCACACGTGGCAGCAAAGGCAGGCGCCAGCGTGACGATCCTCCACCGCAGCGGGAGGGTTTTGAAGGAGTTTGACCGATTCCTCGTCGATATCCTCGTGCAGACCCTGAGGGCATCGGGCATCGGGATTCTTACCGATATGCCAGTCGCCTCGGTAGAAAAAAGCGCTGATGGATTTCATGTTCATGCAGGAAAGGAGGAGGAGAAGGTCTTCGGAGCGGATATGGTCGTGCACGGCGCCGGACGGGTGCCGAATATCGCGGGGCTTGATCTCAATGCCGGCGGAGTAGCGGTAGACGAGCGGGGGATAGCGATTAACCCGTACCTCCAGAGCATTTCAAACCCGTCCGTGTACGTCGCCGGCGATGCAAATGCAAGAGGAAAACCGCTCTCACCGGTGGCGACCAGGGATGGGCGTGCCGCAGCAAGGAACATGATCCAGGGTAATAAACTTGAAACCGGCTACATGACCGTCCCGGGTGTTGTGTTCGTATCCCCGTTGCTTGCGTCGGTAGGGCTACGGGAGGACCAGGTCGCGAAAGGAGGTATGACTGCAGTCGTCCACCAAAAAGAGACTCCTGACTGGTACTCGGTCCGGCGCGTTGGCATGACCCGGTCCGGCTATACCATTCTCACCGAAGGGAAATCTGGCAGGATTATTGGCGCCCACCTTCTCGGGTATAACGCCGATGAGATGATCAACGTCTTCGCTCTTGCAATAAGGACCGGACTGACACTCGCAGAGCTGCAGGAAATGGCATGGGCTTACCCGACCGGAGGGTACGATATCAACCGGATTCAATGATCGGTGACAAAAACTGGACGAAGTTATAAAATGCACTGGTACACCTGGTCACGGAATAGCATACGGTCCCCACAGCAACCGCCGGGTCCTGATGGGATGCCCATCGGTACGCCCAAATCGATCATGGTCATGAACCCTGAAACCATTGTCCGGGGCGAACTCTGGTTCATGCAGACGTATGACAATCTCAAAAACATCCCCCGTGCATCCATCTGTGTCTGGCAGATAACTCCTCCCATCCGGGGTTATAAGATGAACGGGACAGTAACCATCCAGCACGGAATGGAGTTCAAGGCCAGACGGAAACAACCGGATGCAATCTGGTCTTCTGAGTCTTGTGACATGTAGCTGCCGCTATGAGATTGTATTTAAGGAACTTTTCTCATAGTGTACCTGAATGAAGGGACAACTCTGCCGGGTATTTCTGGTCCTGTCGCTGGCCATGCTTGTCGTATCCCTGCCAGCACAGGCTGCCCACGCCGGCCAGGCCGGATCTTCATCCCCGATGAGTAATCCTGGTGCCCAGGTTAACGTTTCTTCAGGATTGTCTGCTGGTATTTCCCCGGAATATGCGGGAGAAGCACCGGGCACCGATGCCAGTAGGGGTTCCTCTTCGTATTCGTTTGCCCGGACCGGGCCTGATATGACAGCCTCCGGCCAGACCCGGGACAGTCCGGGTACTCCTGACACGATTATGCAAACCGGGACGGCCAGTTCCAGGGCCGGAGCTTCTCCCCAGGCCGGTCCGCCAGGAGACGATGCAGGCCGATTCGATCCCGGCAACAACGAACATGCTGAAACAGCAGGAGGCACAGGATCTCCTGAGGGAACCGGAGGGGAAAATGCAGCCGGCATTCCGGATGCCCAGGGACAATCCAGAGAATCGGGGAGACTTGCCGGTATGATGGCAGCACAGGGTGGTGCAGTTG
>DATEXZ010000242.1:0-8166 GCA_035256445.1 Methanoregula sp.
ATGACAGGGTACTTGCCATGAATCCCAGGTATGCAAATGCCTGGTATGACAAGGGTATCGCCCTGACAAAACTCGGGAAGGATCTCCAGGCTGTCGAAGCTTTTGAACAGGCTACGACTATTGATCCTAAGTTTGTCAGTGCCTTCTATGACAAGGGGCTCGCTTATGCCCGGCTCTCGAAAGACCAGGATGCTGTCGCTTCATTCGACCAACTGATCTCGGTTGACCCGTCCCTGTCACCAGCATATTATCACAAGGGTCTCTCCCTCAAAAACCTGAACCGACCCGGGGAGGCGCTCCAGGCATTCGATGCGGCTCTCGAACTTGATGCCGCCAGCTACGAGACCTGGTTTAACAAGGGCATCATCCTCTTCGATCTCATGAGATTTGAAGAAGCAGCCAGAGCATTTGACCGGGCGATCGCTCTCGATAATAATGCATTCGATGCACATTATTACAAGGCACGTACACTTTCAAACCTGAAGCAACATGGAGAGGCGGTCATTGCATTCTCACAAGCGCTTGCAATTGATGATCAGAGCAGGGACGGGCATTTTGAACAGGGACTCGCGTATGCGATGCTCGGCAGGTATGAGGAAGCGGAATCTTCATTTTCACGATCTCTTGTTCTCGATCCTGATTTTGCCGAAGCCTACTTCAACAGGGGGCTTTCGCTCGAAAATCTCAGGAAGTACGAAGATGCGATCCAGGCATTCAACGAGGTACTTTTAAGGATTGGAGACTATTCCGACGCATGGTTCCATAAAGGCGTCGCTTTTGAACATCTGGGCAAAGACGAAGATGCCGTTTCCGCATTTGAAAAAGCACGTCAGAACGACCCACGGAATATCACCCTGCTCTCCACAGAAGGCTGCGCACTTTCGCGGCTCGCACGTTATAACGATGCGTTGCATATTTTTGATCTTGCCCTGACTCTGGATCCTGAAAACGGGCAGCTCCTGACCGAGAAGGGTCGGATTCTTGCACTATTGGGAAGGCACGAAGAAGCACAGGAAATTTTCGCACATGCCTCATCTGTCCTTCCGGACCTGTATGAACCGAGCTATTTACGGGGAATATCCCTGGCAAATCTCGGCAGATATGATGAGGCAGGACATGCATTTGACGCAGCACTCGGACTCCGGAATACTGACGGGGAGATCTGGTATGAGAAAGGTGTGGTACTTACGTATCTGGACCGTCCCGAAGATGCAATCGATGCGTTCGATAACAGTATAACATACAGGCCTGATAATTACAGGGCTTATCTTGAACGGGGCAGAGTTTTTACAAGCCTGGGTAAATTTGAGGAGGCGATCGATTCCTTTGACCGGGTGATTAAGCTCTCGCCGGATATTACGAGTGCTTTATGTGAGAAAGGTATTGCGTTGTTCCACCTCGGTAAATTTGAAGAGGCACTCAGTGCACTGGGAAAAACACTCGCTGTCGAAGCAGGTAATACGGATGCCCTCTTCTTTTACGCATCATCGTTTGCCGAACTGGGACGATATGCTGAATCTGCAGAAGTATTCGGAAGACTCCTGACCATAACCCGTGACGATGCACAGATCTGGTTTGAGCAGGGTGTTGTTTATGCAAAACTTGGAAGCCACGACCTGGCAATTTCAGCATTTGAAAATGCCATTGCCCTGAAACCGGATTATTTTGAGGCGTATTACAGCAAGGCGCGTTCACTGGACACTCTCGGCCGGACCGGTGATGCAATTACCGTCTATGACCAGGCACTCAATTTCGACCAGAAACACACCTATTCACTTTTCTATAAGGGCGCTGCACTTGCTCATATCGGCAGGTTTGAAGAAGCTGTCAAATCGTTTGATCGGGCACTCGAGACCGATATTTCCTTTGCTGAGGCATGGTACAACAAAGGAAAGTCACACGCTTCTCTTGGCATGTACCGTGATGCGGTAAAAGCCTTTGACAAGGCACTCAGCATTGAGAGAGATTATGCTGATGTCTATCTCCATAAGGGGTGTGCCCTTGCAAATCTGGGCCGCCATGAAGATGCCATTATCGCCTTCAACAAAAACATTGATCTTGATGCAGGTAATGCACAGGCCTTTTACAATAAAGGGTTATCCCTTGTTGCGACCGGGCGGCAGAAAGATGCAATCGATGCATTTGACAGGGTATTGCAGGTACAACCCGAATCTGTTGAAGCATTGCTGCACCGGGGAATGGCAATGGCAGAACTGGGCAGATATCATGAAGCGATTGAAGCATATGAGAAATCCCTCGCGACTGACCCGACCAGTGCCGACGCATGGTACCTGAAAGGGACTGCACTTTTCGCACTGGCCCGTTACGAAGATGCAGATGATTCATTCAGCAACGCACTGGAAATACGCCCGGATTACGTTTCAGCATTGTATTACAAGGGGCGGGCACTCTTTGAACTGGGAAGGGACAGCGAGGCAGTAGTATCGTTCGAAAATGCACTTGCAGCCGAGCCGGCACATATCGAAGCACTCTACCACAAGGGAATTGCCCTGACCCGGCTCACCCGGTTCGAAGAAGCAATAACCTCATTTGATCAGGCATTACGTCTCCGTCCCACCGCTGCATTTGCCTGGACCGGGAAAGGATTCGCCCTCTCAGCACTCGGGAAGGATCTGGATGCCCTAACCTGCTTTAACAAGGCACTGGCCATCGATACAAAAGACGCCCGGGCATACTATTATTCCGGGATTTCATTATCCCGTCTCGGCAGGTATCATGAGGCAATTAAAAGCTTCGAAGCTGCCCTGGCCCGCAACCCGAAGTGCATCCAGGCGTTCTATCAGAAAGGGCAGGCTCTCATGAGTCTTTTGATGTATCATGAGGCAATAGGTGCATTCGACCGGGCAATCAGTGAAAAAAGCACCTATACGGATGCATGGCTCAGTAAAGGTATTGCTGAAGCAAACCTCGGCAGATACGATATGGCTCTCGACTGTTATGATCATGCTATTTCCCAAGAGGCACCATCAGCTGCCCCATACCTGTACCGTGGTATTGCATTGATTCACCTGGGCAGCTACAATGAAGCGCTTGAAGCACTTGACAGGGCACTTTCCCTCCGGATGGATTATCCGGAAGCCTTCTATTATCAGGGTGTCACGTACCTCAGGCAGGAACGGTATGAAGATGCGATAACCGCATTTAATCATGCACTTGAATTGAATGACCGGTATACCGAGGCATACCACCACAAGGGAATTGCTCTTGCCCGTACTGGTGACTATGATGCATCGATTGTTGCCTTTGATGCTGCGCTTGGCATTCATCCGGAAAATGAGGAAGCTCTCTATGAACGCGGGCGGGCACTCATGCACAGCGGTAAGAATGAAGAGGCAATTGCATCATTTGATCGTGCGCTCTCTTTTTGTCCCGGGTATGCAAATGCTGTCTATGAGAAGGGGAGGGCTCTTTTCACTCTCGGAAATCCTGACGCTGCAATCTCTGCATTTGAACGGGCTCTCGAGATGAACCCTGCCTGTAACCAGGCTTTTTTCTGGAAAGGGAGAGCTTATTTTGAGATGGGTAATTTTGATGATGCGATACGGGCATTCGAGCATGCCATTGAAAACAACCACAGGACTGCTGACCTGTATTACTTTGAGGGTATGGCTTATGCTGCCCTTGACCAGCACAGGGAAGCAATACAGTCATATGATTGTTCTCTGGAAATCGGTCATAGCGCAGTGACGCTGTCCCATAAAGCGACTTCCCTTGCCGAACTTGGAATGTCGAGAGATGCACTGGAGACTTTTGATAAAGCTCTGGAACAGGATGAAAATTCTGCCGAGGCATGGATGGGAAAGGGGAATGTGCTCTACGATCTTGGGAAACATCCGGAAGCTCTCGCCGCATATGAACGATGTCTTGAGCTTGATCCTGAGAATGCCGTTGCCTGGACACGTCATGGGATGGCACTTGCCGCTCAATTCCAGAGCGAGGCTGCAATCGAATCATATGAACGTGCAATAACTGCCGACCCCTCCTTTTCCATCGCCTACTTCACCAAAGGAAGTGCACTTATTGCTCTCGGACGGTATATGGAGGCTGTGGAATCGTTCAACACGATGTTAACGATCCAGCCTGATTTTGTAGATGCATGGATCTACCGGGGACGTGCATTACAGGAACAGGAAAAGTATCAGGAAGCTCTCACGTCGTTTAAACATGCGCTGGAAATCGATCCCGGGCGCAAAGAAGTCTGGGAGGATATCGGGGGAGTACTCGATACTATTGGTAAACATGAAGAGGCAAAAATATGTTATAAGAAAGCGGGCTGACCATTCATTTTTTTCATCTGTTTCGTTACATTGGCCCGGTTGAGATTCTCAAAATATTTTTCTGGAACGCTCTTGGAGGTTATGGCACATGATGCCTCCGCTCCCGTCGTTGTGACATCTCCCTGGAGCGATAACTCCAGAGAAGATGATGCAACACCATCGCAAAGCACAAAGGGGCGGTTCGGGGGGGACAGGCATTGTCCCCTTAAATAATAGATGATTCGCAATTTTTGAAAACTTAGGGTTTCTCTTGAAAATTGCACTATTCCAGTACTACCGGGGAGCGCCAGTTTCAGTGATGCGATGACCTGCGCCGCACCAAAAAGGGACGCCCCCGCGGCGCTTCAACTACCTGAAAACTCCGACCCTGGCCTCTCAAGTACCTGTTGCGAGTGCCAGTCGAACCTTCACAATTTTTCACGGTTGGGTGAGAACCATTCCCGTCCCTTGTACATATACGCAGTATTCCTGGTAAACCAGGTCCCGTAAAAACCATATGACCGTTACCTGAACAGGTCATGCAGGTGAAACCTGTACTGGCCAAGTTTTCCCTCAAAATTTGATGCCCCGATAAACATGACCCTCCCTGTTTCCGTGGCAGCGAGTATGCCCGCCTTCATTGCAGCCCTGATATGATTTTCACTGATTCCGTTCATTACAATCTCATATACTGATCCTACCCCTTCAGGTACATTCGAATCGCCGATTTTTCCTTTCAGGGTCGGGCACCATACATGATTTGTGCTCGCCGGCATGGGAAAACGGTAATTTTTACTGCCCAGCTTCGAACCACTTGCAACAATTCCTCCTGCAAAACTGGTTATGACACCCTTTAATCCCGCGACAGCATCAGCTGCTGCTTCAATACCGGAAAGTGCCGACTTCTGGTTCTTTCCCATGACAAGAAAATTGCCCCCTGCTATTCCCTTTACGGTTCCGAATCGTTCCTCACCGATATAGTTTCCCTCCATGATGGGGATCTTCCAGCATTTTCTGCCATTGATGCTGCAGCGCTCCTCATAGGTGTCCCCGAAATAGTGCATACGTATATAGAACCGTGAGCCGGCTTCAGGAAATCCGTCATAGGCCGATGCTGTAGGAGCCGGGAGGATACACTGGGAAATCCGGGATGCGACATTTGATTTCATGGTCTTCTTATCTGAGCAGATCAGGATGGAAACACCGGCCCTGCCGTCAGGAGTCTCTTTTTTTGAGAGATACCCTTCGATCCCGGCTTCACAGGGACACCCGATTTTTGATGTCGCAAATCCTGTCGCTTCAACTGCCGCCTTATATGCCCATTCTCGTGATGCTGCGGTAATTATAACCCTTGAAAGCCAGATTGGAAATGCCTCTGCATAGGTATCCAGAATCTCTGTACCGTTGATCTCCGTCGTATCACTCCCCCTCCGGATACACAATACCTTCTTCGGTTATGATATAATCCATGGGGATGTCATTCTCATCAACGGGAAGATTTTCATATTCCTGGCAGGCGAAAGCGATCCCGATTTTTCGTAAATTCGGATGTTTTGCCAGGAACCGGTCATAATACCCGGCTCCATATCCGATTCTCCGCCCGGTCCGGTCAAAACCATGCATGGGAAGGATGATCGTATCCACGTCACCACCTGTCGCCGGTATCTCACTTCCTATAGGTTCCGGGACACCAAACGTGCTCGGGACAAGAGAAGAGAGATCTTTGAGATAAGAGAGTCGCAGACTGACATCTTCTTTCACAATAATAGGTACGATAATCGGATTTCCGCGTTCAAGGAGGGCAGTGATAAGGTGTGTTGTATGTACCTCTTTTTCCTTTGAGGTGTATACCATTACAGTTTCGCCATTCCTGACCAGTGCCAGAAGATGGCGGCAGATCCTTGCACTTTTATCCAGCCTTTCTTCCGGTGTCATCGAATCTTTGCGCTGACGCAGGATCTGCCGTATACTGTTCTTCAGCTCCCTCATTGGCAGTAGTATATCCCGTGGATATTTATTGTTTTTCAGGCTCAGTAGAAACGGGCATGAACATGAGTTCTCACCCAACCATGAAAAATTGTAAGGTACGAATGACATCCAAAACAGGCTCTTGAGAGGTCAGGTGTGAGTTTTCAGGGTAATTGAAGCGCCGCGAGGGCGCCCCCGCGGCGGAACAGGATCGATAAGCATATTTGTAAACACCGCACTGCCCCGCCGTGCCTCGGAGAGGCCCTGAGGCGGGGAGCTCTCAAAAATTTCAGGGTTGAATGATTTTCATGGTTCGGGTGTGAACTCCCCTTCATGTGTGTTTCAACATAGCCATTTTTCAGATAAACTACCTCTCCCATTCCTCTATGCAGATTCTATTGACTGGCAGACAGAGTTGCTCCGAAATTAGGCGGGAAAGCGGAATATTATTCGGTGAGGACAAGGATGCGACGGGTCAGACTTTTATGGACTCGTTGCTCATGACGCTGGAGAATGGTCATATGCTGTCCTGCAATATCAGAGATATCCCGGTGAGTAACTACAACAGCTCTTTGACCATGCTTAATCACGCGACGTATCTCTTCGATTGCATCAGCATACAGGTTGTCCATGGTGTCGGTTTTTCTGATGCAGACAGACTGGCCGTACGGGAAATCCGTTACCACTGCATCGAAGGATTGACTGAGAAACGGAAGACGCGTTGCATCTGCAAGCAGGAGATCTGAGTTGGTAATGTTCTGCCGGCTGCCAGCTGCCATCAAAGGATCAAAATCACTGCCCACGGAACGGATTCCGATCATCTCTGCTTCAATCAGGATACCGCCGGTCCCACAGAAAGGATCAAGTATGATGTCCCCTGCCCTGACACAGGTCAGATTGATGAGGGTGCGGGCCATTCTTGGCATCATTACGCCCGGGTGGAAAAAATCCCGTTTCCCGGGATTCCGGGTATCGAAAGACCCGCGGTCGATTGAAAAAAGCACTTTTCCAAAATAGCAGCGGTCCTCCGACAGAACGGCTCGGTATTCTATCTGAGGTTTATTAAGAGAAACGGGACCGGAGATCCTGGTACCAATCAGGCACTCAAACTCCCGCTGTGAACAGGGATTTCTTTCGAGGCAACCCCCGTGAACCTTTTTGGCACGACCTGCAAATGACAGCCGGGTTTCAATGGCAAGCTCTTTGAGCAGCTCTTCGAAGGCCGGGATGGTGGGTTCACACTCGCCAAGATATTCCGACACTACCTGCGTCATGGCAAGCCGGGTCGCCGACTTCGGATCCGCTGATTCTACAACAGCGACCTGGAGACGTCTGTCGAGAACTTTACCTATGCAGTCAAGCTCGGCGAAGGGCAGAGTCGGATTTTCACCGGAAAGCTCGAAGAGCAGCCTCATCCTGATCTCATTTGTCACCTTCATTCAAATAGGTGCGCAGGCGGAGATACGATAATAATACTTACAAAATATCATCGCTAATCGCGGTCTGGGTATTAATTGAATATTTTCCCATCCGACCGAGGTCCTGACGGGCTGCCGAAGCACCCTGAAAATTAGCGGTATAGTACGCAGGGTAATATATCGATTCAACCCCAAAAATTTTTTATTTTTACGACGACATTTTCGAATTAATTTTGTGACTGAAATTGAAATAAAAAAAGTCACAAGAATTTTCGTGCATCACTTGTCGTGTGATGGACCCTTTAGGAGCCCAATCGCATGATGAGGGTCGCCCCAGGAGCGTGATAACTATGTATTGGAGAATTATTTACTGAAGATTTTACAAAAAATTAAGGGTTAAAAATAGCACTTTACCTTAATTAAAATATTGTTGTTCGGATCACTACAAAAACCAGCGAGGTGTTTAAGCGTAGTGTCCTGATCTACCCAGGGCTCATTTTCTG
>DATEXZ010000243.1:0-3236 GCA_035256445.1 Methanoregula sp.
ATCAGACAAACGAAGGTACAGGGGGAAAAGGAGATTGTTATCCGTTTTTCAGGGCAACAATGTCTTTGACACCGACCAGTTTCCAGACTGCGGAACGCTCTCCGCTGACGATCACTTCCACCGGGTCATGCGAAGAGTAACCGAAGGCTGTCAGTACATTCGATGATAATTTCCGTTTTTTGATCATTGCCGCGAACTGCTGGCGTACTTTCGTTTTTTGTTCCGGATCCTGTACTTCCCTGAGCATTCCCTGCAGGCTTACAAAGGTAAAGGACGAAAGTTCCGGTGTATATTCTTCTATCTCGACCGATACCTGAGGATTGGCGGCGAAATATTCCATCTTCCTGCCATATCTGGAGGAAAGGAAGTAGAGATATTTGTTGTCAAAAACGTACATAAACGGTGCAATGTAGGGGTTACCTTTCCCGATAAACGCGATGCGGGAAACATACTGGCGTTCAACAAGGGCATCATACTCTGCTTTGGTCATCCGGGGGATCTTTAAAGGTTCCATACGCATATCCTCACGAAAGATGCTTATGACTCTCCTATTGATAAGTGTAGTGGCTGACCCAAAGGGTCCGTATCACTCTGACGGGCTGGTGGACCTGTGGTTAATTTCCCATGCGTCAATACTGTATGAGCCCGGATGTTGCGGATATGGAAATGAACAGGAATGCATTTCCGTGAGACGGTGCAGACCTGCCGGAAGAATTCCGTGAGTCTTGCCGCAGGGATTGAACCGTACCGGCAGGTCGGGCGAATCGTCAGATTCCCTTATCAGGACCTTCCACCCATTGAGTGAGGGCTCCCAGGTGCCTGAAGGCCTCAACCATCGGCAGCCCGATTCCCGAACGACAGGCGTTGCGATAAAACCGCCACCGGTCCCGGAGCCGCGGCCCGTTCCTCCCTTCCTGCGAGAGGAAATAATCGATGGTTTCGCGCTCTTTTTTCATCCACGCAAACCGTGCCAGGACTGACGTGGTATAGCGCTGATGATCAGGCCAGGTATTCACAAACATTTTTGCACATTCCAGGGAATGGATAATACCTTCACCGGTGAATGGCGTGACGGTGCCTATCGATTCACCGATGCCGACAATTACCTGGGGGGAACCTTCTTTTCTGGTTTTTGTGGCAAAGAATGGCGTCGAATAATGAGGGGATGCAACCCGGACAGATCCGTGGCAGCTACAGATGGTTGTGAAAGAAAAATCCTCTGACAGGTTGCTATAAAACCGGTCCAGGAGAGTATCGAGCCGGACGAGACCAATACCCCCGATTCCGATATGGTAAATATTGTCACCAAGCGGAAAGACCCACAGGTACCCGAGCCCGGGAATACAGTTCCCGTAGACACCCGCCCCGAGGCGTTCACTTCCGAGCGGTTCCACAGCTACCCTCTGCTGCAGTGTCGGGAGAGTCAGGTCAGACCTGCAGGGAGGCAGGAGTGCCCGGGCAATCCCGGTCGCGTCCACTACGACATCATAGTCCCCTGCCTCATCAGGACTCAGGTTCCGCTTCTTTACCTGGATGTCTTTTGTAAAATCCCGGATAAGCCGCGGTTTGTCCAGAGTGCAGAGAGGCGTCGTTGCCTCGAGGTTGTCAAAATTCATCGATGGCATGGATTCAAGCAGGTAGTCATTGAAATCGAGCCCGACCTCCGCAAGGTATGGTTCGACACTTCGGGGTACCCCCCACCCGCACGAGCGACACCGGCAGCGGGTATCATGGTCCATACCATCATAGATGTCCGGCAAGATTCCTTTCTGTCCGAGAAGCTTTGCCAGGTATCCCCCGGCAATGCCGGCCCCTGCAATCGCAATGTTCATACCATTCCCCCGACCAGCACGACGATGATGCTTATCGCCACCGCGTGGATAACAGATACCCCTGCCTGCTGTATCATGAGTCTGTTGGCGTCTCTCTCGAAATCAGGAAAGTTGGAGTACAGGAAACGGGTACTGAGCTGATCTATTCCCGACCCGATACCGGTAGTGATCCCGGCAAGAATGACCGTTGTGAGGACAAGTGTATATGCGATCCCGGTTCTTCCGATAATTGCGGCCAGCGGGAAAAGTATCAGGACAGCTCCCAGAAGGGTCACGATTCCATACATTGTCGAGTGCGGCAGTTTCGGGTACCGGACAGACGTAGTGCATTTTCCGCCCATTCTGTCAGAACGTGCATCCCGGCGCATCATCGATACAACAAAACAGGTCGCCATCAGGCCATGCAGCAGCGACAGCACGAACGCCAGCAGGGAGAAGATACCGGTTGCAGCGTAGACGACGGTCACCGTAACGCCGACCACCAGCCAGGGAAAGATGTACCACTCGGTGAACGGGTGGTGGGCCAGGGCAATGCGGGGATGGTTATACCCGTAAGCGAAACACAGACCCAGGACAATCAGTACAGGAGTAAACACACGCTGTGTTGTAAGGTAAGCACCAAGGATTACCACGAGGATGACGATGACCGCTGACATCTTCCGGTATTCATCGACGGTTGCCCACCCGAACACCAGGGGGCGGTCCCGCCCGGTCTCCCCGCTTTTCTCATGACGGTCAATCTCCAGGTCCATGATGTCATTCCAGATGTGGCCATCGATATGGATAAGAAGCGCTGCCACGCCTGCAATAACGAACAGGGTCCAGTCAGCGCCGGCAAATCCGGCTTCCCGGATTGTCACTGCAAAACCCAGCAGGATGGCACACAGGGTAAAGGGAATAAGCCCCTCGATCCGCAGGATACGCGGGAACGTCCGGGAGTCGATGTTTATTCACCCCGTCGGGATGAAACCAGGGTATCGGGATTCCGGGTGTGAGGTCCAGTCATCATTAACAGGAATTCCAGTTCCGTCATACTAATACTTAATTGTAGTTCTTTGCTGCAGGGACGTTTTGGAATATCCAGATATAACGTAGATATGTTGGGGATGAAAGGTGATGAGAAATCAGAGGTCACTCTGAAAGGGCTCTGTTGAAACACACATGAACGGGAGTTCACACCCGAACCATGAAAATCATTAAACCATGTAATTCTATGAGGGCTCCCCGCCTCAGGGCCTCTCCGAGGCACGGCGGAGCAGTGCGGGGTTTACAAATATGTTTATAGACACTGATCCGCCGCGGGAGCGCTTCAATTACCTGAAAACTCCGACCCTGGCCTCTCAATAGCCTGTTGTGAGTGCCGTCGAACCTTCACAATTTTTCATGGTTGGGTGAGAACCATTC
>DATEXZ010000244.1:0-4555 GCA_035256445.1 Methanoregula sp.
ACCTGCAAAAATAATATCGGATATCTCTTTCTTTTGCCATCCCCGCGGAGAACAAAAGGAATTATTTCTTCGGTTCCTGTCCTTTCCCTTCGGGAGAAGGCTGGCCTGACTCCTCCTTATAAAAATCAACCCATGCCTGCCGGGCCTCTTTTGCGATCATGCTGTTTTTCAGG
Organism: Methanoregula sp.; assembly: GCA_035256445.1. Classification (GTDB taxonomy): domain Archaea; phylum Halobacteriota; class Methanomicrobia; order Methanomicrobiales; family Methanospirillaceae; genus Methanoregula. The sequence continues at coordinate 174 of DATEXZ010000244.1, forward strand.
TGCATCATGAGTGCATAAATCACCAGGAGATAGGCAAGGGCACGGATCACAATCAGGGGAACGGTGAGAGCAACTTTGAATCCAAGAAGGGTGGTTGCATGTGAGACACCAAAAAGACCGAACGCGGCAGAGATATACAGAGGAAGGAACTCATGACTTTTCCGGTAACAGAGAATGCCGAGCAGTACAATAATGATGCACAATACCAGATTTACAAAGAGAATAGGATCCCATTCGATGGCCATAGGCACTTGTATTGATTATCCCGTATATCGGTTTTGCGATTGTAGTCCGATGAAGATTTCCTGCACTCCCTGAATGAAGAGTCGGGTGGCTGTTCTTCACCCTAACCGGCGGGCACTCTCGTATAAGAGCAGTGAGATACGGGGTATTGCCCTGAAGGGAAGAATCTTCATACCCAATCGGGGCATATTCCTGCATAGGTGCATGAGAATGGAACCACAGGGCGGAACTTTTCAGGACGCCATCATCGACTTCCTGCCGGATGCCACATTTGTAATCGATCTGGACGGCAGGGTAATGGCGTGGAACAATGCAATGGAGGCGTTGACCGGTGTTCCGGCTGAGTCCATGCTGGGTAAGGGCAACTACGAGTATGCTCTCCCGTTTTACAAGGAGCGCAGACCAATACTGATAGACCTGGTCTTGATGCCGGAAATCGATATCGAGAAAAAGTATGATACGGTGGAGCGGATAGGAGACACCCTTGTTGTAGATATCTTTATTCCTGATTTCCAACCAGGCGGGGTGTTCCTCTGGGCTAAGGCGAGTCCGCTGTATGATTCGCAGGGACAAATCTCCGGTGCCGTCGAAACTATCCGTGACATCACTGACCGGAAGCGCGCCGAACAGGAGATCGTCAGGTCCCATCGGAGTCTTGCAGATATCATCAGTTTTCTGCCGGATGCCACATTTGCCATTAACAGGGAAGGCATTGTGATCACGTGGAACAAGGCAATGGAGGAAATGACCGGCATTTCCGCTGCGTCGATGATCGGAAAGGGGGATTATGAGTATTCCCTGCCGTTTTATGGTGACCGTAAACCCATGCTGGCAAACCTCATCCTCATGCCGGAGGCAGAAGTGAAAGGCCGGTATACCCATGTACAACGGGAGGGAGATACGCTTGTCGTGGACACGTTCATCCCGAACCTGCTGGACAAATTTTCGGGCAGATACTTCTGGGCCAAGGCAAGCCCCCTGTATGATCCGCAGGGAAATGTTACCGGTGCCATCGAAACAATCCGGGACATTACCGACCGCCGGGAGATGGAAGGGAGGCTTGCCCGTTCGAATGCCGAGCTCCAGATTGCCGCGGAGATCCAAAAGAGCTTCATGCCGGAGGTGATCCCCCAGATTTCGGGGTTCGATATCGCCGCACAGACGGTCATGGCAAAGGAAGTCGGAGGCGATTTCTTTGATGTAATCCCCTTTGAATTTATCGCCCTTGACAAAGGGACGCTGGGGCTCCTCATTGCCGATGTTTCCGGAAAAGGCGTACCAGCAGCCCTCTTTATGGCATTATGCCGTATCGTCGTACGGGTAAATGCGCTCTGGCACCGCGACCCGGCAAAAGCGATCTACGATTCAAATAATATCATAACGCAGGACTCAAAGTCAGGGATGTTTGTCACCCTTTTTTTTGGAACGCTGAAAGAAATGGACCGGACTCTGACCTATGTCAATGCGGGCCACAATCCCCCGGTGGTATTCCGCAACCGGGACGAGACACTCGAGGAGCTTCTGCCCACGGGTATTGTGCTCGGCGCAGTCGAGAACCGGGAGTATTTTTCCCGGACTCTGTCAATCGGTTCAGGGGATGTCATCGTAATGTACACTGATGGAGTTACTGAGTCGATTAATGCAAAGGAAGAGTTATTCGGGGAAGAGCGGCTCAACGCAATCATACGGAAAAACGCCAGGAGTTCGGCACAGGAGATGCTTGACCGGATCTTATCGGGTGTCCAGGAGTTCGCAGGGGAAATGCCCCAGTTCGATGATATCACCCTTCTGGTGATCAAAGGGACCTGACAGGCAACAAATGCTACCCCCGGTCTTTTTTGATCCTGGATGCGACATGGATCTCTCATGCGGATCCTGACAAGCCCGGGGCGATGCAACCACGGGCTCCTGGTGACGCTCCGCCGGATTGCGATTGGGCGAGCGGGGCAGTACTCAGGCTATCGCTTTTACCCGGGTCGCTGAACAAGCATATAATAATCCCGCCGGCTGCTTCTATCCTTACCCCCACAGGAATCGCATCACCCCATACCACGGACATCCACGGTCTGAAACCATAAGATATATTAGAGTCCTACAGCTTTTTTTCGTATGCATGCGTCCTCCGGATCTCGAATATGCTGCAAACGACAAGCCACCAGGTCCAACATTGTTCCTGCTCGGCCTGCAGCATACCGGTATTGTCGCAACTGCATTTATCTTTCCCATCCTTGTCGCCCGGGCTACTAATCTTGAAACAGGGGCTGCAGCATTTTTTGTTTCCATGTCGATGCTGTCAAACGGCATATCTACAATATTCCAGTCGTTAAAATACCGGGAGTTCGGGTCTGGTTTTCTTATTCCGCGGGTATGCGGGCCGAATTTTGTTTCCGCGTCTATCCTTGCGGTTCAGTCGGGGGGTCTTTCCCTTCTTTGCGGGATGACCGCTGCTTCAGGAGTCCTGCAGATCGCACTCTCCCGCATCGTCCATCGCCTGCGGATCCTCTTCCCGGTCGAGGTGACAGGACTCGTTATCATGATGCTCGGGGTCGCTGTGGTACCCTACGCACTACCAAATTTTTTTGGCATGACTGACGTGAATTCATCCCCGTCAGCCGCGGCCACGCTGGTATCATGTATTACACTCGCCGTCATTGTCGGACTAACCGTATGGGGCAGAGGCCCGTTGAAGCTCTTCCCGCTCCTTATCGGCATGACATTCGGGTATCTGCTCTGCATAGCGACGGGTCTTGCCGGTACAGATCCGCTTGGCCAGATAGTGGCGTCCCCGATCCTATCATTTCCTGACATACAATACTTCGGTGTGTCATTCCAGCCCGCCCTTCTTATTCCGTTCTGCATTGCGGGTCTCGTGACATTTGTAAAAAGTGTCGGCGAGTTCTCAATCTGTCAGCGCATCAATGACACGGAATGGAAGCGGCCGGATATGATGAATGTAAGGTCAGGGCTCTTTGCGGACGGAATTGCATCAACTATTGGCGGTCTTTTTGGTGGCATGGGGCAGACAGGGTCCTCGTCCAACATCGGGCTCTCGATTGCCACCCGCTCGACGAGCAGGTATATCGGTTTTGTTACGGGTGGGATCCTGATAGTTCTTGCCTTTCTCCCTGTCCTTGCGATGGTTTTTATTATCATGCCGGGCCCGGTAATCGGCGGAAGCCTGATCTATGTTGCCGGTTTCATCATCGTGGGGGGTATCCAGACTATTTCCACAAGGATGCTGGATTCCCGGAAGGTCTTTGTTATCGGGATCTCGTTCATCTTCGGGCTCAGCGTTTACCTGATCCCCGGGGCGTACCAGGGGGTCCCCGAATTCGCAAGGCCGATCTTTGACTCAGCCCTTTCGCTGGCCACAGTCGCTGCCATCATCCTGAACCTTGTGATGCGGATAGGGATAAAAAAGAGTGTGACAACGACCATCGATCAGAAAAGCCCGATATCCGACCAGATATTCCTGTTCATGGAACGCCAGGGTGAACAATGGGCTGCGAGAGGGGAGGTAATCCGGCAGATGGCCATGGCGCTCACCGAAGCATGCGAGCTCATCAATGATTACCATATAACATCCGGACCCGTGAAGGTTACGGTGTCTTTCGACGAGTACAATCTGGATGCTGAAATCTCGTACGAGGGCAGCCCTCTCCCTCTTCCCGATAAGCGCCCGGGGGAGGACGAGATCCTTTCCGACCCTTCTGCCTCGTTCAGGCTGGGGTGCTTCCTCATCCGCGGTTATGCTGACAGGGTGATTTCAGTCTCTTCCGGTTCGCTCGCAGTCATGAAAATGCATATGGAACACTGATTACGTTACGGTGAGACAAACCACTTCCCGGACTCTCATGGAAAACCTGCGCCGGGAATGATCCCTGATTCGTCACGATAGGTTAGTTCATTGGCATTGTCGATCAATTCCATAAGTTATCCGATAGCATGAACAGTGCAGCCAATTTTTATACCAATACAACCCTGCGTCATCTGCACTGAATTGCAGAGAGGGTCGGGAAGCAGGTTCCCCGGAAAAGAGAGGTATTGTAATTAGGAATATACTATTGAAATATCAATTCTCCCGTGTATCGGGACATATGATGATAAAAAGGTCATTTAGGAACATTTATCACATTTTC
>DATEXZ010000245.1:0-2303 GCA_035256445.1 Methanoregula sp.
CCAGACGACGAACAGGACCTTGGGATCTTTTCCAACCAACTCTTCCGGTTTGTAGCCAAACATCTTCTCTGCGGTCGCGTTCACAAACGAGATTGACGGCATGCGGGAATTCACCAGGATGACCGCGTCATCGATACAGGAAAGGATCTCTTCGACCATCTTCCGGAGTGATATCTCATTCTCCTTCTCGCTCGTGACATCCTCGATAATGATTGTAATTCCCGTTTTTCCATCATTGAAAACGGTAGGGGTCAGACGGATATTAAAGAAAAACTCCATCCCACGAAAAATCTCTTTTACAACGGTCCTGATATCGGCTCCGTTATGAGCATCCCGTATTTTGTCGAAGACCGGTTGCCTGCCAATGACCGGAAGGCCGGTTGTATCAGGTCTTTTCCCAACAAGATTTTCCCGTTTCATCTCTGAGAATTTCAGGTAGTTATCGTTCACTTGAGAAATTTTCATTTCCCTGTCGAGAACGATGATAAAGTCATGAGAGAGATCCAGCATCGTCGGGATTCTAATCCTTCGTGAAAGAATGAAAATTTTCGACATCCCGTGCTCGAGCATCTCGACCTGCCCGGTCATCAGGAGGATCTCGAGGAATTTTGCTGCTGCGTTCCTGTTCATCGCAAGTTCGCGGGCAATCCTGGTGATTTTCATACCCTTCGGGTTGTTATGCAGGAGATTTTTTATCTTCAGGAGCTCATCATCGTGAGTTTTCATGGGGAGGTCCGTCCAAGAATCACTATGGTTAATACTTCATAATGATATAAAAAAAATCCCAAAAATCAGATTTTGAAACAACTCATAGGACCTTAGAAGAAATGAAATCAAGAGGTAGATTTGTCAGCCGGGGAAACTTTCAATGGGGTACAATATTTAAATCCATGACCCGGGAACTAATAATAAAATGAACGAGCCACCCCGGTTCAACTTCGCCAGACTCGTAACGAGGAACCTGAAAAGTCGCCCATACCGGAACCTGGCGATAATATTTACATTCGCAATCATCGCTGCAACATTATTTTCAGCCCAATACCTCATCAGCGGTGCCGAACATGGCCTTGATCAAGGCATACTTTGGATGGGAGCCGATCTCATTGTTGTGCCGGAGAATTATTCGACAGAAAGGGAGAACAGCCTCCTCACTGGCAGTCCGTCCATGTTCTTCTTTAATGATTCCAGATTCGAGCAGATTTCCCGGATCCCAGGTATCTCCAAAGTCAGTCCCCAGATCCTCATCGCAACACTGGCAGAGCATAACTGTTGTTCGGGTTTTGTCCAGCTTATCGCGGTAGACCCCGATCACGACCTAACTCTTGCGCCATGGTTTGAGACGCATCATGGAGTTACCCTGGGAAAAGATGATATCCTTATCGGAAGCGATATAGAGGGGGAAGTCGGTTCGGATCTCAAGTTCTATGGCCATATATTCCATGTGGCTGGCAAGCTCGATCCGAAAGGCATGATGGGCGTTGACAAGGCAGTCTTCACCCGGATTGAAGATGCATACACGATGGCTGATGAGTCTGGCGTAAAAGCGGAAAAAACCCTTACCATTCCCAAAGGGATGGTTTCATCGGTGCTTGTCAAGGTTGAACCCGGGGTGTCACCATCTATAGTGGGGGGTGAAATCCGGAAGAGGATCCCCGGGTCGAGAATAATTACACCATCCACCCTCCTTACCACGGTGACGCTTCACCTCGCAGGGGTAACACGTCTTTTACTCGGCTCTGCGGTTGCAGTCATGCTGCTTTCCGTCCCGTTGCTGACTCTTATGTCTGCGATGGTTGCCTATGAGCTTAAGCGGGAGATTGAATTTCTCGGAGCACTCGGCATGACAAAAGTATTCATCCTGCAACTCATTATTGCAGAATCGTTCACATCTTCAGTTCTTGGAAGTCTTATTGGTATCGGATCCGCCGCGATCTTCCTCATAAGTTTTGAAAACTTTATTACTTTTTCCCTGGAAATCCCGTTTAATATTGCACCATCCCTGACTCTCTTTGCCGCTGCAGGAAGTACTCTGCTCCTCTGTGTGTTGATCAGCGGGATTGTTCTCTTGTATCCTACGATTAGGATTGTACGTTCAGAATCTTATAGGAATATCCGGGATATTGAATATCAATGAGTATCTCGGGACTAATTGCTAATTCTTTATTTTTCAACGATTGTCCGCATAAGCGCCATCATTCCAGGTCTGGCAGATTTTCGACTCCGCGATGGGAACTGGGTCATCTCCATCACCGGGTTTTCAAACATCTCTTTATTAAACCGGTCGCTTATCTCATCGAATATTT
>DATEXZ010000246.1:0-3405 GCA_035256445.1 Methanoregula sp.
TGTTCCGGGCCATGTCCGGCGATTTCCCCGGGGTTCGGGACAGAAAGTCCCCCATATGGGCTGGAACTCCCTGCTCATTGAACAGGCGGATAACCCGCTCTTTGCAGGATTCGGCAGGCAGGAATATGTCTACTTTGTCCACTCCTTTTACGCACAGACAACTCCTGAATTCACCCTCACGACAACCGAATATATCTGTCCCTTCGCATCTTCTGTGGGGAGAGGCAATGCGTATGGTGTCCAGTTTCACCCGGAGAAAAGCGGCGCGACGGGTCTTTTGCTCCTGAACAATTTTATCGGCATGGTGTGACTGCTCCCGATCCCCGCCTTGCCATTCATTTTCTCTCACCTGTGTGGTTAGAGAAACCTTTTAATTTTGGCCATTTAGATGCTGTAGACATGAAAAGGATCCTACTCATCGCATTGTGCCTGACGTGTATTATCGGGACGGCTTCTGCATACCAGCTGTATCTCAAGTGTCCGGATTCTGTGCAGGTTGGTATACCCTTAAAATGTACTATTGACAGCAACCTGCCCGCAGGGACTACGTTCGAGGTTGCGTTTTACCAGTCCGGTTACACGGCAACCCCCATCAGCCGCTCGTCCGTAACGATCCAGGAACATGCAACCAACATGGCTGCCCCCACCATGTACCAGTTGTTTGATACGAAAGGACTGCCGGGCGGACAATACAAAGTTGAGGTCCAGTTTACCGGCACTCAGGGGGGGAGCCTTTCAGACGATTCGGTGACCTGGCAGCTGCCTAAGGTTCTGGACCGTTCAGGTGACATCACGATTAACTCCCCCATAACCCAGACTCTCGAAGAGGCGCTCAGGATCGAGGGATCGATCCTCAAACTCGGCAATGATGGTGTCGAGATCGAGGTCAGGGGACCTGACGGCAGGATCTTCGGACCCCAGTATATCGGTTCAAAAGTTGACCTGAGATCCGGAGCAGGAGTATTTACCCAGAAGGTGACCGTGACTAAGCCCGGCGATTATGATGTGTATTTCAGTGATTCTACAGGGTATATCGGGCTTAAATCATTCACCGTATCCGCTCCGGTCACTTCCACCCCGTCAACTGTTCCCACAACAGCGGTTATCACCACGCGACCACCGACAACAGTGCCAACTACGGTACCGACAACTACCCAGTCCCCTCTTTCTCTCATTCCCGTTGCAGCAGCACTTACTGTCATCGGGTTGCTTATGGCCGTCACGGCTAAAAAGCGCTAATCAATTCCTTTTTTTAAGAGACTGAAGGAAGCCTGCAATAAGGACAGATGGGTATTTTTTTAATTACACACAATTGGCTTAGAAATCCTCAAAATATTTTTCTTAACGCTCTTTGGGGGAAACGGCATATAATGCCTCCGCCCCCGCCGCTGATGGCACCCCCTGGAGCGATAAACTTCAGAGAAGGTAATACGACACAGATATTTTAAGAAGGAAAAAAGCTAAATAGAACCCACCAAAAACGTAGCGAGGTGACTGAATGCCAACAAGTAAGAAACAAATGGGGAAGCTGAATAAAGTGAAGAAGGCCAAGGCAGAAGAGCTCTCGAAGCAGGCGGCTGCGGGTAGCCAGGACGCCAGGAAGAAGCTCAAGAAGCTCGAGAAAAAGCTCAAGTGAGCCGCCGGGGATCTGTTTCGCTCATTTTTTAAAAAAGGGTTTTTAAATATTTTTCAGGTAATCCGTGAGATATACCTTTATTCATTCATCTGTGCTTAGAAACGCCAGAATAGCTTCAAGCCCGATTCGTACGATTTAGGAGAGAGTCACCCGCTTCAGGGCCTTTCCGGGGCAGGGTGGGTCCTGAATCTCGGTGGGAATATTTTAGTTACTGATCCATCGCGGGGGCGTCCCATCGGGGGCGGCGGCGTTCATCCTACATTCGCATGATGATTTGCCAATTTCTGTCTGAATATGATCTCCGTCCTTCAGAATCGATCGTTTGTGCATATCTTTTTTCGAAAAATTTTCACTCTTTAGTGAGGATTACCTGCCTCAGGACCTCTCCATGGCACGGCAGGTCAGGGAGTTCAGTGAGAATTTATTGGGTATTCATCCGCCGCGGTGGGGGCATCCCATCGGGGGTCGGTGTTTTTCAATAAACCGGAGCATCGAGGAATGAATTGCTGCATGAATCTGATTACACGGTTTTGGCACATATTCCATAATTACCGGCAATCCCGAGGATGAGAACCTGAAAAATGAGGAGGAGAACAGGATAATACCTTAATTTTTCATCTTCTTCCACAGGTATATTTCATAGGCAGCGAGGACGAGGATCACCAGTACTCCGCCAAGGAAAAATGCCAGGGCAGGATCCGGTATTGCTGAGGCCGGAGGTGCACCGTAATTCATGGGGACCGGGGTCAGAGGAGCAGACGGGGATTGTTTTACGAGGGTTGTGAGGGGAGATGGTACCGGAGTGAGGTTTGCGGCAGCTGCATCAGGGATCCCTTTCGATACAGCAACGGTTACCCCGGGAGTCAGGGTCGCATTTATTTGGTAACCCTCAGATACTGCCTGTGTTGTAATTACTCCTGCCCCCCGGTCCAGCTGAATGGATGAAGGGGAGGGGGCATTCATGCCGGTTCCCGTACCGGCAATGAGGGGCGATGCGAGGGATAGTGCCAGCGTGCCGAGAATGACGATACAGAACAATGATGCATATTTCAGCAGCAGCGAACGCACATTGGACGAGCGGGGAGCAACGATCAGGAGCTGGTTTGTCAGGGAGTAGATCTTAATTTCCCGTCCCTTGACGCTGTACTTTGTCTCGGTAACCGATATCAGCCCGGCATCAAGCAGGTTTTCTATATGGTATTTTGCCGTGGTGAGCGGTATGGCGAGCCGTTCTGTGATCTCGGTTAAACTCTTCTTGTTTTCTGCAAGGAGCTGCAGGATATCGCTTGCGGTCTGGCTCCCCATCGCTTTGGAGATCTTCTGCGCCCGCTCATCGCCAGGTTCAAGGATTACAACATCGTCAGCCATGCAGTGCGGCAATTATCCGTTCGCGTCCTACTTTCAGGGCAAGGTCAAGCTGGGCGGTATCGGGTCCGCCGCCCTGGGCCATCGAGGGTTTGCCTCCTCCCTTGCCCCCGAGAAGGCTGCAGACCTGACTGATGATCTCACCGGCATTTACCCGGGGGTCGCCGGATGCGAGCACAACCCGCACGGTATCGCCGGTCCCGGCAATCAGGGCAACCCCTCCTTCACCTGATATAGAGGTTGCAAGTGCAGCGAGCTCTTTTGCCGGGAGGTCGATACGTTTGATGACCACACCGATACCCCCTATAGATTCTGCGGTGAGCGTCTTTATTTCAAGCTCTGTCAGCCGGGCACTCATCCGATCGATATCCTTTCTCTGTTCTTTCCATTCCTGAAAGAACCTC
>DATEXZ010000247.1:0-6845 GCA_035256445.1 Methanoregula sp.
CGTCATCATGTCAGCAGACGGACCGAAGATATAGAGCCTTTTTAAGGTTTTTTCGCCATCCAGCACCCGTATACCCTCCCGGCTGTACTGGTAGAATCCCGTAATCGGTCCTTTCCGGGTCCCCGCATGTTCGGTAATGACAGGCTCTTCCATCCCGACTGTTCCTCCCGTTATCACACCGGTTTTTCTAACATTTTTCTTCAGGCGAGAAATACTTTGTTCCTGAGGATGATCCAAAACAAAGGTATCCTTTTCCTCCCTCATCAGAGCCCGATTTCTAACTACTGCTGACAGGATCGGGTGAGCTCCGGAGTAAGAGTAGTATTATATCTTCACCAGAGTATTTCGTGGTGTGAATAATCATGAAAACACTGGATGAAACCATAACCGTGGATGATACGGTCGAGAACCTGCAGATATGCAAAAAGTATTGTGGATCGTGTCCGACAGGTAAGGCCGGCAATCTTTCAGAATCATCACCGAATGCACTGTTCTGCTCCCGGGGGAAATCATCGGGTCCGTCAGAAGTAAAAACCATCAACTGCTATTGTCCGGCATGTGAAGTATTTACAAAACACAAGCTCATCATCGGTTACTTCTGCGCAAGGTGATGAAGTAAAAATGTATTTCCGGTAGGATTTTCAGATGGCATTCATGCGACAATCTGTTTTGTCCGGAACCGGTTCCGGACCTTGTCGATAAAGTATTTTCCAATCTCGTCAGAACGTATAAGTTCCTGGTACACTTTTGGCGGGACACCCGCATACTGGTAGACAAGTCCGGTCTGGAATTCGATCTCCAGGATTTTTGTGCCCTCGTCGTATCCCATGGAGCGAAGAATACGGGATTTAACGGGTTGTCGTTCCAGGAGTATCACCAGTCTTTTACACGTGCGCTGAATGGATAATGGTTTTTATTCAAGGTTCCGGAGGTTGCACCACTTCATCACCTTTATTGGGCGTGGTGCATTGCATGACAACCCCCAGGTCTCCAGAGAAACAGATGAAAGATGCAAAATGGAGATAATATCCTGGTGCAACCCGGCACTCACTACAGCAAATTACGATGCGATCTTTGCCTCATCAGTACTACAAAAATATTTTCCAATTACAACACGGTGGCGAGCTTCTCTTCGAGCGTATCAAGCCCTTTTTTGATATCTTCAAGATTCCTGCCGCCGGTAAGGATCAGCTTACCTGAAGAGAAGATGAGAACGACGATCTTCGGATCTTTGATCCGGTATACCAGCCCGGGGAACTGTTCGGGTTCATACTCGATATTTTCGAGATTGAGCGTGACGCTTAACTTGTTGATATTGATGTATTTTCCAAGATTATAGGAACAGACCATATTGGTGATTGCAACTTTTGGCTCTTTGAGGGGTTCGATACCCACCTTTTTTAAGGATTTGATGACGATAGCAAGCCCGTCGGTAAGTGCCTTCTGGTTACGGATACCGGTGAGTACTATCTTGCCCGATGAAAAGACCAGGCACGCAATCTTGGGATCCGCGATCCGGAATACGGCACCGGGGAACCGTTTCTTGTTGAGTTCGCAGTTCCCGGCATTTTCTGAAAACTTAACGAGATCGATGGACTCGGCGACTACTCCGGATGCAACGATGTTTTCAATCTTCAGTGATTCATACTTTTTATCAGCCATCTTCTATCACATGATGTTCCCCGGAGCATAAGGTTACTGGACAAGGCACATGCCTTTTGTCTGTTCCGGCAGGAGAAACCCGGTACCGGTCAGAAAAGTACGCCCTACAATCCGACATCATCCTAACCCCGTAAAAGTCCTCAATTACGGTCAGAACGGAAATACAAAAGTGATTGGCGTGCCGGTAGCGGTGATCGCATCCTTAACCTTACTTTCGCAGCCCCCCTGCCCTATTCAGTTGGAAATAGAGGAAGGAAGTCAACTCCTGACGGGGGGACAAGTAACCTGAAAGCAAAAAAAGAATGCCTTTTTCGTTCCACCGCATTTTCGATCTAACTCTTAATGCATGAAAAACCTGACCTGCGTGGTCCGCGAAAGACCAGATCAGAGTGTCCTGTTTTTCCCCGGCAGATGTGCCATTCTTTTTGGCCCATATCCCGCAGATGACTCAATAGGGCTCGAAGCCCCGCGGCGGATCTCGAATTTCATCGTGCCGTCGGATTGCATGATCGAGGCCATGGAGGATTCTGCTGTGACAGCAGGGATACCCGGCTGGCGTGCGCTTTGAGGACGGAATGCCGTTCCATTTCCAGATAGATCGGAAACGGACATCTCTGTGGACGGATCTGCCACCGCTGGAGACGCCGGATCCTGGATGATCGACACCGGCTCAGAATACTGGGGGCTGCGTTCGCCGGCCTCCCTGGACATCATCCTGAAGTTCGACTTGAGATCGAGCATCTCGTTGATCAGCCCCGTGGACAGGGCTTCCATTTCCCGTACCTTTTTTTCAAGTGAAATAATCCGATCTTCTGATATACTGTTTCCTGAAGGTTGCATAATGGTAATCAGTTTCTCCTGTTGAATGAGCTGACGCCGAAAAATCTGTTTTGCATCAGTCTGCGCACTATTGAACACTATGTGTGGGTGCTGACATCTTAAAGTGAGGAGTGAGCCAGGGGTTCACAATCCATGAACATACGGTTCGGGGATGGAAAACATCCGGATACCCTATTCTGATATGACCCCGGGAGAAAAAGGTTTTAGCGTCAAATGTTACTTCGGGTTTTTTCCGGAAGCGCAGTGCATGGCCAGGAAAACGAAGGTTTCAGCGTTTCCCGAGGAGAGATCTGATGCTCTTCAGCTCTGCAAGGATTTGCTGGTCGACAGGAGAACTGCTGCCGACGGGTGAAGGAGTACCGCTCCCGGTCCCGTTGCCCTGCTCCGGAGAACCACGGACCATCGACCGTATCAACTCCCGGAGCTCTTCTGCGTGCTCAATAGCCTCGATCCGGATCTCCGGCACTGCCTGCCCGGAGTAGCCTGCAGTCTGGATAGCGAGGTTCGAGATCCCTAAAAACCGCATGAACGGCCCCTGCCGGACGTCAAGGTTGGTGATACGGTTATACGGAACGATCCCGGTTGCCCGGAACCAGACGCCCCGTTTCCAGGTAATCTCATCCTCGCGGAGCTCGTAAAACATGCTCTCATAATAGAGGCCCACCCAGTACCAGAGCAGGACATAGAGGAGAAAGGTTCCCCCGAGGATGGCGACGGAAAACACCGCAGGCATATCAGAGAACAGCGCTGCAGGTAAGTAGGAGAAGAGCAGGACGATGCCGATACCGAGGGCGATGCTGACCCGTAACCATATCTTCATCGAAGGCGATGGCTTGAACAGGGTGTTGAGGGGGAAATGCTGACTCTGCATTGGAATCTGCTTGCAGTTTCGTGATAGTACCAGATAAGGGTTGTGAGGTCTTTTAAAAACCGGCTCTTCGATAAACGAGCCTTACCCGTTATTCTGGAGTCAGGGAGAGCATGCCGAAGAAAGCATTTCCTGTCACCACACAATTTTTGCCCGGATTGTCAAAAAACATCCCGGACCATAGATAGAGATATGATGCCACGGAGCAATGGTAGCCCATCACGGCTTGGCGATATTTGCACGATACACACAGTCTGCCGCGTGAATCCGGAGTATCCGGACCTCTGGTCCCGCGATGCGTATGAACAGGGAGTATGAACGGCTTTGCCGGAATATGAATAACGAAAATAACAACATGGAATGAAATGTCACAACAGCTTGGCGGACAGCCTATTATAATTCTCAGGCAGGGAACGACACGGAACCGCGGGCAGGAAGCCCAGAACAGCAACATCGCCGCTGCAAAGGCGGTGGCAAATGCAGTCCGGTCGACACTCGGGCCAAAAGGCATGGACAAGATGCTTATCGACGGCATGGGGGATATCGTCATCACCAATGATGGCGCCACCATTCTCAAGGAGATGGACATCGAACACCCTGCAGCAAAGATGATGGTCGAGATCGCAAAGACCCAGGACGAGGAAGTTGGCGACGGAACGACCACGGCAGTCGTTATTGCTGCAGAACTCTTAAAGAACGCGGAAGGTCTGCTCAACCAGCATGTTCACCCGACCGTTATTGCCGAAGGATACCAGCAGGCTGCGGTAAAAGCACTTGAAATCCTTTCCACCTTTGCAATAAGCGTCAAACCGACCGATACTGAAATGCTGACAAAAGTTGCGGAAACGGCGATCAGCGGCAAGGGTGCTGAGGCGTACAAAGGTCTGCTCTGCGGTATGGTCGTACGGGCGGTAACAATGGTTGTGGATCCTGACGGGACCGTAGATATCGGGCATGTAAATGTACAGAAAAAAGTTGGCGGGAAAGTGGAGGATACCGAGATCATCGAAGGCATGGTCATCGACAAGGAACGGGCACATCCGGGAATGCCAAAAGTTGTGAAGAACGCTAAAGTCCTCCTCCTCAACGCGGCGCTCGAATACAAAAAAACGGAGGTCAATGCGAAGATCAATATCTCGCGGCCCGACCAGGTGCAGGCATTTCTCGATGAGGATGAACAGATGGTCCATACCATGGCAGACAAGATCGTGGCAAGCGGTGCAACGGTCGTGTTCTGCCAGAAGGGTATCGATGACACTGCCCAGCACTACCTCACAAAAGCCGGCATTTTTGCCGTACGCCGGGTAAAAAAGAGCGATATCGAAAACCTTGCACGTGCCACCGGTGCAACGATTATTAACAGCATCGATGTCATCACCTCCGCCGATCTCGGGGCTGCCGGTCGTGTGGAGGAAAAGAAGCTCTCCGGCCAGGAGATGATCTATGTCTCGGAATGCAAAAATCCCAAGGCGGTTTCGATCATCATCCGGGGCGGTTCAGAGCATGTGATCGATGAGCTTGAACGCGGTATGCATGATGCGCTGATGGTTGTCAGTGATGTCATCAAGGACAAAAAGATTGTCGCGGGAGGCGGGGCTCCTGAGATCGAGCTCTCGCTCCAGCTGCGGCGGTATGCATCAACAGTCGGGGGTCGTATCCAGCTTGCGATCGAGGCATTTGCATCGGCACTCGAGATCATCCCGCGTTCCATTGCCGAGAATGCAGGGCTCGATCCCATCGATATGATCGTGGCGATCCGGGCTGCACATGAAGCCGGCAACAGGACCTTCGGGCTTGATGTCTATGAGGGAAAACCGGTCGACATGCTCAAGGCAGGCATCGTTGAACCCCTGCGGGTGAAGACGCAGGCAATAATGAGCGCTGCTGAGGCTGCGGTCATGATCCTGCGCATAGACGATGTCATCGCATCGTCAAAGACAGCCGGGCCTGCCGGTGGTATGCCTCCGGGCGGGATGGGCGGGATGCCTCCGGGAATGGGTGACTATTAGGATGAAGGCAGCGGACGCTGAATACCGTGCCGGGCAGGGATTTGCATGAGCGTTCTGGTAAAATTCATGCAGCCGGGGACGTTCCAGACAGGGGTGTCCCAATCCATCGATCTCGACAAAATTTCCCGGTTCGAGATAAGCCACCAGCGCACAACCTGTGAGATTCTTGCCATCACCCCGGAAAACCCCCGACCGAACACCCCGTATGTGATTGCACGAAGGGACAACGAGTACCAGTTACAGGATATCCTAAAAGATCTCCGGCAGCTGCAGCAGGAACATAAGGATATAATCTACGACATAACCGATACCGAAGTCCATCTGGTAAATAAAACATAGCCGGATTCCTGGATCCGGTTCATTCTTTTTTATCAGGAAGCTGTAGGGAAACTATGTTTTTGCCGGCTGAGATCAATGATATCCCCGGTATTATCCAGAAGACCGGCAAGATAATTTTTTACCCATTCCTCGTTCTCATATTCCTCGAACGGACGATATGACCCCTGTATTGTAGAATTCTCCTTATCAAATCGCAGCAATCCTATGGGAGATCCACCCTTTTGCACTAACTGATCCAATTCTTCAAGCGGGTGCCTGCGGGAACTGAATACAAATTTTGTCTCATGTTCAAACCCGACAGCAATTGCGACAAGCCAGGCATTTTTTGCTTCTGCAAGCATTTCATCTACCAAATCAGAAGTTTTTCTCATTTCCCCCTCATGTAGGGGATTGCAGGTTATC
This sequence comes from Methanoregula sp., assembly GCA_035256445.1. Lineage (GTDB taxonomy): Archaea > Halobacteriota > Methanomicrobia > Methanomicrobiales > Methanospirillaceae > Methanoregula. The sequence goes on from DATEXZ010000247.1 coordinate 6,121, forward strand.
GCATAAATAATTCGTTAGTACGAATACCAAAAATGAACGAAGAGTGTTATTGACTCTCATCAACGAAACCGCCGGTCCTTGCATACCTGTTCTGATACACGATCTGTGCTGTTTATACTTCCCGGACCTTCTCTACGAGAGCATGATTCTCCCCGGCGGTCATACATACTTGACACCCGAACGGGTTGTCGGTGATAACTGACTGGATTTTGATTTTTCTGCTTACCTTTCATGGAACTACCTACATTGCCTTTATCCGGCGACTCGGATGAACCTAAGGAAAAGGGTGCTGCCGCCCGAAGGAGAAAGCCCCACCATTTTTTAATATCCCCCGGCACATAGTCTCGTCCGGGTGAAATTCATGGCACGTATCCTTGTCGCATATGCATCGAAAAAGGGATCGTCTGCGGAAATTGCGCAGGCGATTGGAAAAGAAATCCGGGTCGCAGGGCATCTCGTTGATGTGACGGAAATGAAGTCAGTGTCATCTCTCGAAGGCTACAATGCAGTCGTCATCGGCGGACCATTCTATATGGGAAGTATCATGGCCGACGTGGGGATGTTCATTGCCAGGTACGAAGTCGCCCTTACAAAAGTACCGGTCGCTGCGTTTGCCGTTGGTCTTGCGCCGTTGGGAAAAGATCCTGCTGACCGGGATAACGAGATGAAAAAACTACAAAAAACCCTTGAACCCCTGACACCTGTCGCGACGACAATCTTTGCCG
>DATEXZ010000248.1:0-3633 GCA_035256445.1 Methanoregula sp.
GTCGCCCTGAGCGTGGTCGCAGTTTTCATGCTCGTACTTGATGCAGGCTGTACAGGTAACGGAACACCGGCACCATCGGTCCCGGCTACATCCATTGCAGCTGGTTCAACCACACCGGTACCACAATTAACAACTGCGGCACCCGCAACGACTGCGGCCCCTGTCTCGTCCGGCAAGAAACAGACCATCAGGATCAGCGGTTCAACCACGGTCCTGCCGATTGTTCAGAAAGCTGCAGATCAGTATATGATCAGCCACCCGGATACAGATATTCAGATATCCGGCGGCGGGTCAGGAGTTGGTATCCAGGCGATTGGTGCCAGGACCGTCGATATCGGAATGTCTTCCCGTGAAGTGACCAAAGATGAGATGGCCAGGTATCCCGGTTTTGTCGTGACGACTGTTGCACAGGACGGGATTGCTGTTATTGTAAACCCGTCAAACGAGATCCAGTATATAACGCTGGACCAGGTGAAAGGGATCTATCTTGGCACAATTACCAAATGGACCCAGATTACCGGTGCAAATGTTCCGGGAACCAATAACCAGATCGTAATTATCGGCCGTGACAGTGCATCCGGTACCCGCACGTATTTCGATGAGACGGTCCTGCTCAAGGCAACACCGGTGAACAGGATGCTGGAAAAGAACTCCAATGGAGCCGTCGTCCAGACCGTGGCACAGACTCCCGGTTCAATCGGCTACGTTTCGATCGGATTCGTAGGCAAAGATGCCAAAGCCCTGCCAATCTGGTATAATGCCCAGAAGATTGTCGCACCCACGATCGATAATGTAAAAACCAAAACATACCCGGTTTCCCGGGATTTATATATCATCACCAATGGTCAGCCGGGCGGACTTGCGGGGGACTTCATCAGGTATATCCTCAGCCCGGAGGGCCAGAAGATTGTCGCTGATGAAGGCTACGTGACACTCAGCTGAAAATCACAGAGAATAAGGAACATCACACATTTTTTCGTATAAGGGAGGCGGACATGGTGAAATTCATGAAAGAAATGAATGGGATCCCGAACGCTTCCGTAAGCAAAGCCCGCTTATCCCTGGTGAAAGAGCAGGCAATAAAAACCGTATTCTTCTTCACAGCCCTCTTTGCCGTTATTGTCGTAGTATTCATCCTCCTGTTCCTGTTACGGGACGGGTACGTCATCTTTGAGAAGGCTGGCATATCCGTGTTCCTGGCCGGCGTAACATGGGCCCCGACAGCTGTTGTACCGCTCTATGGGATCTTTCCGCTCATCGTCGGCACTCTTCTCGTTACCATCGGCGCGATGGTCTTTGCCGTCCCGCTTTCTATCGGTTGTGCAATCTACATTTCACAGCTCGCTTCCCCCCGGGTAAAGCAGGTGCTGAAACCGGCAGTTGAACTTCTCGCCGGTATCCCTTCGGTCGTGTATGGATTTTTCGGGCTCATCGTACTTACCAGTTTTATCCGGTCAGCCTTTGACATTCCCACGGGTGAGACGTGGCTGGCAGCTTCAGTCCTCCTCGGAATCATGGCACTTCCCACCATCATCAGTGTTTCAGAGGATGCGATCAGCTCAGTACCCTGTGAGTATAAGGAAGGTTCCCTTGCCATCGGGGCAACACGATGGCAGACTATCAGCCGTGTCCTTGTTCCCGCAGCCCTGTCCGGCATTGCCGCTGCTATCATCCTTGGCATCGGGAGGGCAATTGGTGAGACTATGGCTGTCCTGATGGTGGCCGGTAATGCGGCGATTATCCCTGACCCTTTCTGGAACATTCTCTCACCCTTAAGGACCCTGACCGCAACCCTGGGTATTGAAATGGGCGAGGTCGCAGTTGGCAGCGATCACTACGGTGCCCTGTTCGGTGTCGCAGTAGTCCTGCTCATTATTACCCTTATCATTAATCTGTCAGCAGTGGCTATCCTGCGCCGTCTGAAAGAGGGAAGGACGCGGAGGACTGCAGGAAAACCTCTTGTATCTTCTCATACCAGGGATTCCATCCTGCGGTTTGCCAGGATCACCGTCGTTTTGATGGCACTCGTTTTCCTGTTCGCCGCCACCCCCTGGTGGCTTGCAGTTTTCATCGTTCTGGCCTGCACTGCGTGGTATTTCGGCAGGGAGCGGCTTTCAGGGAAGCACATTGAGATGGTATCATTTGGTCTGATTATTGCAGCCACAATTATTGTGCTGGCCATCCTCGTCATTATCCTCCAGGATATCGTTATCAACGGCCTGCCGGCACTCTCGTGGGAATTCCTGACCCAGCCGCCAAGGGATCTCGGCAGGGCCGGAGGAATCTTCCCGGCAATTATCGGCACGCTCTGCCTTGTCCTGGGTGCGATTGTGATCGCGCTGCCTCTAGGGGTGGGGGCGGCAGTGTACCTTGTGGAATACACGAGGGAAGGACGCATTACCCGGCTCATCAGGACTGGTGTTGATCTGCTCAACGGAACTCCGTCAATTGTTTTTGGCCTGTTCGGGTTTGCATTCATTGTGCTCTATCTTAAGGTCGGCGTTTCGATGCTTGCCGGGCAGATTACGCTCGCCCTTATGGTGTTGCCAACCGTAATCCGTACAACGGAAGAATCATTAAAAAATATCCCGCACTCATTGCGGGAAGGGAGTTTTGCACTCGGCGCTACAAAATGGCAGACAATCAGCAGGGTTGTTCTGCCACCTGCAGTACCAGGTATTGTTACAGGAGCGATTCTCTCTATCGGGAGAGCCGCAGGGGAAACCGCCCCGATCATGTTCACAGCGGTCATCTTCTCGTCCCGGTTCCTGCCGGATTCGGTCTTCCAGCCGGTGATGGCACTGCCCTACCACCTCTTTATCCTGGCAACCAATGTTCCCGGCGGATCTACGAATAAATACGGGACTGCTCTGGTCCTTTTACTCCTCGTTGTCGGATTTTACTCGATCGCAATCATAGTAAGAAATCATTTCCACCGCAAGGTACGGGGATAACATGTCTGAAAACACCATCATTTCCACGAACAACCTGAATCTCTGGTATCATGAGAAACGTGCACTTGAGTCAGTTTCCCTGAAAATCCCAAAGAACAGGGTGACTTCCCTGATCGGTCCTTCCGGCTGCGGAAAGTCAACACTGCTCCGGTGCTTCAACCGGTTAAATGACCTGATCGATCACGTAAGGATCACCGGTGAGATCAGGCTTGATGATAAGAATATCCATGCAGCAGGGACCGATGTAGTCACGCTGAGGAAAAAGGTCGGGATGGTTTTTCAGAAGCCCAATCCTTTCCCCAAATCCGTCTATGAGAATGTGGCCTATGGTCCCCGTGTCCATGGAGTAAAAGATAAGGGTGAACTGGACACGATCGTTGAGCAGAGCCTGCGTCATGCAGCACTCTGGGATGAGGTAAAAGAGCGGCTCAATGATTCAGCGCTCGGGCTTTCAGGTGGTCAGCAGCAGCGCCTGTGTATTGCCCGTACCCTCGCGGTTGAGCCGGAGGTCATCCTGATGGACGAACCGTGCTCGGCGCTCGACCCGATCGCAACGGCCAAGATTGAGAACCTTATCGACCTGCTTAAACAGAACTATACGGTGATTATTGTTACGCATAACATGCAGCAGGCAGCACGGGTGAGTGATTTCACGGGGTTCATGTTTCTGGGAAAACTC
>DATEXZ010000249.1:0-5532 GCA_035256445.1 Methanoregula sp.
GCGTTAAGAAAAATATTGTGAGGATTTCCTATGAACTTGAATCAAACAGATGTGAGAATGGAATCTTTATTTCTCATAATTGCGATGAACGCCGCCGCCCCAAAAAGGGACGCCCCCGCGGCGGATCAGTGCCTGTAAGCATATTTGTAAACATCACATTGCCCCGCCGTGCCTCGGAGAGGCCCTGAGGCGGGGAGCTCTCATAAAATTACATGGTTTAATGATTTTCAGGTTCGGGTGTGAACTCCCGTTCATGCCCGTTTCTCAAGAGCAAAAAAATCACTCCGGCTCTCCTTACGTGACAACAGCTTTTCTGAACCGCCAGACGGCAAGCCCGAACATAAGAATGGCAAAAGCCATGAGTCCGGTATACGCTGTGAGAATATCGGACCAGGTATACTGGTAATGCATCCCAAGAGCCATGAAATCCGGGCCGATGGCAAAATACCGTATTCCGGTTATCAGCAGCGTCATGGGATTGTATACCGACAGGATTTTTAAGACTTCCGGAAACGAATCAGTCGGGTACAGGGCATTGCTGGCAAAAAAAATCGGCATGGTCAAAAGGGTGATGACTCCCTGGAGCCCCTCGGGGCTCTCCATGGAAATGGCAATGGCAGCGGAAAGAAACAGGAAGCCGAGCGCAAACATCCCGACAAATGCGAGCACCCCGATGATCCCCAAAACCACCTGCCAGGCGGTAAATCCCTCAAAGAATGCCGCACCGATCAGGATGCCAAAGGTCATGATGATGATCGCCTGGATAAACGACTTGGTGACCCCGGAGAGACCGATGCCGAAAATGATGTGGTTCCTGTTCATGGGGCTTGCGAGGATCTCACGCATCAGCCCCCAGTTTTTGTCAAACAGGATCACGATCCCGCCAAAGAGACTGGTGAAAAGCGTGGTCATTGCAATAATACCTGCGCCCATGAATGTCAGGTAGCCGATCACATGGACACCGGGTGGTACGGGGATACCGGTGATCAGTTTGTCAAAACTGCTCGACATCGCTATGCCAAAAAAAGCCAGCCAGAGTGCCGGCTGGAGGAGGGAAGAGACCAGCAGGGTCTTGAACCTGACAAACCTGATCATGTCCCGCCAGTAGATGGTGGCAAATCCATATTGCATGTTACTGTCCTCCCGCCCGGGGTATTTTCGGGGGGTTTTCATCCCGGAACTCGCGGCCCGTGTAGAAGACAAATACATCATCCATTGACGGTTTTTTTAAGTTAATGGTGGAGATTTCAATACCTGCATTCCGGAGTGTTTCGATGACGGTGGGAAGCACCTTGGAACCGTCCTCGTTGACCATCAGGACAAATCCTTTCGGTTTGAATTTAACATCACGGATACCGGGATGATCTTTGAGTGACCTGACAGCCGCATCGTTGTCGTTTGTCTCGAGGTAGATCAGATCGCGCCCCAGCGTGTTTTTCAGTTCCCAGGGTTTTCCGGTAACGACAATCCGCCCGTGATCGATGATGCTGATACGGTCCGACAGGTGGTCAGCTTCGTCCATGTAATGGGTGGTAAGGAAAATGGTCGTCCCCTCATTGTTGACCCCCCGGATATAATCCCACATCCTCAGCCGGGTCTGCGGATCCAGTCCGATGGTAGGTTCGTCAAGGAAGAGCACCCGGGGGCGTGTCATCAGCCCGCGGGCAATTTCAAGCCGCCGTTTCATGCCCCCGCTCAGGTGTTTTGTGCGCTCGTCCCGTTTGCCCGCCAGCTCGACAAGGTCAAGGAGTTCCTCAATCCTTTTCCTGCGTTGCTCATTCGGCATGTTGTACAGCCTGCCATGGAACTCGAGGATCTCCCACACCGTCATGTCGCGATCGAGGGTGATATCCTGGAAGACGATCCCGATGGATTCACGGACTTTCTGGGGATCCCGGGTGACGTCGAACCCGGCAACACTCGCTGACCCCTTCTGCTTTGCAAGCAGGGTAATAAGGACATTGATGGCCGTGCTCTTACCGGCACCGTTGGGCCCGAGAAACGAGAAGATCTCGCCTCTCCTTACCGCGAAACTTATCCCGTCAACGGCCTTGAAGCCCTTGTAGGAATGTTCAAGGTTTTCAACGCTGATGATAATGTCGCCGTGTTCCTGTTCTGTTTCCGGCATTCAGGTCACCCATCGATCACTTCTGTCCTTTTGTTTTTCCGGGAAGACAATGAGGAGCCGGCTGCAGCTCTATTCTTTCCCGGATCAGGACTGGTATGACAATACTATTCCGGACAGACAATATAAAAACACTATATCAGAAGTCAGGAAGTCATCACAACAGTTGCATAAACCGTTTCCGCCCTGAGCATCCGGTTATTTTTTTCCGATCGGTGAATAGTCACGGACACCAGTAAGGTTAATCGGACGAAAATACAAAGAGATGCTGACAATGCCAAAAACTTCCGGGCACATACCGGTGCCAAAACCCGAACCGGATTTCCGTTACAAGCAATGCCTGGTCATCCGCAATGATGTAAAAATGAGCTGCGGCAAGCGGTGTGCCCAGGCTGCACACGCATCCATCGGGGCCTATAACAATGCAGACAAATCCCTCCAGAAAGCCTGGCTCTCTGAAGGGCAGAAGAAAGTAGTTCTCAAGGCACCTGACGAAAGGACACTGTTTGAGCTCAAAGTAATTGCGGAACGGACAGGTATTTCCTCATCGCTGATCCAGGACGCCGGCATGACCGAGATCCCGCCCGGAACCATCACTGCACTCGGGCTCGGTCCTGGAAAAAGCGAGGACCTGGATAAAATTACCGGTTCGCTCTCTCTTCTATGAAACAGAGCACCTATCCCCTCGAACTCCTGCTTGGCATGAAGTATTACGCAAGCGATGCCGAAGGGATCGGAGGAACACTCCGCAGGGAGCCGGAAGATTTTATCGTTGAGGAACTACCGCTGGTAAAAAAAGGCGGCGACAGTGGTCCCTACCTTATCTGCAGACTCACGAAAACAAACTGGGAACTGCAGCATGCGATTAAGGAGATCGCAAAACGACTCGGTATCAGTCACCGCCGTATCGGGTGGGCGGGCACCAAGGATCGCAACGCGGTCACCCAACAGTTGATCTCCCTGTACCATATAACCCCCGATCAGGTCTCCGGGATCCGGTTAAAAGACATCACCCTGGAACCCGTCGGCCAGTCAAATGAAGCCCTTTCCCTAGGCGATCTGCTGGGCAACCGTTTCGATATCCTGATCAGGGATTGTGATCCGGCTGAACTGGAGACGAGGGTGCGGGAGATAAGCGCGACCGTGAGTCAGGCAGTGCCCAACTATTTCGGCCTCCAGCGATTCGGTGCTACGCGCCCGGTAACCCATCTTGTCGGAGAATGTATCCTGCGGGGAGATTTCGAAAAGGCAGTGATTACCTACGTAGGCCTCGCATTCCCCGGAGAACCGGAATATGTCAGGTCTGTCCGGACGGCATTCTCAGCATCCCGTGATATCCAGGCGGCATTGTCCAGTCTCCCTCCGCAGATGTCGTATGAGAGGTCGATGCTCCACTATCTCTACACGCACCCGGACGATTACCCCGGAGCACTCCAGGAGTTGCCACCGAAACTCCTCTCGATGTTTGTCTCGGCATTCCAGTCATACATCTTCAACTGTGCGCTCAGCCAGCGTCTGGACGATGGACATACACTTACCGGACCTCTGGTCGGGGACCGTCTCATCTTTGCCAACGGGCGTACGGATACGGTTACCGGAACAAACCGCAGTGCCGTTTCCCTCCACATCGGGCGCGGACGCTGCAGCATTGCACTTTTCATGCCGGGCAAAGAGCCTGTTGAACCCCGGGGTGAAGGAGAACAGGCGACATTGTCCCTCCTTGCGCAATACGGTATTACCGGAAAGGACTTTGAACATGCCTCCGCCTTTGTCCGGACAAAATTCGATGGTGCATGGCGGCCGGTGGCATTACGGACAGATATCGAATCCTCTGTTGCGGAAGAAAATGTGCGGTTAAAATTTTCACTACCACCGGGGCATTATGCGACGACGGTCTGCCGGGAGTTTATGAAGGGAGACCCGGTCCACATGGTTTAATGTCGCGACTCAGCGATTTTTTTGGCACCGTTAATCGCGTCATTCAGGTTCCCGATCTCATCCACGATATTCAGCCTGATGGCATCGGCACCACGGATCACCCTGCCGTCATCAATCTCCGAGCGTGCTATCGAACGGCGGGAGGTGACATCACTGATAAAGTTCTCAAAACTGTCATCGACAATTTTCTGTGCATAGGCCTGTTCCTCGTCAGTAATCGGGCGTGCGGTGGAACCCATGTCTTTTTTACTGCCGGATTTAATGGTGCTTACATTGAAGCCTTCCTTTTCATTAAAGCGGCTGATATCCGAGAACGTCCAGATTACCCCCACTCCCGCCGTAAACGTGTCGGGGTTTGCATAGATCCTGTCTGCATGAACACTGACGTAGTACGCAGCCGAGGTTGCCAGGTCCCCCATCGATACAACCACCGGCTTTTTGGACCTGGCGTAATCGAGGTCCCGGATAATTTCCTGTGCGGCCGCCGGAGTACCCCCCGGACTATTTACCCGCAGGACAATTGCCTCGATCATCGGGTCATCGGCAGCGTCCCGAAGCTCACCGCCCACCACCTCGCTGCCGATGGTATCAGCACCGGAATCAAGACCGGTGACCATGGTTCCTTCCATCCGGATGACCGTAACTCCCATCGTGTCATTGTGAGAGAGGTAATATGCCCCGATGATTATACCGGTCAGGAGGATGAGCCCGAACAGGATAAACAAAAACCATTTTTTTGCCGGATTCGGCCTGGGTGCAGCAGGTGGCATCAGCGTGCCGTCCATCCTCACACCCCGGAGTAAAGAATGTCAAATTCTGATACGAGGTTGCTCCCGCACATATAATATTTCTTCAGGGTGAGGCGGATCATCTCGTCTTCGGTGTTGATATGCATTCCTCCGACAAGCGAGGGCGTGTCGGAACCTCCGACAATAAACGGGAGGTGGATGAGCCGGATCTCGTCCACCAGCCTGTCATGGAGCATGTGCCAGTTCAGGGTAGGCCCTCCCTCGATCATCAGTTTTCGGACGCCGAATTTCTCTTTGAGTATTTTTAAGAGGAGGGGAAGCTCCACATGAGTCTTCCCGGCGACAATAATATGGGCACCTTTCTTTTTTATCGCCTCGACACGATCTGCGGGGGCTGCCTCGCAGACGGCGATTGCTGTCGGGGCGTCGGGACCCAGGACATTGGCATCGAGCGGGATATCTGCCATGCTGCTGGGTATTACCCGGAGCGGGCTTTTGCCCGGTACCAGCCGTACGGTGAGAAATGAGTTATCGATCCGGATGGTATTGGCGCCGACCATAATGGCATCATACTCGGCTCGTGTGGTGTGAAGCAGGATCTCGGTCTCGTGTGCCATGTATTTCATCAGAATTTTTGAAGATGCCCCTTTCTTCAGGGTGAGTTTGCCGTCGGCAGTGATCTCCGACATCATCAGCACATGCGGACGGTTTATTGGTTCA
>DATEXZ010000250.1:0-5343 GCA_035256445.1 Methanoregula sp.
ATGTCTTTGAAAAATTCCGTGGGTCTTATCGCAAAACGTGTTCCGGGGGTCAATCATGATTTTATGGGTGAACTGCACAGTTCGCCTCACCAGCGGCTGATGATCGCAGAGATTAACAAGTTCTACCGCACTGACCTGGTCGTGATGGATGCAGCTGAAGGATTTACAACCGGCGGGCCGGATAAGGGAAAGCTCATTCATCCGGGGGTTATTATCGCCGGCACTGACCGGGTCGCCATCGACATGGTGGGGGTTGCCCTGCTCCGTTCATACGGGACGATGAGTGATGTGAGGGAAGGCAGGATCTCTGAGCAGGAGCAGATTGCCCGTGCTGCTGAGCTGGGGATTGGTACTGCATCTGTATCCGAAATCCGCCTTGTCCCGATCGATACACATGCTGAGTCGGTTGCAGAAAAAATTCAGCAGCAACTGGATGCCAGCGGGTAACTAAATGGAACTTTTTAAAGGCATATTTTTGCCCTTCGGGATACATTGAGAATGCATGAAACCAGGGTGTGATGAGGTGTCCGGGAGGGTTCTCTTAGATGCAGCAAAGAACTGGCTGGCCATGGACGGTCTCTGGTTCCAGGCAGTCGAACATGTATATGGGATGGATGCAGCACTTGCGATCGACAGGCAGGTGTGGAGTCAGTTTGCAGTGATTGAAGCCCGGAGAATAAAGGAACGGCTTTCCCTGCCGGAAAGAGGAGGGCTGGAGGCACTTGAGATCGCTTTTAAGAACCGGCTTGTTTCCCTCCTTGATAAAGTGGAGATCAAGCACCCCGACAAAAAGACCTTGATAGTCACCATAAAAACCTGCCGGGTACAGTCAGCACGGGAAAGAAAATCGATGGCTCAGTTTCCCTGCAAATCGGTCGGTCTTGTTGAATTTCCTGTGTTTGCTAGAACCATTGATGCACGGATTATGACCCAATGCCTGTCGTGCCCACCCGATTCTTTTCCCGGGATCCCCTACTGTTCCTGGAAATTCACACTTGATAAGGAGGAGTGAAGGACTTAAAACCATATCGTGAAAAGAGCCGGTCACAGATAATGCGAATCAAACGGTGATTCACTTGTGATAATTCTGGCTTTCCCGAAATCTTTTATTTTCTTTCCCTGCTAATGTAATGAGCATGTCACCATTGCGCACTTTCATCCTGTCAGCTCTCCTCATTGCAGGCCTTATTGCCTGTGCAGGATGCACACAGTCCGCCCCGGCGACAACTCAGGCCACCCCATCGGCCGGGACAGCATCTATGACACCATCTGCAGAATCACAAAAAATGGTAAGGCTCGAGACGAACATGGGCAACATCACCATCGCGCTCGCACCAGATATGCCTCTTACCACAGGCAACTTTGAAACACTCGTGAAAAAAGGCTTCTATGATGGCGTGATCTTCCATCGGGTGATCAATGGATTTATGATCCAGGGAGGGGACCCGGCCGGCAACGGCAGGGGTGGTCCAGGTTACATGATCAAGGATGAATTCACAAACAACAACCGGAATGACAGGGGGACGATCTCCATGGCAAATGCCGGCCCCAATACCGGGGGGAGCCAGTTCTTCATCAATCTTGTGAACAACAACTTCCTCGACAGCAAGCACCCGGTGTTTGGGAAGGTTGTAGAAGGTATGGACGTCGTTGATAAAATTGCGAAGACAAAAACCGGTGCTGGTGACCGCCCGGTTCAGAATGTCACGATCATTCGGGCTGTAATGGTCTAACTTTTTTTAGGGTATCATTGTTTTTTTGTTCACCAGCCCCGTTTATTTCTTATTCCTGGTCACGCATACAAGCGTGTATATGAAATCAGAATTCGGAATGATCGAGATCGACAAGGTCCGGTATGAACATGAGGTGATTATTCACAAAGATGGGGTCGGTCACCAGAAGGTCTAAGAAAAAATCCAGGATTCTTAAAAGTATCTACGGACACACCCCGTTATCAGATCACGAACTGGAGTTTCTGGAACAGGAAAAACCTGAAATCGTCTATATCGGAACCGGGCAGTCAGGAGATCTCCCCCTTACACCGGATGCAAAAAAGATACTAAGTCGGTTTGAGACCGTTATCCGGCAAACCCCTTATATCCTGGGTATGCTGAAAAAAGAGCACCGCTCATTTATCGTAATCATCCATGTAACGTGCTGACTGTCCGGTTTATGCTTTACATAAAAAACTGAAGTCCCGTTAGTGCCTGTTTAAATGCGGGGGCAGTGTCGAGGCAAATGCACACAGTGCGTCAAGTGATTGCTTCCTGTCGATTGCCGAAACCCTCGCGGTGACTGCTGCGCTGAACTCTTTTTGGATCGATTCCGGTCGTGCCCCGATACTATCGCACCTGTTTAAAAACATGACAAACGGGATCCCTGCAGCAGCAAGCGAATCGTAGAGATGGTGTATGAAATCATCCACCGGACTTGTTGTATCGACAAGCAGGATAGCCCCATCCATCCCCCTCCCGATGATTTCACGGGCAAACTCAAATCGCTCCTGTCCGGGGGTTCCAAAAATATGGATATGGATCCCATTCGCCTGTACCCGCCCATAATCGAGTGCAACGGTTGTAGTTCCACCAGAACAATTTGCTTCCACATGGCTGGACGCCGGGTCAAGAGTCTTTATTAACGTAGTTTTTCCTGCACCAAAGGCCCCGAAAACCACAATTTTACATTTTTTCTCATCAGGCATTATCTTGATTTACGTCTAGAAACGTTTTTACTATTTCGGTAAGACATAATACATTTCAGAAAAAACACAGATTGAGAAAAGCTCATCCGATTGCTTACCGATATATTCCAAAGAATGAAAAAATGGTGTTTCAAAATTGCGATAAATACCTGGCAAGGCAATTCCATCTTCCCATAGCGCGTGAGGGAGGACGGATGCATCCTTCTGAACTTCGTGTCTTTTCTTAATGATAAAAATAAAGAGATAAAAGGGCGAGGAAGGTTTATCCTGCAAGATAATCTGATGGGGTCGGGAGGACTTCTTTGAGCCCTTTGCGCTTGCGGATCGCAACCACAACTTCCTTGAGCATGCTGTTTGGCACGAGTTCAAATCCTGAGAACTCCGTGTTCCACATGGCACGGCCTTCAGTTGCGGAGCGGATGTCGCCGGCAAAACCGAAGAGCTCGGCTACCGGTGCCTTGCCGACGACGGTGATCGTGTCCCCCTCGCTCTGCATATCAAAGACTTGGCCTCGACGGCCCTGGATCTGGGAGGTTGCAGCCCCCATCTGGTCCATCGGGACCGTGATCTGGATCTTCTGGACAGGCTCTAAGAGGGAATCTCCGGCCACCAGCATACCGCCCTTGATCGCACCGCGGACAGCAGGGATAACCTGCGCGGGACCACGGTGGATCGCGTCCTCGTGCAGCTTGACATCGACAAGGGTCATCTTGAGGTTCTGGACCGGTTCATCGGCAAGGGGGCCACCGGCAAGTGCTTCGTGGATTCCTTCGATGATCAGTTCCATGGTCTCATTGAGGTACTGGACACCCTTGGTCTTGTCAATGAGCATATTGGTGCCCTTAATATCCTTGATATTTTTTGCCTCGTCCTTGTCCATGCCCGCCTTGATGAGGATGTCACGGCGCTCGAGCATCTGCTGGTTCATGGAGATTTCGCCTTTCTTAATCAGGTCGACAATTCCGTCGGGCAGCGGCTGAAGATCGAAGTAGAAGCGGTTATGGCGGTTCGGGGACTTGCCTTCCACGGACTCAACCTTCTGGACAACGGTCTCACGGTAGACCACGATTGGTTCTGAAGTGACGATCTCGACACCCTTGTCGCGCTTGATACGGCCGGTGATGATCTCAAGGTGCAGTTCACCCATTCCAGAAATCAGGTGTTCACCGGTCTCTTCATTGATGGTGATCACAAGGGTCGGGTCTTCCTTTGCAACCTGCCGGAGCACTTCAACGAGCTTGGGCAGGTCCTTCATGTTCTTTGCCTCAACAGCGACGGTCATGACCGGTTCAGAGTAGTGCTTGAGGGACTCAAACGGTGTCATTTCCAGAAGGGAGGTTACCGTTGATCCGACCATTGCGTCCTTCAGACCCGTGACCGCGGCGATGTTTCCCGCAACGATCTCTTCAACTTCCACTCGCTTCGGGCCCATAAAGATACCGACCTGCTGGAGCCGGTTTTCCTTCTTTGCCGAGCCCATCACATAGAGCCCGTCACCGCGCTTGAGGCTCCCGGAGAAGAGACGTCCTGTGGCAACTTCTCCTGCATGGGGATCAAAGGAGATATCGGTAACCATCATCGCAACCGGGCCCTTTGCATCACAGGCAAGCATCGACTTGCCTTCGGGAGAAGTCTTGTCGCCGTGCCAGATAACGTTGACACGGCGGGGCTGGGCTTCAAGCGGGTTGGGAAGCTGGCGGACGACGATATCCAGCAGCACATCAGAGAGAGGACTGTTCTTCGCAAGATACTTCATATCGCCGGCACGGCACTTTTCGTACACATCCTTAAACGAGATGCCACTCTTCTTCATGAACGGCGCTGAGACTGCCCAGTTGTAAAGGGCGGAACCAAATGCGACCGTGCCTTTTGCTGCATCAAGCTTCCAGCCATTATTATATGCCTCCTCGTTCATCCCTTTGATCAGCTTGTTAACCTTATCGATGACCTTGCCGAGCCGGATCTGCATCTCCATTTCATCCACTTTCAGCTCGTTGATAAGACGGTCAACCTTGTTGATGAAGAGAACGGGACGGACCTGCTCCTTTAATGCCTGGCGGAGCACGGTCTCGGTCTGGGGCATCGTGCCCTCAACTGCATCGACCAGAACCACCGCACCGTCGACTGCCCGCATTGCACGTGTCACGTCACCACCAAAATCGACGTGGCCAGGCGTGTCGATCATGTTGATCAGGTAGTCCTGGCCTTCATATTCATGCACCATCGAAACGTTGGACGCATCAATCGTGATACCTCGCGCTTGCTCCTCCTCATCCGAGTCCATGAAGAGCTGCTTGCCTGCAAGCTCTTCTGAAATGATGCCAGCACCCGCGAGCAGGTTATCAGACAAAGTCGTCTTACCGTGGTCGATGTGTGCCACAATGCCGATGTTCCGAATGTGTTTCGGATCCTTCATGAGCTCAGTTACGCGCTCAACTGATTTTTTGCCTCGGACCATAAAATAACCTCAAAAAAGATTTTACCGGGCGGATTTTGCAATTCGCTCGCGTTCTTCCTTTTTACCGACTGAGTAACATTTGATATCGCCCTTTGAGGCGGCAATCAGTTCATCGGCAAGGATTGCACTCGCCTTTTTCTTGCTCGAACGCGATCCTTTCAGGGTAGCTTCAGCAATAAAACCG
>DATEXZ010000251.1:0-3821 GCA_035256445.1 Methanoregula sp.
AAAATTCCAGGGGAAATCGATACTGAATCATCCGTCGCACAGTATCTGAGTTTTCCCGTTGGCTCATAATGCAGTACCCGGGAAAAGGGAACTGACTCCTCCAATACGGTTCAAAGGCATTTTCTCGCTTCTTATATCGCCGTTTTACCCGATATATCGAAAAGCACTCCGATGTACATACCTGTCCCGATCGTGACTGACCGACCCCAGAGATAAAATATCTGACCAGAACTTTACCCGACTCTTTTGATGAGCTGTGTTTTGAATGGTAAAAGCGGTCTTTCCTCGCTTTAAAGAGAACTCCGGATATCCTGTATGCCAACGTATTTACCCCTGCAGAAATATCAGAACATACAGGAGGCCTTCATGAAAAACGTATCTGTGCTGATTGGAGGAAAAGCGGGTGATGGTATCAACAGTGCAGGGGCACTGGTTGCCCAGCTGCTCAATCATATCGGCTACCATATTTACCTGTATTTTGATTACCCCTCGCTTATCCGGGGCGGGCATAATTTTGCCATCATACGTGGTTCGGACGAAAGCATCGGGACCTGCTGGAAGACCCTTGATTTCCTGCTGGCGCTCAACAGTGAAACCGTCGAGAAGCACAGGGACAAATGTACGAATGAAACTGCGATCATATCCAATGCGGACCAGGTGAAATCTGCAGGTCAGGGTATTCCGGTAAAAGCAGTGCTGGCGGGCGTTAATGCCCCAGCCATCATGGGCAACTCGGCAATTATCGGGGGATTTGCCAGGACCGCCGGAATTGAATGGAATGTTGTTGAAGATGTCTTTAAAAGGCATATTCCCAAAGGAGTCGATCTTAACCTGAAGGTGGCAAAGGCTGCATATGATCAGCTTGAGACAGTACACCCTGTCAGCAGGGGTATAAAACCTCCTTACCCGCTCCTCACGGGAAATGAGGCTATCGGGCTGGGTATGGTAAACGGAGGACTTGATGCCTATGTCTCGTACCCCATGACCCCCTCGTCAAGCCTTCTCCATTTCCTTGCCGAAGAAAAAGAGAAGCTCGGCATTACCGTGGTGCATCCCGAAAGCGAGATCGCAGTAATCCTCATGGCTCTGGGGTTTGCATATACGGGCAAACGGTCAGCTGTCGGTACTTCCGGGGGTGGGTTCTGCCTGATGACTGAAAGTCTGTCTCTTGCGGGAATGGCAGAAATACCCCTCACCCTCCTTGTTTCCCAGCGGACCGGCCCTTCAACCGGACTGCCTACCTATACCGGCCAGTCAGACCTTCACTTTGTCCTTAATGCAGGGCAGGGGGAATACCCGCGGCTGATAGTTGCTCCCGGAGATGCACGGGAAGCATTGTACTGGTCAGAGGTGGCAATGAATATGGCATGGAAATTTCAGATCCCCGCATTCATCCTGTCAGATAAAACCCTGTCCGAGGGGACATACAGCGTGGATCCTGCTGCAATTTCTGAACCGGGGAGCGGGGACTCGCCACGCTGGGCTGGCACTGCGCCCTATCTCCGTTACGCAGATGTTCCGGGAGGTGTCTCACCGCTTGCTTTTCCCGGCATGAAAGATGCAGTGGTCAGGGCAAACAGCTATGCACATGACGAAGCGGGCATTACCACTGAAGATGCACCCACAGTCGCCCGGATGGCTGACAAACGTCTCCGCAAGGGAGGAATGCTGGCTGATGAGATGCGGGGTTATCCCGGCGTCAGTGTATCCGGCATTTCCGGTTCCTCTACCGCACTGTTCTGCTGGGGCTCGACAAAAGGGGTGTGCAATGAAATTGCGGCACTTCTCGGTCTGCGGGTAGTCCGGCCCGTGGTGCTCTCACCGTTCCCCGTGGATCAACTGAAAGAAGCAATAACCGGGGTCAGGAAGTTGATCTCGGTGGAAGAGAATGCAACGGCACAACTGGCCGCACTCGCAGAACGGTATGGGATCATTGCCGACGAAAAAATCCTGCGGTATGACGGGCGTCCTTTCCTTCCGGATGACCTGCTGGTCAAGGTAAAGGAGATGGTCGTATGACCGGACGGCAGATCGTAACCGATACACAGAATACCTGGTGCCCGGGCTGCGGAAATTTCTCTATCCAGCATACCCTGAAAAATATCCTCACCGAAATTGAGCAGAGCGGAAAGTCACTTGATGATGTCGTGCTGGTGACCGGTATCGGCTGCCACGCAAAGATCGCCGATTATCTCAATATCAACACCTTTTACTCTATTCATGGTCGTACCCTCCCGGTGGCAACCGCCATCAAGCTTGGCAACCCGCACCTCACGGTTATCTGTTGTTCCGGTGACGGTGATTCGTACGCAGAGGGGCTCGACCACCTGATCTTTGCGGCTAAACGCAATATTGACATAACCTTGATCGTCCATAACAACCGGGTATATGGGCTCACGACCGGGCAATATACTCCGACATCACCCCTTGGATTTAAGGGAAAATCCACTCCTTCGGGTACTGCGGAATATCCGTTCAATCCGGTCGAGCTGATGCTTGCAAGCGGGGCGACTTATGTCGCACGGGGATATACGAAGAATATGGAACTTTTAAAGAACCTGATAACGGAGGGCATGGCGCACAGGGGTTTTGCGTTCATCGATGTACTCCAGATCTGCGCGACGTTCTTTCCCGTCGCTGATTACTACACGCCCCGGGTATACGAACTAACAGATCATGACCGGAGCAGCTTTGAAGCAGCGTGCATAAAAGCACGTGAATGGGATTACAGCAGGGACTCACGGATCGCTCTCGGCACATTTTTCCAGCGCTCGCTCCCCTGCTTCGATGATACCATGGCTGTTAAGGGAATGGAACAAAAAGATCGCCGGCAGGCTGTGCGGGACCTTTTATTGACGAAGTCCTGATCCGATTACCCTCATACATTTTTGTCTCTTGAGATATCCAATATAATACACAAAACAGATGGCAACAACATTCTTTTGGGCAGGATACCGGGCACCCGCGACAGGAACAGACTGCGAACCTACAGGCTCTCCCATCAGGTGCATCTGAAGTGGCAGCGCAATCTCCCGAACTGCGTCCGGCAACGATCAGGCTGCTGGTGATTCCCTTTACTGTCTATACCGCATGGTTACTCGAGATTTTCCTGCTTGAAGGAAGTCTGGATCTCTTCAGACAGTTCGATCCCCCCCTCCTCTTCCTGTACACCCTTATTGCCTGCATTCTTACGGGTATTATTGTGCCCCTCCTCTGCGTCCGGAATGCGTTTTTCTCCGGGACTGTCAATTTATTCCAGATTGGATTCCGCTCCTTAAGGCGCACAATTATAGTCTTTGCGTTGACCGGTATCATCTGCTACGGGGCAGTCATCTTTCTGAACCCCTTCGGAACCGATCGGTTCGCGTTCGCACACGCCCTCCTTTTTTTCCTGCCCGGCGCCATCGCATCCGTCATGATCTGCTGGGTTCTTGCAGGTACTCACGTGCAGGCGTTTGTCCGTGGCGGCGGGATGGTAATTTCCATTTCTGTAGGTATCATGGTGACGGCACTGCTGTTCGGTATGACGACTTTTGCCTACTTTCCCGCAACCTTCCGGCAGGATATCTTTTTCTCACTGGTCTCCATCGGAATTATCGCGGCGGTCTTTTTCTTCGCTGTCAGGGATGTGTATTCCACGAGCCTTGTGGTGGGGGTATGCAGCGTTTTTGCCATGTCAGATCGCATATCCCCGCACTACCTGCAGGATACTGTATATGTCTGGATTAATGCCCTTCTTGCCATCGGCGTTCTGTTGGGTATTCACTTGTATCTTTCACGGAATTACGTAACCCTCGAAATTCCACGGCAGTGAATCAGTT
>DATEXZ010000252.1:0-11126 GCA_035256445.1 Methanoregula sp.
AAAAAAAGGCCGGATATCGAAACACTCCGGCAACAAAAAAATATTCCGGCACTGATCAAGGCGTTGCGATATGATGATTTCGATGTGCAGACCAGTGCTGCACAGGCCCTCGGTACGCTGGGTACTGAAGGGATCGATGAACTTATCCTCGCCCTGAAGACAAAGGATAAGGACGTAAGACTGGGTATCATCGAGGCGCTCTCGGTGATACAGGACCCCCGGGCTGTGCCCTCGCTCACCCGCCTGCTCTCCGATGCGAGCAGTGAGGTGCGGTGGGAGGCAGCGATCGCACTGGGTGAGATCAATGACCCTGCATCCACCGCATCCCTTGTGCAGGCACTCAGGGATCCTGACAAATACGTCCGCTACGGTGCCGCCTCTGCCCTCCAGAAGTCAGGCTGGAAGCCTCCATCGGATGAAGAGCGGGCATTCCACTCGGTGGGTTTGCAGGAATGGCAGGACGTCCGGGAGATCGGTGAGTTGGCAATTCCTGCGCTCTCTCACGTCCTCCATGACCGGGACAGCGGGGTCAGGATGCAGGCAATTGAGATTCTCGGGAGTATTGGTAACGGGAAAGCCGTTCCGGTGCTGATGCGGTCTCTTGCCGATGAAAATGCAGAAGTACGCTGGAAAGCCGTCCTGGCTTCCCCGAAATGCGGCGTTTCGATGATCCACCTCCCGAGGGGACTGAGCCGCAGGCCCCGGACGAGAAAGAATCCCCTCATCGCCGGGTTCCTGAATTTCATGCTCCCGGGCCTGGGATACGGGTACCTGGGCAAATGGTGGGGTATCATGATATTCCAGATCGATATCACCGCAACCGTCTGGCTCTTCAGGTATGAGGGGGAAGCAGGCACCTACGGGCTCCTCCTCCCGATCTACCTGATCCTGGCACTCCACGCATGGTATATTGCGCAGAAAATGCCGGAACTCTGACTTTTCATCAGTCATTCAGAGATGGGAAACAATGCTCCCGGAGGTGTCCGGTGCACTATTTCCCTGGCGTGCGTCGCATAGGTACGACATTTGCACCCTCGAGATCGCCCTCTGCAAAATTGAATCGTTCCCTGATACTCCGGGGCAGTTCATCTTCGCCGATCTTCCGGAACCCGAATGAGCCGTAGAATCCGGCAAGAGGAAGCGTTGAATGCATATACAGCGGTTCGCCCCCGCATGCATCAACGAGGGACTGGACGGCCTTGCGTGCGTACCCGCGGTCCCGGTAATCGTCAGGAACGTACACCCCGTCCACCTCAAGGCCATCGGGATGCCGCCGGCAGCGGGCAACCGCTGCAAGATCTCCTTCAACAAATACCCCGAAGATCCGGTCAGTCTCCCTATCCGCTTTCTGCTGGTGATAGGTCAGCCAGACCTCTTCAGCCTGGACAAACTCATACCCCGCAAGTTCCCTCACACTGACGGCAAGACTGATGTGCGGGCTCACGATGAATAAGGGTCGTTGTGCTTTTGCAGCCACTCCGGCTACGACATGTCCCAGGGGAATATTTTTTGCATAATCCGATTTCCCGTACCTGCCCATCATAATAAGGGATACGTCCTGTTCGTCAGCCACACGACAGATTTCAGTGACCGGATTTCCGGACCGGGTCATTGCAGTTGCCCTGATGCCGTGCTGAACAAGGTCCTCAGTAACTATCCTGAGCTGCTGATCCGGATCCTGTGCCGGCTGACTCTTGTCGCGTCCCTGCCGTTGTACCTGGGTAACATGCAGAACGGTGACTTTCCTGACAAATCCCAGGCTTTTAAGAAACTCCAGGGTTTTTTCTGCCGGTCGTGAAAAGTCGACCGGGCACAGGACATGAGAGAAAACATTGGTGCAGAATTTTTCCAGCTGTGCCTCATTATTTCCTCCGATACCCCGGAACTGCATTATGAGGACATTGATACCGGTCCGGGTGATCACCCCTCCAGAGACACTCCCGAGCAGCAGTCCGGAAAAAAGGCTTTTTCCCCGTGCACCTACAACAATCAGGGAACTATTTTCATTATTTGCGGTACTGATGATGGTCCCGGGAATATCTCCCCCGATCGCTTCTACCAGCAGGGTTTTTACCGGTACCCGGGTCATCTCTTCCAGATACCGTCCCTTTTCTGCAAGCACCTGCCCTGCCTGTTCATCGAGACCGGCGTGAAACCCGGTAAAAATGGAAGAGCGTTCCCTGACCGGTGATGGGGTGAGCACATGGACAAGAAGGATTTCTTCCATGCCGGGGATCTCCCCGATACACTCAAGGGTCCTGTCTGCGTGCCGCGAGAAATCGGTTGCAACCAGTACGCGTCTGAACATTATATCCACCTTTCATTTTTTCCTGGATCTGTCATGAAAAAGTACATCAGGATCCGATGCCTCCTTTAGTCCGGTGTCAGCCGGGCTTCCAGCTGTTCCCGGCAGGCCTCACAGAACATCTTTTTCTTTCGGTCCAGTTCATCGAGAGTGTCAGGCCTGAACATGATGCATTCCGGGTTGTCGCAGTGGCCGAGCCCTAAGAGGTGCCCGACCTCATGGGCGCCTTCCTTGGTGATACGGTCGATGAGATCGTCGTCATTTGCCTCCCTCCCGTAAAACTCATTGCCGAGCCGGGAGGTGGACACGACTGCAGTGCCGGCAGTCTGGCGGGCAAGCCCGAACACAAAACGGCTGCCGTTCCTGAAGAGGTCCTGGTGAACCACGAGCAGGATGGGTTCTTCAATTGAATGACGGTGTTTGTACGTGTGGATACTGTCGAGTAGCACCTGCGCATCAATCTGTTTGCGCTCGTTCACATATCCCATAATACGCACCTGGTTCTCCGACACTGTCGCCGGCACGCCAAGAATTCCGGCAATCATGCGGGTGACCGGCACCTGGAGCCCGGGCGGGGAAAGGGAATCCCAAAAAATATGGATATGCATCGCTATATTCTGTTGGAATGGGTTCCTATAAACGTATTGAGACCTGTATCGGGGAATACATCGCACTGCATTATACCCGTGCCGTTGAGGTCGGGATTGGCAGGAACGCGACTGCAGCGCAGCTCCTGCATGATGCCGGTGTTCATGTCCGCTGCACCGATATCAGGGACAGGGAGGTCCCGGCAGGGCTCATCTTCAGGGCTGATGATATTTTTTCCCCGGAATCCGGCCTGTACGCAGGTGCGGAGGTTATCTATGCGATCCGCCCTGCCATCGAAATGATCCCACCCCTGCTTATGCTTGCACGGTCAATCAACAGTGATCTGCTCGTTTATCACCTGGGTTTCGAGACGTATGCAAACGGGGGAGAGAAAATCGATTGCGGCGTCCTGCTCCACCGGTATTTTAAGGCATCAGAACCCGTCAAACAGGGTTGACTGGGAGCGGGGGGGCTGTTTTTTCTCCTCCGGTTCAGGAGCGGGGGCGGGTTCTTCCAGCTCCCGTTGTTCGGGTTTCTGCAGTTTTTCTTTCCGGGGTTTTTTCTGCGGCTCTTTTCCCTGCACCTTCTCCTTTTCTTCTTTGATCAGAAACTTTATGATTTCCTGCGAACGGGCTTTGTCGTGAAGGAAGAAGTTCAGTTGATCGGCATCGAACATCAGTTCGGAAGCGTACGCGGCCGGATCATGCTCCACCAGCACGGAAATGATGTCCAGGTAGTTCTCGCGCAGGGTGTTCTGCGGGATGTGCATAATCCCTGCAAACTTGGAGAGGGTGATCGTCCTGATGGCTTTCTGCTTCTTTGCCGCAGACATTTTCTGCCACCGCTCCGGTGGCATAATCCTCGTATGGATGCCTTTTCCCTCAGCAGCATCGGCCACACCCAGCAGCATCAGTGCTGTTGCGTACCGCCAGAGCGTGTAGTACTGGCGGCGGTACGTATACCCGAGGTATTCATCTGCCCTCGAGAGGCGGCGGTATCCCTTTGCAACCGCGGGTGGGGATGGCAACAGGTGCATGTTACCTTCCACCCACTGCTCTATGGTTTCGGGGGTATCGTCAACATCGTACGAGAGCCGCATCAGGTCTTCATCCGAAGTCTTGTGGAAGATGGCGGTGATCAGCGAGAAGATCGATACCCGTTCATCTTTCTGGGAGGTATGCACCTGTACATCATCGATCCGATCCCTGCCGATGGCCGAGGCATAGAGCATGTTGACCGCCGACCGGATGTCACCTCCGGCGCTCTCCGCGATCGCGTGGATGGCGGCATCGCTGCAGGCAATCTTTTCGGCAGAGCAGAGATACCTGAGCCGGGGGGCGATTGAGCGGGCAGGGATTGCCCGGAACTGGACCGGTTCACAGCGAAACCGGAGTTCGGGGGAGAGTCCGTAGAGGTCGTTGGCGATCAGGATCATCGGCTGCTGCGCTTTCCGGATGCATTCAATAATCGCCTTTGCTCCGCCACGGTCCGCCGAGCCCTGCAGGTTGTCTGCCTCATCGAGTACGATAAGTTTCCGTGATGACCCCGTGAGGCTCGCGGTCGTGCTCCCGGCTCCGGCAATGCGTTCGATGACTGCCGCAGTCCTCTGGTCGCTGGCGTTGAGCTCGATGACATCCCAGCCCATATCGTTCGCAAGCGCGTACGCACTGGACGTCTTACCGATACCGGGCTTCCCGTAGATGAGGAGCGGCCTGGACTTACTGGTCCAGGACTTCGCCCACGCCGCCATCAGCTGCAGGGCGGTTGAGTTCCCGACGATATCCTCAAGCCGTGCGGGCCGGTATTTCTCTGCCCAGTCCATACCAACACGTTGGCTGTATATCAAATAAATTATCTCTGATGAAATGAAACTAGGATACACGTACTATTTAAAAAATTCATTCTTCAGGTGATACGGTGGTCCACAGCTGCTCCACAGAGACGATCGCACAGGTAGTCAGGGAATACGAGGGGGTCAGGCGGAAGCATTCCATCGGTGAGATGGTCAGGGCCCTGAAGATCGACGCTCCCCATGTTATCGCCTCATTCGGTGAGGACGCAGCGGTGATCGAGCACAATGATGAAGCCCTCCTCCTTGCGGCCGACGGCATCTGGAGCAGGCTCATGGAAGCAGACCCGTACTGGGCGGGATACTGTTCGGTGCTCGTCAATATTCACGATATCGCAGCGATGGGCGGTCACCCCATTGCGATGGTCGATATATTCTCCATTGCCAAGTCTACCGTGCAGGAACTGGTGGTGAAAGGGATGCATGATGCCTCTGCACAGTTCGGGGTACCGATTGTCGGGGGACACCTTCACCCGGATGCGCCCTACAGTGTCATCGATGTATCGATCCTCGGTTCTGCACGGCTTGACTCGCTCATCTACAGCCATACAGCGCGTGAAGGGGATCGTGTGGTTGCCGCAATAGATCTCTCGGGTCGTGTCCACCCGTCCTGTTCCCTGAACTGGGACTCGGTGACCATGAAGTCTGCTGCAGAGGTCAGGTCACAGATCGCACTCATGGAAGAGATCGGCAAACGCCACCTCGTGACCGCGGGCAAGGATATCAGCAACCCCGGCCTTATCGGGACCCTGGGGATGCTCCTGGAAGTCAGCGGGAAGGGAGCGGAGATCGATCTCGGGCTGATCCCGAAACCGGACCTGGCAAAAAACAATATGACCTTTGAGCAATGGGTCCGGATGTATCCGGGCATGGGCTTTATTCTCACGGCGAAAAAGGAGCATGTACAGGAACTTATCCGCCTCTTCAGGGGCGTTGGCATGACGGCATGCGAAATCGGCCACGTCAATACAACACGGGAGCTGCGCATCACCTACGACGGCCAGGAAACGCAGGTCTTTGATTTTATCGATAACGGGATCATGCACCTTTCTGATGAGGACGTTGCGTGTCTGCCGGGGTAAGGCGTATCGGGATCGGGATCGCTGAGGACGCCCGGAAGGTCATCGACAGCGCAAACAGCGTGGCGGGAAATTTTACGATAGTCTGTTACTGCAGACCGGGGACAGTTGATAAAGAAACGGCCGGGAAGGACGTGGAGATCCGCGAGCACGCATATCCTGAACAGGCCCTTATCGATGACCTCATGGCCGGCAGGATCGATGCAGCCGTCCGGGGAACATTACCGGCGAATTCCACGCTCAGGGCATTGAAAAAGGCAGAGGGTGTGGATCATCTCGAACGCATCGCTCTGCTCGAGACCGTGTACGGTAAAAAATTCCTCCTCACGCCGGTAGGAGTGGACGAAGGCTGGACCGTTCCCGAAAAGCTTGAACTAATCAGGAAAGGACGCCGTATCGCGCAAAAATTCGGTCTGGCGGAAAAGGTCGGTGTCCTGTCCGGGGGCAGACTTGGGGATGTCGGGCGGCACAGCCAGGTGGATGCGAGCATGGCCGAGGCGGAACTGGTAGCACGGCTGGGCGATGCCGAACACTGCGAAATCCTGATTGAGGATGCTGTTGAGACCTGCGGACTGATCATCGCACCGGATGGCATTTCGGGCAATCTTGTCTTCCGTACGCTCACCTTTCTGGGAGGGGGACATGGGCATGGCGCGCCCGTAGTAAATATCAGCAGAATTTTCGTGGATACCTCGCGCGCCTCACCAAATTATGCCAATGCGCTATTGCTCGCAGCATCTTTGTTGGAATAATTTAAAATCCTTAAAATCAGCCTGTTTTTGATATAGAGCGATTTAAAAAGGAATAAAATTATTCTGCGACATTTTGCCCTTCGTTTTCCGCTTGCTTGGCAGTATGTCCCCCGATATCATAATGCCGGGCAAAATGAAGGATTTTCCCAAAAAGTATTTATATATACCAATAGACTTTCTTTTTGAGGTAAGAAAAATGGCAGATTTACCAATCGCCGCAGTTGTAAGGATTGCAAAGAAAAACGGAGCCGAAAGAGTCGGCAGCGATGCAGCTGAAGCCCTTGTTGTCAAGGCAGAGAAATACATCGCCCAGCTCACCAAGGAAGCAAACAAGCTTGCCGAGCATGCAGGAAGAAAGACGATCAAGAAAGAAGACGTTGACCTCGCTTCAAAGTCCTGAAGCGCAACTCTTTTTTCACGATACGTATCAGGCAGTTTAGTTTTTCTGGATTTTTTTCTCCGGTATAAGTTTTTTTTATTAATATTTTAGTGCAAAGTTGGGATTTGTGAGCTCACCCGGCTTCAGAATTTCTCCGAAGATCGACGAGGCAACGCAGTTGTCGATGAATTTTTGTTACTGATCCCGCTGTGGAACCCTTCTGGGGCAATGGCGTTTTATCAGACTGAATTCGGATAACGAGTTGCATAAAACAAGTATCGGATGGTGATTGTTTAATTTGGGAGGGTTACCCGCCTCAGGGCCTCTCCAAGGCACAGCGGGGCAGGAGGTTTTTTTGAATTATTTCCGTTACCTATCCGCCGCGGGGGCGTCCCTTCGGGGGCGGCGGCGTTCATCACAATGGATTTCAGAGTATGAAATACTAAAAAACAGGTATCAGATGGTGATTGGTTTATTTTGGAGGGCTACCCGCCTCAGGGCCTCTCCGAGGCACGGCGGGGCAGGAGGTTTTGAATTTTTTAATGTTCCTGATCCGCCACTGGGCGCCCCTTCGGGAGTGGCGGCATTCATCACGATGGATTTCAGAGGATGAAAACTAAAAGAACACAAATCAGAAAGTGATTGTTTTTAGTTTCACCCTATTCGAAGAGCTCTAAAAAATTCTAAAACTTCCCTTTGGTACTCCGGATCATTTTCGTATCCTTACTCATCGACAACGCTTCCCCCAGCGCAATCCCGAATGCCTTGAACACCGCCTCGCACTGGTGGTGATCGTTCCTGCCGGAAAACATGATATGCGCCGTGATGCCTGCCCGGGTGCAGAGGCTGTAAAAGAAGTGCTCAAAGATATCGACCGGGATCGTCCCGATGGTCTTGTTCCCGAAGGTGCCGGTATAGGCGAGGAATCCCCTGCCCCCGCAATCGAGCACGACCGTCGCCAGAGACTCGTCCATCGGGATAATGGCATGGGCGAACCGCTGTATCCCGTGCCCATCACCGATCACTCCTTTCAGGGCATCCCCGAACACGATGCCGATATCCTCGATCGTGTGATGGCAGTCGACACCGAGATCGCCTTTGGCAGTGCAGGTAAAGTCAAATCCCCCGTGCCGTGCCATTGCGTTCAGCATATGGTCAAAGAACGGCACCCCGCTGTCAGCAGAAACCTTCCCGCTGCCATCCGGGTTCACCGTAATTGCGATTTTAGTTTCCTTCGTTTCCCGTTTTACCGTTACATTCCTCATGTACTCGCCTCCAGTGCTTCTTTGAGAGTGATCTTCCCGCTGTAGAGGGCTGACCCGAGCACGGCGCCGGATGCCCCGGCATCCCGCAGCCCGGCCACATCCGATCGGTCGGATACGCCACCGGCAACAATTACGGGGATGTGCACATGGTCGATCAGCTTCCTGACAGGTCCAAACCGTACTCCCTGCTGCAGTCCTTCCACATCGACATTGGTATAGAGGAGCGAGCCTGCACCCAGCTCCTCGAAACGTCGTGCCCATGCGAGGTAATCTCCCGCTGTTTCCTGCCAGCCGTGGACTGCGATCTGTCCTCCCCGTGCATCGACTCCCGCCATCACGCATTCGCTCCCGAACTCATCGGCAAGCGTTCGTATACTCTCCGGCTTTTCTGTGGCAAGCGTTGCAATGATGACCCGCGAGACACCGGTCTCCAGCCAGCGGGCGGCATCCTCAATCGTACGTATACCTCCGCCGAGCTCGATCTCCACTCCGGTTTTTTTGATCAGGTCGGTGATAAGCCCGGCATTTTTCCCCGAATTCCCGAAAGCCCCGTCGAGGTTCACCACGTGGAGGGCATCGGCTCCCTGGTCAAGCCAGCGTGTAGCACAGGAAAGCGGGTCCCCGAATGCTGTTGCACTCTCGCGTCTCCCCTGGACCAGCTGGACGCATTGTCCTCCCAGGATATCAACAGCGGGAAAAATTCGCATAGGCCTCAGCGGATCATCCGTTGGATTGCCATAACAAGAATATCCTTTGCACCGGCCCGCCTCAGAGCGTTGATCAGGCAATAGACCCGTTCCTCGTTGACGACTGCGTGGACCGCTACGAGGTTTTCAGTCGATGCAACATCCATAACCGTCGGGCCGGAGAGACCGGGCAGTACACGTTTCACCGCATCGAGTGACGACCGCTTCACGTTCATCATCAGGTAGCACTGCCCACGTGCCCGGATGACACTCTCCAGGGCGAGGTGTATCTCATCGATCTTCTCTTTCTTTGTCCGGAGTGAGTCCCGGTTTGCGATCAGGAACGTGGAGGTTTCCAGCACGTCATCGATTACCCGGAGGCGGTTGGTCTTCAGCGTCGTCCCTGAACTTGAAAGGTCGACGATGGCATCGGCAATACCCAGGTGAGGGGTCGCCTCGCAGGCACCCGCGACCAGCACAACATTGACCTTAACCTTGTGTTTCGAGAAGTATGCCTTGGTGATGACCGGGAATTCTGTCGCGACCTTCATCCCAGCCAGTTGCTTTACCGAGGTTATTGCTGAATCCTCGTGAACAGCCAGGACAAGTTTTGCCTTCCCGGACTGGAGATCGAGGAGCTCCTCAACATCAGACTGGCGTTCGATCACCATATCGTGGCCGGTGATCCCGAGATCCGCTGCACCGGTTGCTACGTACTCGGGAATATCTACCGGACGGGCAAACAGGATCTCCACGTGGGGGTCAAGGGTCTTTGTAATGAGCCGCCGCTCCCCTGCTTCGGGGAGGTGAAGCCCGCTCTTCTCCACGAGATCCAGGATTGGTGCTGCAATCCTGCCCTTATTGGGAATCGCAAGCCGGACAACCGCTGAAAAAGGGGTGGGATCGCTTTTTTTCCGGCCGGATTTCGTTTTTTGTGCCATGGAGGTCAGAACGTCTTGAGTTCGCCACGGATTACTTTCTCGGTGATATCGGTTACATTCTCGAGCCAGTGATCGACAATCCCCTCAATTTCACCCTGGATCTTCTGCATTTTTACGCCGCTCTTGGGCAGGACCTGCACGCTTGCCACAAGCGGACGGTCGATGGGCTGTCCGATCTGGGAGAGGAGCCGGACGTACAATTCCTCGATCCCGTCTACTTTGGATACACAATCGGTGGCTATCTGCGTCGAGAGCAGGTTATAGATCTTACCGATATGGTTGATCGGGTTCTTTCCGCTCGTCGCCTCCATGCTCATCGGGCGGTTGGGGGTGATGAGCCCATTGCAGCGGTTGCCACGCCCGACTGAACCGTCATCGCCCATCTCTGCGGATGTGCCGGTAACTGTCAGGTAGATGCTTCCATTCTTAATGTCGTCACCGGTGTTGAGATGTACGATGACCTTGCGTTTCGTGCTTTTCTTTGCCACTTTGCCGATCTGTTCCTTGAGGAGCTCCATGTACTCCGCGTACTGGTGAATATCCGCACAGTATTTATCGACAATTGCACAGGCGACGGTCAGCGTGATGGTGTCACCGTCACGAAGTCCCATGATTTTGATATCCTGCCCGATGGCGGGATACTTCGGCCTCAGCTTGTCATCGATAAAGTCGCTGACATTTCTGACAATAGTCTCGATATCAGAGAAGGGAGCATGCCCGACACCGAAGGAGGTGTCATTTGCTCTCGGGACCCTGCCATTGTGGGGCCTGAACACATCGCGGAGATCGGTCGAGCCGGTCCCCAGCCGGCAGTCCATAATGACATCGCGTTCGAGGTTCAGGGTAGAAAAAATGGTGCGGAGATAATTCCGCGTGGCTTCAACGGCAATGGCATCGGTGGGAATGGATATATCATTGAACCTCTTTGTTGCACGACCATCGATAAGGATAAAGATGGGCCTGATGACCTTTCCGCCGCCAAACTTCGGGTCGGATTCTCCCGCGACGATCTCTCCCTGGTCGGTATTGTGGTGCAGGACAGCGCCGAACTCTTCGATATATTCCCTGCAAAGCGCCCTGCTGATCGCTTCAGCAATCCCGTCAGCGATGCTGTCAGGATGGCCAAGGCACTTGCGCTCGACGAGTTCGATCCGCTGTTTTTCCAGAGGAATCTGGGCTAGTGCTTCAATCTGGATGTTTCTCTTCATTGATTTCCTCGTAACAGTGAGTACTAATAAAAAGGACTGGAATTCATATAACGATTTCTCATAGACAATAGTTT
>DATEXZ010000253.1:0-6963 GCA_035256445.1 Methanoregula sp.
GGATTACCCTCAGATCCGTGAGCGAATACATTGCCTGGAATACGATATCAACAGCCCTTTTTGACAACGAATCACCTTACTAGTATTGAACCGGGATGATTAAACCACTGTTTTGTTCTGAATGTGTTCATAAAAAGAACATAAGCGGCCAGGGTTAAAACATCAGTCACGGCTTTTTTAGTTCACCGGAGATCATGAAGAATACTTAAAGATAAGTTTCCACCTCTTCAAGCAGGCATACCGGAATTTTTCATGTGAGAAAAATTTCGATTCGGAGCCCGACCTATCAGGCGGGGAGATCCAGATTCAAGCGAACAGATATTTCTTATAAGGGATAATGTACTGTGAACGAAGTTGAACGTACGATCATATGCAGACAAGGTTGCCCTGGAGGCCTGCTATGGAATTCAGGAATAAGGTTCTGATCATCGGGTATGGCGCGGTGTCCAAGTGCACGCTCCCCATCCTGCTCACGCATGTAACAATCCCGCTTGAAAATATCACTATCCTTGATTTTAAGGATAAATCGCAGGACTTAAAGGCGTGGAGAGCCATGGGGCTCCGGTTTTTCAGGAAAAAGATTACGATTGAAAATCTGTCGCAGACCCTCGCTGAATACCTGTCACCGGGAGGTTTATTGATCGACCTTGCGTGGAACATCGACTGCTGCGATATTGTGAAATGGTGTCATGATAACGACGTTATGTACGTGAACGCATCGGTGGAAGCCTGGGACCCTGATGCAGAAATATTCACGGCAAGTCCGTACGAAAAGACCCTGTACTACCGGCAGATGAAACTCCATGAGCTGACAAAAGACCTTGATGACGCTGCCACCGCAGTTGTTGACCACGGTGCAAACCCGGGGCTTATCTCCCACTTTGCCCGCCAGGGGCTTTTTGATATCGCACACCGGATGATTGCCGATGATATCGTGCCTGACCCGAAGGGAATGGAGATGCTCATACGGGACTATAAGTTTGCCGAATTGGCGATGGCAACCGGGGTCAAAGTCATCCACTGCTCTGAACGGGATACCCAGACTACCCGGTCACCAAAGAAGGTCGACGAGTTCGTAGGCACCTGGTGTATTGAAGGTCTCAAGGAAGAGGGAACCGCCCCGGCAGAGATCGGCTGGGGCACGCATGAGAAAGAGCTTCCCAACCTCGCGCTGGTACCTCCGGATGGACCGAAGAACGAAATTTTCCTTACCCAGATGGGGATCAATACCTGGGTCCGGTCATGGATCCCGAACCAGGAGATTGTCGGCATGGTCATCAGGCATGGGGAGGCATATGGGATTTCTGACCGCTGGACTGTCTGGGATGAAGGAAAGGCAATCTACCGCCCGACCGTGCACTACGCGTACATGCCATGCGATGCGACCATTGCTTCTCTCCATGAGTTAAGGGGCAGGAACTACGAACTGCAGCCCAAACTCCGGATTATGAATGACCGGGAGATTGTATCCGGTTCGGATATTCTGGGAGCGCTCCTGATGGGACACCCGTATAATTCCTGGTGGACCGGGAGCATCCTCTCCATCGAGGAGGCAAAAACCCTTGCTCCCGGGCAGAATGCGACAACAGTCCAGGTCGCACTGGGAATTGTTACCGCGGTGATGTGGATGATAGAGAATCCAAAAAAGGGTTTCTGTCTCCCTGATGATCTGCCTCATGAATTCGTCCTTGACATCGCAAAGCCATATCTGGGCACGTTCTGGTCAGGACCTTCTGACTGGACACCTTTGAAAAACAGGGCGGTATATTTCAAGGAGAACCCGGCAAATAATTATGACCGTGAAGATGTCTGGCAATTCAAAAACTTCTTATTCGTGCAATGAATCAATCATGTATATCCAGAGGTGGAATGGAACGTGAAAAAGGGCTGTGAAACGGAAAAGCATGAAGACGGGGTCCCCCATATCAGCAAGGCAAGAAAACAACTGCTGCAAAAACTGGCACAGAAAGAAGGAACCCCTGTCTTTGTCATTGACCATGAAAAGATCCGGAAGAATTACCGGGAATTCAAGGCGCATATGCCATTTGTCCAGGTTTATTATGCAGTAAAAGCAAACTCCAACCCCGAAATTGTCAGGACGCTCTACGAGATGGGGTGCAGCTTCGATGTCGCATCGATGCCTGAATTCATGATTGTCTATGAAAATATCAAAAATATGCCAACGGAGCAGCGACAGGACTGGATATGGGATAACATTATCTATGCCAATACCATAAAACCGATAGAAACTCTTGAAGCCCTCGATCGCTATAAACCTCTGGTAACCTTTGACAACAGCGAGGAGCTGAAAAAGATCAAGCAGCATGCACCTCATGCCGGCCTGGTCTTGCGGCTGAGGGTCCCCAATACCGGTTCCATGGTCGAACTCTCTTCCAAGTTTGGGGTTGACCCGGGTGAAGCCGTTGATTTGATTGCCAGCGCCTTTGCCATGGATCTCGTTGTGGAGGGCTTAAGTTTCCACGTGGGCAGCCAGTGCACCAATTTTGAAAATTACATACAGGCCCTGCAGCTGTCCGCAAATATCATCAAGGAAATCGAGGAACGGACGGGACGGAAGATCAGGATTCTTGACATCGGCGGAGGTTTCCCGGTAAAGTACCATCCCGGGATCAAGACGCTGACACCTCTTGCAAAAAAACTGACGGTCGAGATTAAACGCCTCTTCCCGGAAGATATGCAGATACTCGCAGAGCCCGGCAGATTTCTCGTGGCAAATACCTGTTCACTTGTTTCAAAGGTGATCGGGAAAGCATACCGTGACGGAAAACCTTCTTATTACATCAATGATGGCGTGTATCACACCTACTCGGGCCAGATTTTTGATCATGTGAATTATCCGGTTCTGGCTTTCAAAGAAGGCCCGACACAGATC
The DNA here is from genome assembly GCA_035256445.1 of Methanoregula sp. Classification (GTDB taxonomy): domain Archaea; phylum Halobacteriota; class Methanomicrobia; order Methanomicrobiales; family Methanospirillaceae; genus Methanoregula. The sequence goes on from DATEXZ010000253.1 coordinate 2,894, forward strand.
TCCGCGGTATTCGGGCCGACCTGTGATGCATTTGATACCATCACGCTCTCGGCAGAACTACCGGAACTTGAGATCAATGATCTTGTCTATTCTGAAAATATGGGAGCCTATACGATTGCCTCGTCTACGTTCTTCAACGGGTTCCCGCCGGCAAAAGTAGTACATATTAACCAGTAATTTTTTGTTTTTTTTCATGGTGCAGAGTTCCTGCAGGCAGGACAGTTCAGGGCATAATCACGGATTCCTTCATTCCACGGCATGAACCCTATGCAGATTTTCGGTTTTGCGGTATGTATCTTACAGTATACCTTTCCATCCTCTGCCCGATAGAAAAAAGGGCAATAAGTTAACCTTCTGCCGCCAGTGTCCACCCAATAGTCGATGCGGACAGGTACGGACAGATCCTCAACGGCAATATCGCTCCCCCGGCATCGTTTTCCCCCCGGAAATGTTACTGAAACATGCTGCAGGATATCAAGGCGCCTTTCCTTCAGCCACGGGATGAGGTCTTCGATAATACCTTTCTGGCCCCACCCCCATTTCTCGCAACAGCGCCCGCATTGCAGGCATTCCTGATCTGAAGGCACGATATTTCCCTGAACAGAGAATGGCCTCCATGGTAGTTATTGGTTTTCGGCCCCGTTCTCTCAGTCAGACCGAAAGGATGGATCCCTATTACTTGTCCATAGAGCATCCGGATCAGACTGCCACCTCTTTTATACGCCATGCTACAATAATGTCAATGGAATGCCAGAGATGCAGGGACCAGTACCTTACAGTAACTGCATGCACAGGAAATTCGCAGGAATGATTCACAACGGTTACACAATAGAACGGATGAAATACGGATCCGCTTGGATTTGGATGCGATCTGATGCGTCAGCTCGCACAATCCAACACAGGACAGATATGAAATGACCACGAGAGATCGTATCCGTGACAGCATTACAAGGGTCTTTCACCCATGTGGAGGCGGGATACCCTACCGGGTAATCGCACTCCTCCTTCCTGCACTTTTGGTACTTGTTCACCTCGCAGTCATGTATTTTACCCTCCGGTACGACCAGTTCCTGATCGTTATCGGGCTCATTGTTGCCTACCTGCTCCCCCCTGCCGGAAAAGAGACCGTCATTCCTCTTGGTATTGCACTGGGGATTCCCTGGTGGTACATTGCCCTTGCGATCGCGGTTGTCGATACAGAGACCGGCCTATTCATGGCTCTTAATTTCGATCTGGCCTACCACATCCCCTGGCTTGGCGGTCTCCTCGAACGATTCACAGAAAAAACATCCCTGTTTTTGAAAGATCACCTCTGGATTGAGGGACTTTCAGTGTTTGGAATCCTGCTGATGGTAATGGTGCCGTTCCTCGGAAGCGGAGGCATCCGGGGTTCAATTGCCGGAAAGCTCCTTGGCATCAACGCGTATCTTGTCTTCCTTGCTATCGTGACGGGGGCAGTCATCGGGTGTTTCGGTATCGCACTCGGATCTGATGCCATCATTGGCCTGCTCTGTTCGAATGGAATGCTGCCTCCGGATATCTTTACAATTTGCAAAGGGAGGTAAAGACGTCGATTATATCGATAATGAAAGGAATGATTGTGGATCTCTCCATAACCAACCGAAGTCAGAAATATCGTTCGCGAAATAAAAACGATTACAGGGCATTGGTACTTTCGATATTCCCATGTATGATGAACGCCGCCGCCCCCGATGGGACGCCCCCGCGGCGATTCAGTAACTGACAATTCTCTAACAACCTTCCTGCCCCGCCGTGCCTCGGAGAGGCCCTGAGGCGGGGGATACTCATAAAATACGAGATTTTTGCAGACCAGGACATGAACAGTGAAGTTGCATCCTGAATCAGTCAAAATCACTCTCAGTTATTACATCGAGCAAATTGCCCTCTATCATCCTGAAAAAATGATGAATTCTATCGCCCAGATGGAACACCCCCACCGGGGGATTCTCGTAATTATTATAAATTACTGAGAAAAAATACGGAGAGAATTTGCCAGCTCAATTTCCTGTCAAAAATTTCCATGAATAAACAGTCATTCAATAAGTACACAAAAAATGGTATTACCGCTCGATCAGGTGGATATGCTCATCGGTTTTTTTGGCCAGGTCGCAACGACCCTGCAGGCGGGCGACATCTGATATAGCCTCGAGCACGTGCACCGATTCTTCAAGGAACGAGAGCACATCTGCGGGAAACATCTCAATCCCGTACTCATCGAGCATGAATGCTGCTATCTGCCGGTGATCAAGACCATTCTCACGGAGTTCGATCACTTTTTTTGCAAATTTTTTCTCCGGACAGCCGCACAGGGGTGAATCCTTGCATTCGCAGCGAAGGAAATCATTGAAAAAAGCGAGGATTTGTTCCCTGACAGCAAAATCAAGCGCGTCATAATCAAGGCGCGACGAGAGGGTCTCGAGCATGGTTCCCGAAAAAGCCTGTTCGGGAAGGCGAAAGCCTGCCAGCCGCTCTAACTTTTTTGCATGGCGGAACCGTGCCCGGTCTGCGATCAATCCTCGTCCCCGCTTCCTTCATCAAAGTTTTTAAGAGACGCCATCGCCTCACCCATCCGCTCGCATTCGATCAGCCATTCATCGAAAAGCGTCGTCTGTTCAACATCGTCTTTTAAGAATTTCCCGCAACAGGATGCCCCGTCAATGACACTGGCACCGATATTTGCCGCCACCTCAAGAGCCAGCTCCATGTCCTTTTCAATCGCAGCTCTTCCCTTTTTGACAAGCGATTTGATGTCTTTGTCAAAACCTCCGGCAAGGTATAACCGGCATGAGGCAAAGAGCGCAAGTTTGGGGAGCTGGAGGATCTCAATAATTTCTCCGAGATCACCTTCCGGTGCTGCAGACATCACTATCGTTTCAACCTGCGAAAGCTTATCGACCGCTTCTTCAAACGTGTAGCGTTTATTCTGGTAAAGCCTGATGATCTTCAGCACCGACACGGTGATGTCGACCGAGAAATTGTCAAGTACCCGGAAACCTTCAGGAAGCTCATCGCTCTTTGGATCTGCCTCAAAACTGGATTCACTGAGGGTTTTTAACCAGTTGTCCCAGCGTTCCTGGTTGTAAAAAATATAAAACAACTTGAGCGGTTCCTCTTCAGTTTTTTTAATCGCCTTTTTTACCATTTCAGTACACTATTCATTTGCGAAATTAAAGGGTTTCGTTGTCGATGCAGATAATGGACAATCTCAGTGAGACGATTATGCAAATTCAGCTGTCAACGTGCAGAAACATCTCCACCAACCGTTATCTCTCTTGACGGTCAATATTCCCGGCAAAGGTGATGTGGTGGACAGAGCAGAAAGACTCGTAATGGCCAGATACGGGGAGTTATTTTTAAAAAGCGAGCCGGTAAAACACCATTTTATCGGCATGCTCCTGCGCAACATGGGAAAAGCGCTTTCGGCTTCCGGCCTTTCCTGTCATTTTGAAACACCCCGCGGGCGCATCCTGATCCATGGTGACCATCCTGAGGCAATCGCTGACGTGGTCTCACGGATTTTTGGTATCGTTGATGTCAGTATCTGTTCGCGGACAAGCTCCCGGCTTGAAGATATCTGTGAGGAAGCAGTCTCCCTGGCATCAGCCAGCCTTCACGCGGGGATGAGTTTTGCCGTCCGTGCGAAACGGCAACAGAAAACAGGCCCTGACAGCCAGGAACTTGGTACCCTGATAGGTTCGGCAGTCTATGACCATATTCCTGGACTTGAAGTTGATCTGGATACTCCTGACTATCAACTCTTTGTTGAAGTGCGGGACTTTGGCGGACTTGTGTACAGTTCCCGCATCGCCGGACCAGGTGGATTGCCATGGGGCACCCAGGGGAGGGTACTTGCATTGCTTTCGTCAGGTATTGATTCACCGGTTGCATCCTGGCTGATGATGAAACGCGGGTGCGAGATCACCCATCTGCATCTCGATGCAGGAAGGTGGGCGGGAAAGGATGTCCCCATGGCAGCAATCGAAAATCACCGCAGGTTGTCCCGGTGGTGCCCGGGAAATCCCCTGTCTCTGGTAATTGCCGACAGCGAA
>DATEXZ010000254.1:0-14984 GCA_035256445.1 Methanoregula sp.
AGTTACATTGCTCTTTAAGAGCTTACCCTCATCATCGTAAAGGTCTATTGTGTCTTTTTGTTTCATGTGAATTTCTCCAAATTTCCATTTAAACACGATACAATACTGTCAGTGAGCGATAGTTCAGACTATGTGAGAACGCTGTAATCAATGAAAGTCGCTATTGCACGTCCCCTAAACTGGGACATGAAATAATACCCAATTTCGCCATATAAGTGTTCCTATTTCTTACAGGAACTTGTTTTTATATTATAAAAAAAATAATAAATCAAAATGAAGGAATGTTCAAATATATCATATAAATTACATTTCAATGTTTTACACAGTATTACTAAAGAATAAAAAAGTAGCACTAATTGCTATGTCACTTATAAATTTTTTTGATTTTTTTGTGCGCTCCATATAAAAAATGTATGGGTATAGGGGTCATCCGGGACAGGATTGACCCCTTCATCCTCTTGCCATTTGCAGTGCGTTCTTGCTAAAAAAATCAGATCTTTTTATACAGGTTACCGTACACGACTTGTCCTTTTTTCTTCTTATGGCGCTCGCCCGTATCGCCAATGTAATGCGCAAATTTTGCCTTGATACCGTCGACTTCGAGCTCCTGTTCACCGGCTGGTTTGAAACCGGGCATCATGACGTCAATTGTACCAAAGACAAATATGTCGCCACCGACCACCTGTCCGCCAACCTTAGTCTTGGCGTTTCCTTTGATAATGACTTTTCCTCCTTCTGCATGGGTACAGACGTGCACATCCACATTTCCGTTGATGATCATTTCACCACCGGTCATGTACATGCCAATATCCGAGCCGGCATTCCCCTTGACGAGAATTTTGCCGCCGGACATTCCGCGCCAGTCTCCACGATATGCTGCACCAAGGTAGTTGCCTGCATTGCCTTCAATGGTAAGTTCGCCACCTTTCATAGCGGTTCCGGCAAAAGCATCAACATTCCCTCTGACCAGCATCTTGCCACCTTTCATCCAGGCACCGGCATACTGATCTGTGCTGCCTTCGACAACAAGTTCCCCGGCGTTCATTTTCATACCGAGATACTTGACCCTCTTCACATCTCCCCTGACAACAATCTTTGTGTCAGCGGCTGTTGATCCTGCATTGCCACTTATGTCGAAATACTTGCCAAGAGTTGATGTTACATTTCCTTCATGAACATGAAGCTCAGCGATTTGTGCTGCAGTTTTTCCTGCAAATACATCGGGTGATACATTGTCCGCCTCGAGATACAGGGCAGGCGGGTTTTTCATGGTGATAGTTACAGTTTCCATGGTTAACACCTGCACTTATGTTGCATCTACCTCAATGGTATACGGGTTCGGGACAAAGTGGTGTCCGAGAGCTTCGTAGTTCGCCTGCGTCATGCTGTAATATTTCAGGAATTTTTCGTTAATATCACGCACGACCTGCGGGTTCTCCTTCACTTTAACATTCACCCAGAGCGTACGCTTGTGACCGTTGCTGACGATTTCTCCGTTTGTAACAACCTCGACACCGCACTTGAAGACATGTGCACAGCGTGAGAATGCCTTTTCAATATCGTCAGGGTTTGCCACAGGCTGGTCCGGGTTGAAGTTATACACCGCAACATCGGCGTCCATGCCGGGCTTCAGGCCACCACACATGCTGGTAAGGCCGAGGGATTTTGCAGGGCCGGCGCGGGTCATCTGGGCGAGCTCGTAGAGCGATATCTCGCGGTCCAGCGAACCGATGCTGGTTTGTGAAAGGACCTTGTCCTTGTGCTTAAACGCATTGATCTGTGCTTCACGGGCTTTGGTTGACATCAGCCACTTGATCACCCGCGGGTACCGGGTAAACGGACCTGCATTGGGGTGGTCGGTAGTGATGTAGCAGCGCATCGGGTCCTTCATCATCAGGGCAATTTCCAGACCAATCGCCCACTGGATGGCACAGACCGAGATACTCGGACTGTATATATATGGAACGACACCGGATCCGGTTTCCAGCTCCACATCGATGTTTGCCCATTTGAGATTATTGAGGCCGGTAAGGTGGTGCTCGAACGGACCATCGGCAGTCATGGTCGTGGTTTCATCGAGGGTTACGTTACCTGTGTCAATCGTTATGTTCTTGTTTTTATTGACATAGTCTGTAACCTCTTTTGCCTTAGACTCAAAGTCCCCCCAGTTGGTTCCGCCATAGGAGTGGAACTGCGAATGGGTGAGGTGCATAACCTGTTCACGGCCGAACTTGTTTTTGGCCTTGAAGCCTTCGGCAAGTTTCAGTGTGTCAAGAGTGGTCTCATAACATCCAGGATTTCCGAGATTGTTGGGGTGGATGTGCAGTGAGTGCGGGAGACCGAGGAATTCATTTGCCTCGATCAGTCCTTTGACGATCTCAGCCGGTGTTATATCGAAGTACGGGACCGGGTCGTTCACGGAGAGACAGTTCAGTCCCCATGCCCATGCTTCTGTTCCACCGGGATTGACCACTTTAACAGCATATCCTTTGGTTACCCTAATGAGCCATGCGATATATGCTGCAGTGTTCTCAACCTCTTTGTTTTTGAGGTACTCCATTACAAACCAGTTGTTTCCAAAGACCGGGAATGCCGCTTCGTCAATGATCGGGGTGTCCCGGATCTCCTCGTGCACGTGGCGGGAGAACAACGGAGGCATTGCCGCTTCCATAGCGGTGGTGTATCCCATCTTGGCATACTCGTAACCGGTCTTGAATGTCGTTGGTATAGAGTTCCCACCGCCCATCCGCTCCATGCCCTTTGTGGGAGTGCAGGTGAAGAGCTTATCTTCAGGACGATAAATCCTGCCCATGTTTACTTTTGGTCCCGCGATATGAGCGTGGATCTCCACGGCACCCGCCATGACGGTCTTGCCCTTGGCATCGATGACCTTTGCACCGGAACCAACCTTGTCGACGATTTTGCCGTCCTTGATGGCTATGTCTGCCTTGTCACCTTTGATGCCCTGGACCGGGTCAAATACGTGACCGTTTTTGATGATATATTCTGACATAATTATGCTGCCCCCTTGAGTTGTCGTACCCGGTCGCGGACCTTGATGAGGAACTGCTCATCGGTAAGCATGCCCTCGGGTGGCTCGACAACCTTGCGGCAGTCAATCGGCACGTTGTCCATACGATAACAGTTCCCACCGGTTTCCACACCGTTGAATGCAACCGGTACGTGGAGTTTCGAAACACCGCTTGTCGGTGTCAGGTGGGGGTCTATACATACTGAAGGTAGGTGAGCGAATTGCTTTACAGCACTGATGGGGAAGTGCGCCCCTGGATCACTACCAATGGTGAACATGGCATCCACTTCACCCCGGATCAGCAGGTCGATTGAGCTGGTGTCGCCGGGATTATAGCGTGCGAATCCCCTGGTCAGGTCTACTGAATACGGGAACCCGAACTGCCAGGCAAACACTTCTCCTGACCCTGTCACATTGTAGTGACCCCTCATCGGCATGATCGAGAATTTCGTATATTCGTTGAGGTCTTTTGTAACAGCAATCGCTTCGTCGATGTTGTGGTTTTTACCAAGCGACTGGGTCACACCCATACCGAAGAAAATAATCCCGAAACGCCCGCTCTTCATCATGTCCGCGGCTTCCCGGATCTTTTCCTTAGGGATACCTGCAACGACATCAGGGAGCCATTCTCCCTTGAAGGCAACTCTGAGTGCGTTCAGCAACTCATAGTCCTTGCCCTGTTCGATCTGCAGGTGGACATCGGCCATTTTTGCCGTATCGGTTACACGGGGATCAACGACAATCATCTTGCGGCTCATCTGCCCCTTGCTGGTGAAGAACCCGCGGGGGAAGATCGAGTACCTTGACATGTGGCGGGGGTGAGCGTGTGCCGGATTGCATCCCCAGAAGATGATGCGGTCTGCACGGTTCTTGATCTCTCCAAGAGTGCATGACGGCAGACCGATGTCCTGGACGGCAATCAGGGTGGTCCCGTGGCAGACCGCAGCAGTATTGTCGCAGCATGCACGGGTGATTTCGGCGATCTCGTTCCCTACACTCTGTGCTTCGCAGTTGGTGGAGCTCCATCCGTACATGAGGGGCTTTTTGGCCTTTGCAAGCATCTGTGCGGTATACTCGGCTGCCTCATCATAGCTGACCTCTTTCCAGGTTCCGTCAGGCTGATGCATCCTTGGCCGCGTAACACGGTCCTTCGACTGGGAGTGCAGGAACTTTTCGGTTCCTATAACGCATGCATTGTAGACTTCGAGAAGCTGTTTCCCGTCATCCGAAACAACAACTTCAAGGTCATCACAGAGCGTCCCGCAGAAAGGACAAATGACATCTGGTATTGTCTTGGTCATTTCATTTCACCCCGCATTGTTTCTGCACGAGTTCAATTCCGAGCAGTACCGGTTCGTTGATTGCCACCTCTACCCTCACAGGAACACCTTTGAATGTCGGCATACCCGTTGAGTAGGTATTGGGATTGATTATGGAATTCGCCCAGGGTCCCATGGGAATAAATCCAAGACCCGGGTGAGGCCCCTGCGTGGTCTCGATTGCTTTCACAATAACGCTGCCGTGATCGCTTGTCACTCTGACGTTAGTATTTTTCCACGTCCCGAGTTTTTTCAAATCTGATGGATCAAGTTCGATGATCCCAGCGGCAGTGCGATAGGCGGGTTTCTCCTTCCCGCCTTCAATCGCAACACCCTGCTGGATGCTCCGGCCTGATATCAGGTTCACGTTTATCGTTGCCACTGACTATTCCTCCCTACTTGTTGAATTCAGTAATAGGGCTTGGTCCGAGTTCATTGATTGTTTTTACTACATCAGTGATAACGGCACCCCACTTTGCGCCTTCGGATGCTGACACAAACGTCATCCTGAAGCGACGGTCATCGAGACCGATGCTCTTCATAAGTCGCTTGACCATAAACATCCGTTTTGCAGCCTTGAAATTACCTTCAAGATAGTGGCAGTCACCGAAGTGGCATCCGGAGACAAGCACGCCATCCGCACCGTCAGCAAACGCCTTAAGGACAAACAATGCATCAATACGGCCGGTACACATGACACGGACGACCCGGACATCCGGTGGATATTGTATACGTCCACCGCCGGCAAGGTCAGCGCCTGCATACGAGCACCAGTTGCAGAGAATTCCTATAATTTTTGGTTGCCACTGCCCGGGCTCACGGTTGGGAATGGGAAATTCCGGTGGTGCTGACATTACTGCTCACCCCCGAGCAGGAAAGCATCGATCTGCGCCACGATCTGCGGGGTAGCAAAGTGGTTCATCCAGATTGCTCCACCAGGGCAGAAACCACCGCAGGTTCCGCACCCTTTGCACTTGGCTTCAGTGACCTGCATAACCTGTCGTCCTTCCTTTTCCACAAGTGCCAGAGCACTGTATGGGCAGAGGTTTACGCACATACCGCAGCCTGCGCATTTCTCCTCGATGCACATGGCGAAATACGGTTCGAGTTCTACCTCTCCCTTGTGGATCGGGATACTCGCCGCGGAAGCTGCACCTTCAGCAGATGCAACAGTATCCGGGATATCCTTTGGTCCCTGGCAGACACCTGCAAGGAAAACACCAGCGGTTGTCGTTCCACAGGGGTTCAGTTTCGGGTGGGCTTCGAGGAGCCATCCATCCATCGAACAGGATACACCAAAGAGCTTGCGGGTCCTGTTTGTGTCCTCCATTGGCTGTACTGCAGCTGCGAGCACGACAAGGTCAACATCCATGTCAACCGGGCGGTCAAGCAATGTGTCATCAGCGTGGACGTGGAGGTTCTTGGTGACCGGGTCTTCAAGAATATTGGCAACCCTGCCGCGAATGAACTTGGCTCCTTCATCCTGGATGCGGTAATAGAACTCTTCATACATCTTACCGAAGGAGCGGATATCCATATAGAAGATATACGGAATGCATCCCGGGATCTTTTCAATGATCTGGTGTGCATGCTTCAATGAATACATACAACAGAACCGGGAACAATAGGGCTTGCCGTTTCCGGTATTGTCACGTGAGGCTGCACAGAGCACGAATGCGACTCTTTTGGGAGTTTCCCCGTCGCTTGGGCGGACGAGGTGACCCCCGGTCGGACCTGATGCACAGATGAGCCGTTCGAACTCGAGACTCGTGATGACATTTTCATACTTCTTGTATCCCCATTCTGCCTTCTTTTCGACCGGGAAAATGTCAAAACCTGTTGCGAGGATGGCAGTCCCGACCTTGACCTTGACAAACTCGTCCTTTTGTTCGAGATCAATTGCTTTCTTCTCGGGACCACAGGCAGTAACACACAGCCCGCACTTGATGCATGAGTTCCAGTCGATCGTATAGAGAAGGGGTACGACCTGCGGGTGGTTGATATAAATCGCTCTGCGGGGTTTCATGCCGACTTCAAATTCGTTGGGCTTGATTACCGGACATACCACCTCGCAGTCACCGCAGCCGTTACAGCCGCCGCCGACAATACCACGAGCTTCTGCTTCAGCTGGGGTGAGTACACCGCGTGCCTTCTTCCGGATAGTTACATCAAAGTTGCCGATATAACCCTCGACTGCATCGACTTCTGACCAGGTCATAAGCTCGATATTTGGCGCCCTGCCAACGTCCACCATTTTTGGTGTTAAGATACACTGGGAGCAGTCAAGGGTCGGGAATGTCTTGTCCAGCTGGGACATGCGCCCGCCAATGCTGGGGGATGACTCAATAAGGTAGGTCTTGATCCCGGCATTTGCGAGATCGAGTGCTGCCTGCATACCGGCAACGCCGGCCCCGACCACCATTGCTGCTTTCTCAACAGGGACCGCCTTCGGGAACAGGTCCTGCAGGAGTGATGCCTTTGCAACAGCAATGCGGATCGCGTCCTTTGCCTTGTCTGTTGACCCTTGCTGGTCGTGCATGTGCACCCACGAGTTCTGCTCACGGATGTTTGCCATTTCAAAACGGAACGGGTTCAGGCCACCTTCTTTGGTCGCTGTCCTGAACGTGGGTTCGTGGAGACGTGGTGAACAGGCAGCGACAACGACCCCGGTGAGTTTGTTTTCCTTGATTGCCTTGTTAATCACAGCCTGCCCGGGCATTGAGCACATATATTTGTAGTTGTCAACATAGGCGACATTCGGGATGGTTTTTGCATATTCCTGCACGGCCGGGATATCCATTGACCCGGCAATGTTTGTTCCACAGTGGCAGATAAAGACGCCAATGCGTGCTTCCTGTTTTGTTGTACTACTGACAGTTGCGGGGGCCTGCATTTTCGTTTCCTGTTTTGCGGGAGCTTCATGTTTTGCTTCTTTCTTTGCTTCCGTCTTTTTTGCAGTTGTTTTCTTCTTTTCAGCCATTGGTCCCACCTCACAGCACCTTCTGCAGGAACGGTTCGCAGCTGATACCATGGAGATCCAGCCCGAGCTCCTGCGGACTCATTCCCTGTGCCAGTCCGAGCAGTTCAGCATAGTGCAGTACCGGTAAGTCGTATGACACGCCAAACTTCTCCTTGATCTCAATCTGGCCACGGTCGAACTGAAGCTGGCAGAACGGGCAGATGTCCGTGAGAGCGTCAACCTTGACCTCTTTGAGGTTAATGAGCTTCTCGTTGGCGATATCCAGCGCATGAACAATATCATAGCCTCGCACGCCGCCACCGGCTCCACAGCACTGCATCTTATTCCGGTATTCCACCGGTGTTGCACCGAGTGCAGCAACCAGTTCTTCCATCCAGGTCGGGTGTTCTGTATTCAGCATGACCTCCTTCTCAAACTCACGGTCCTTGTGCGGTTTGGTCAGGTGGCAGCCATAGTGGACGGCAATACGTGCACCGGTGAGCGGGTTGGTAACACTGTCCCGGACCTTGTCAACACCAATAAACTTGTCATTGTAGAGGAGTTCAGCGGTGTGGTAGACATTGATGGTGCCCTTGTATTCCATATCGATTTCTTTTAAAACTTCATTGACACCATCGCGGAGATCCTTGTTGTGCTTGAGCTTGTGGTTTACTTCCCAGATCGATTTGTAACACCCGTTGCAGAGCAGAGCGATGTCCATTTTCATCTGTTCAGCAAGGACAATATTTCGTGCAGCCATTGCGTAAAAGACGTTCAAATCAATCGATCCAAATGCACCTGGTGCGGGGCAGCAGCTGGCTCCTTTAAGCGGAACCAGTTCAACGCCAAGTTTTTTCATGGCCTTGATGGATGCCGATTCGCAGCCCGGGTACCGGTTTGGGGCAATGCAGCCGAGGTAAAAAGCGAATTTGTGTTTTGCTTCTGACATAGTATCTTACCCCTCCCGTTCCTTGACAATCCTGTCAGCATTTGCCTTGAGTTTGTAGTGGTCCAGGATTTTCCTTATTCCGGGTATATATTCCGGATACATGTGGGTAGTTGGCGGGTCCCTGGTAAGTCCGAGTTTCTCCCGGGCAGCCCGGTTGACATCATTGTTGGGCACACCATGTCCCGAGCTATAAATCGCCTGGACAGTCTTGAGGAAGTTCACCGGAATAATATCTCTTTTGAAGGCGAGGTTCCTCATTGCCATAATTGTATCTGTTGGTGCAATATCCCGCGGGCAGCGGTCAGTGCAGCTGTAACAGGTAGTGCAGAGCCAGAGATCCGGATCTGTCAGTGATTCGTTTTCAAGCCCGAGAACCGCTCTTCTCATGAATTTCCGGATGCGGTATGTACTACGGGGGGCTGACGGGCATGAACCGGTACAGGTACCGCACTGGTAGCACATATGGGGTATGGTGCGTGAGATACTTTTCACAGTCTTCGTAAATTCCGGGTTCGAATCTTCACGGAAATAGCGCTGGTCATGAAGTTTCTTCTCAAGCGCTTCCGGGTAACCTTTTACTCTTGCCATATTCTCTCACGCCCTCTCCATTTGTTTGAGGTTGACCTGTCCGGTAATCTCCTCTTTCACCTTCGATGTTCTCCTGGTGAAGAGTTTTTCCTTGATCTTCTTGAACAGGTCGGTCTCTGTTCCTTTGACACGGATACCAGACCTCTGCAGTACAATAATATCTTCACCCGGGCATGCATTGACGCAGGCACCGCACAGGATACAGTTATCCTTATTTACTGCAATGGTTGGTTCGATCTCATGTTTCATATCTGCCGCCGGCTTTGGCGATGGAAGATAAATCGCGTTCGCCGGACAAATATCGACACAGGTTGAGCAGCCACCAGGACATTTTTCAGCGTGGAATTCAATATCTCCCTCAAAAAGTTTCTCGACAGTGATAGCCTCGGTCGGGCAATTCCGTGAGCACCACTGGCATGTGCAGCAGTTTTCCTGGATGATGCTGACCTTCCCTTCGATTTTATCTGAGATAATTTCACGCTCAACGGTAATGCACTCCTCAGGGCATGCCTCAACACATACCTTGCAGGCATCACATTTCGTCTCGTCCCAGACGACATCCCCTTCAACTTTACCGGTTTCTGCGGTGAATTCCTTGTGTTTCACTACGATGGCCGGACAGAGTGCACCGCATATACCACAGAGCGTGCATTTCTCTTTATCAACGGTGAATGTCGTTTTCGTCTTGATTGCGGTCAGGCGATCCTTTGCGCCTTCCACAGGTCCCTTGTAGGTTCCTTCGTAGGCAGGGACGTTCCGGTCGATTGCATCTCGTGGGCAGACCTCTTCGCAGATCGTGCACTTGACGCATTTTTCGTCATCGATCTCTGCCTTCATATCATATTGGGGGAACCCTTCCTTTTCAAGGATGGGGAGTTTCTCTTGACCGTCCACTTTCAGAGTCAATGCATTGAACGGGCACATGATGACGCAGACGCCACAGTACGAACACTTGACCTCGTCAACATCAACAGGAGCAGCGTAATTGATTGCGCCACGCCTTGATGCGCCGACAAGTCCGAGAACGATTGCATCCTCAGGACAAGACTCGACGCATATACCGCATCCTGTACAAGTCTCTACATTGAGAATAAGATTGTTCACGCTCTGAAGGAGTTTCTGCTCCATCACAACGTTGACACCATCTTTCTTTTTTGAAAATTTTGGAAACAATGCCATGAATTAACCCTCAACGCTGTTCCTTTATTGTACCTTTGCCACTGATCTGGATTCCCAGGGGCCTGCCAGCTTGATAACATCGTGTGGGCATGCCTGGACACAAACGCCGCATCCGGCGCAGAGCTCACCTTTAAAGTCGAGGACAACGGATTTTCCGTCTTTGACTTTGTAGATTTTATCCTTCGAAGAAGGATCCACAGTGTGAAGCTCTAATGCGTCCACAGGGCACGCGACGACACAATTGTTACAGCCAGTACAATGTTCCATGTTTATGTGCACTGCAAATGCCATTTTTTTCTCACGCACCAGCTATGATCGATTTCAAAAATCGACTATTAAAAAGTGGCATAAGAATATAGATAAATGTTCTGAAGTTTACACCAGAAAAAGGCCAATTTATTGAAGATTTTTAATTTTAGTTGATTAACTATGTAATTAAGTTAATAAAAAAAAATTCACACAAATCAGCATTTTTTATGCGCTTGATAGTATGGATTAATTTAGAAAATTTATTCAATCACCATCATTGTACCATTGGAGTACCGGAGGTTATTTGTATGGAAATCAACGGAGTCACTATTGATAATACCTACGCAGAGGCATTCCCGACCTGGGTCTGCCGTGTAATTATCACTGCGGTCACGAGGGATTGGGCACTGAAAGCAGCAACAGAAGCAACCGGGTTTGCAACATCGGCGATAGGATGCCCGTGTGAAGCGGGTATCGAGGGCTATATCCCTGCAAACGAGACCCCTGACGGCAGGCCGGGTATTGCAATCCTCATCTGTGCAAGCAAGAAAAAACTAAAGGAGCAGGTTGTTGAACGCCTCGCGGAATGTGTCCTTACCGCACCAACTACGGCGGTTTTTAACGGTATTACCAATGCTGAAGAAAAGATAGCGGTCAAGCTGCACTTCTTCGGCGACGGGTATGAATACCAGAAGGAAGTAGGCGGAAGAAAATGCTGGGTTATCCCTATAATGCAGGGTGAATATATCGGAGAAGAGGAATTTGGTATTGTAAAAGGTGTTGCTGGTGGAAACTTCTTTGTTATGGGAGAGAACCAGATGGCAGCACTTGTCGGTGCACAAGCCGCAATCGAAGCAATTGATAAGGTGCCCGGGACAATTACGAGTTTCCCGGGAGGAATCGTTGGAAGTGGTTCGAAAGTTGGAAGTCTCAAGTACAAATTCATGCCAGCTTCGACCAATGAAAAATACTGTCCGACCCTGAAGGAGAAGGTTTCCGACAGCAAGATTCCGGCAGGAATCAGGGCAGTTTACGAGATCGTCATTGATGGTGTCGATGAAAAGAGTGTTGCAGCTGCAATGGCCGCAGGTATCAAAGCTGCGGCAATGGTACCAGGGGTCAAATTTATTTCCGCAGGAAACTTCGGAGGGACACTTGGACCTTACAAGATTGAACTTCACAAAGTCCTTTAATTTTTTTTATTTTTTTGGAATCGATTGAATAATCGATTATTATTTATATTGTTGTTAACGATTCTTTTGTTAACGAAAATTTCGGTGATAATTTGATTATCCTGACACCCGATGACGTGAAACAGCGATTCGGCACGCTCTTTGCAAAAAAATTTCTTGTGATGGTAGACGAACGGGCTGGTGTTGCAGAGATCATCGAGCACTGTCTTGCACGGGGTCCAATCGAGTGGGATGCAATGAACCGTTACCGTGCCGGAGGTGTCGTGACGGGATGCCTCGTTGAAGGAACTTCGATGACTCTCAAAACAAAACTGGGTCGAGCTCCCGTTAATTTCGGCGCAGCAGCAGATGACATCGGAGGTCAGGCTCTCGAGGCAGTTGAAGTATCCGGCAATGAAGTAACCACTTCGTGGAGCGGTATCGCGGGTGCCGGGGTCGGGGTTGCAGCATGTCTCCCTCAGGCTCCGGGCGTCCTTCGTTCCGAATATCCGACTGAAGATGACCTCAGAACTGGCGGTGCACGGACAAACCGGGTGCGTATCATCTCACCCAGGTATGAAAAGATATGTTTCGGCATCGATGATACCGATACCAGAACCGAAGGAGCAACATGGGTCATGGCCCTCAGGTGTGCCGAATCGTGCAGGATTGACGGTGTTGAATTTCTCAACATGCGTCTTGTGCAGCTCAATCCTAAAGTGCCCCAGAAAACTACAAACTGTGTCGGCTCTGCACTCAACTTTGCAGTAAAACCAGAGAATGTTACTGAACTCAAAGAATATATCAGAAAATATATCGAAGAACACACTTTTTCGAGTGACACCGGCATTGCCTGCTACCGGGGTATCGATTTCACGATGGATTCACCGGCATTCAGATGGGTTAAGACTGAAATAATGACCCTCGAACAGGCGGAACGTGAAGCACAGACGCTGGGAATTGAATTCCTTGACAGGAATGCAAAAAAAGGCAGGATTGGGGCGCTTGGCGCAGTATTATGGGGAAACCGTGGTATAGAAGCGGCGGGACTGTATGGCGAACATCTCTGAACCTTACGTGATCCATTACCCACGAATAGTGGCAGTAGCACAGGGAGATGGCAGGAGGGTGGAGCTTATTGAATTCTTTGAGTGTATTGGTGGTGCGATGTGGTCAAAATATCACTACGCCAAGAGCCCTGTCGTCGAACAGGTCCGCTGCGTAGGGACTACGATGAGATACCTGCTGAAAACCGGATCAGTTGATCTTGTCCTTGAAGGTTCGCGGTTCCCGGCAGGGATATCCGCCTGCACGGTTGATGAGTCTGAAATCATCATCAGTTATATTGGCATGGGCGGTGGTGGTGTCGGTGCTGCTGCATGCCGTTCCGATGCAGCAGGGGTCCTGCGGAGCAGGAGTGATGAATCCGGAGGTGGAAAAGTTGCCGGTTCTACGATATGGCTGCCCCGTATGCAGCGGGTCCTGATCGGAGTCGATGACACTGACACGCCGGAAGAAGGTGCCACCTGGACGCTTGTCCATAATATTGCAAAGGCCGTTGAAGATGAACACACGGTTTATCTCTCTCACACGATTGTCCAGCTATTCCCGGTACCCTACAGGACCAAGAACTGCGTCGGGCTGGTGGCAGAATTTGCCACAACAGATCCGGAAGGGCTGACTGCAAGGTTCCACCAGCTCCTGGAACAGTATACGCTGTCTGGAAAAACCGGGATGGCCGTCTACACTGGATTTATTCCCTCACGGGATTTGCTTGAATTCGGGTGGAAGGTGAAGAGGGGTGAGGTAAACCCGGGGCTGCTGGAAAACCTGCAGGATCCGGACCTCAGAATAATTATGAAGGGGCGTGGAATCATCGGTGCTGTTGCTGCGCTGCCCTTCTACACGAACTATACGGAGGCATTGGAACTATGCGCTGGAAAGACCTGAAAGCACATCTTCTGGCTGTTGGCCGGGCACGACTGACCGGTGAACCGGCCGAGCAGTTCATCGCGTACTCTGCGGCAGGACCAGGTGCCGGAGGAAGCGGTGCAGTTTTTTTTGCCGTGGGAAATCAAAGGGTCAAACTTGTGCTCAGTCCTCAAAGCAGCGTTGAGATTGTGCACGCTGGAAACGGAGCTGCTGACCTGATCTTTGAAGGGCAGCATATCTCCGGACATTTACTCAGGCCCGGGTTCCACTGTCCTGACCAGGCTTTCATCACGGTAACAGGCAGTTGCATCTTTTCGTGCAGGTACTGCTCAGTCCCACGAATCGGGGGAAAACGAAAGACCATCGAAGAAATCAGGCTCATGGTGGAATCGGTACGGGACCGTATCCACGCCATCTCGATAACGAGCGGCGTGATGACATCTGTCGAAGAAGAAGAAACCTATGTGATCCAGGTGGTAAAACACCTCGCCTCGTATAACCTGCCCCTCGGTGTTTCCATATATCCGACCACGAGGACGCCCGACCGGTTAAAGGAAGCCGGTGCCTCAGAAGTGAAATTTAATCTCGAAGCCGCGACACCGGAACTCTTTTCCCGGATGTGCCCTGGTCTGGATTACGGGCTGATCTGGCAGGTGCTCGATCGCTCGGTCCGGGTGTTCGGGAAAAACCGTGTCTTTTCGAATGTCATCGTGGGGCTAGGAGAGACCGACACAGAGCTGGAAACCTGCATTAAAACCCTGACATCCCACGGGGTGATTCCCGTCCTGCGCCCGCTCAACCCGGTGGCGGGGCTTGCAGGAATGCAACGGCCAACTGCGGAACGGTTAAAGAAAGTCTTTGCGATCCATACACGGGCTCTTGCTGACTCAGGTCTTGACCCACGGCTGGCTATGACGATGTGCACGAACTGTGCAGGGTGCGATCTGGTGCCCGGGAAGGATGCATGAAAGGATGTGAAGCTATTGCAGAAGCTCTCTGCAGATATACTGACCGGCAGTATACCGTTCCGGGATTCCCGATTACCGGACTGGGGGAACTGATTAAAGCAGAAATGGTAATCAACGAGAAGACCGCTCTCGAATATGCGCTGGGGGATTCCCTGTCCGGACGTAGGGCTGCTGTTATCATTAAAAATGTCGGAGTAAATGCCTGTGCAGATCCTCTTCTCCAGGCAGTTGCGCAGGGGCTGGTTTCCGGTGTCGTTCTCGTTGCTGGCGATGATCCGGATGCCGTCGCATCACAAACGGCACAGGACTCGCGGTATTACGGGGAACTTGCAGAACTCCCTGTTATCGAACCTGATGCATCTACCTGTTACACAGGAGTGGAATCGGCGCTGCAGGCCTCGGAAATGTTCTCGCGTATCGCGATTCTCCGCCTCACACCCCGGCTCCTTGAAGCCCGGGTGGATTATAACCCCGTCCCCCGCAGGGATGGCAGAGGGCGGTTGTCGGACCGCACCTGGACCATGAACGGACGGGTAACGGCAGCAGAAGAATTATACAGATCGATGTTTTCCTGGGCGAACGCCTCTCCTTTGAACACGTGGGCCGGAGAACCTGCCGGTGCAGGGGCAGCACCGGGC